>CAZJQN010000028.1:0-31663 GCA_964548125.1 uncultured Bacteroidales bacterium | reverse complement strand
ACCCGGATGCCAGGCCTTAAGCTAACCCACTATGCATTAGTTCGCTTAAGCTCCTGATGCATAATCCGGGTTTAACAAAAATTTTTATTAGCCCGGTTGAATTTGTTAATTCATGGTACTTCGGATAAAAATTGTTACTGGGATACACGTACCCGCGATATCCGGTTCGGAAAACTGAGTTTTGCCGAATGGCAAAAATCCGGCAAGGATCTCCATTCAATAATTGCCGATCCAGGATTTACAGATCCCGAAAATTTCGATTTCCGTTTGAAAAGGTTATCCGTTGCCAGAAAGATTGGTTTTGTGCCCTTCGATTATTCCCGGGCAGGAGTTTATGGAAGCGACGAATGGAGATCATTGGCAATTTCCCATTTCCAATTTCCTGAATAGAATCATTGTATGCAATCTAAATCCTTATTCATGGAAATGGGGAATCGGAAATTACTGAACTGATTGTACTTCCTTTATTTCGGGCACGCTGTGCCGCAGGGCCTGTTCCACGCCGGCTTTAAGTGTCTGCATGCTGAAAGGACAGCCATGGCAGGCGCCCGTCAGACGCACCTTTACCGTAAGATCATCAGTAACTTCACTGAGGATTACGTCGCCCCCGTCGGCCTGGAGGTAAGGCCGTATCTGATCGAGGGTTAAATTGATTTTGCGGATGATTTCTTCTTTATTTTGCATGCAAGGAATTTTTTCGTGTTAGTGTTTAATAATCACTCTTTTTGTTGGTTCCATTGTTTTATTTCGTATATCGACCTGCTCTATCACATTCAGGGCTAATTCCATAAAGGCTTTGGCAACAGGCGTATTCTGTTCAAGGACGGAAGGCCGGCCTGAATCGCTGTCCTGGCATATGTTTTCATCAATAGGAATTTCCCCAAGGAGCGGAAGCTTAAGCTTTTCAGCCAGGTTGCGGCATCCGTGTTTCCCGAAGATATAGTATTTTTTATCGGGTAATTCCGGAGGAGTGAAATATGACATGTTTTCAATGAGGCCCAGTACAGGAACCTTAATAGCGGCATTTTCGAACATGCTGATTCCTTTGATGACGGCTGCCAGCGCCACATGCTGGGGGGTACTAACGATTACAGCACCAGTTACCGGTACTTCCTGAACTATGGTCAGATGCACATCTCCTGTTCCGGGAGGCAGGTCAATGTAAAGGTAATCCAGTTCACCCCAGTCACCCTGCGTGAGAAGCTGCCGGAGAGCGCTGGTGGCCATGGGACCACGCCAGATTAAAGCATCGGAGGCGTTTACAAAAAATCCTATTGATAAAACTTTAATTCCGAATTTTTCAACAGGAACAATCAGTTCCTTTCCATTTTCCGTCTTTAAAATCGGTCTTAGGTCTTCTGCTCCGAACATCTTGGGTACTGAAGGGCCATAGACATCGGCATCTACCAGACCTACCCGATACCCCTGCAAGGCAGTTGCTACAGCCAGATTAACGGCAACGGTTGATTTGCCAACTCCTCCCTTGCCGGATGCCACTGCTACAATGTTCTTTACCCCAGCCAGTGCTTCCGGTTGGTTGCTTTCTTCATGGGGCTCTTTTTTGGCGATGGTTTCGAAAGAGACCTGAATACCTGTACCAAAAACTGATTGTATGGTTTGTGTGATAGCCTTCTTAATGGAGCCGGCTAATGGATCGGTTGGCTTAGGAAAGGCCAGGATAACATGCACTGAATTGTCACCAACCGAAATATTCTGAACTACTCCCATTTCGGTAACAGGTTTGCCCGTGGCGGGGTGTATAACTTTTCTCAGTTCATTCCAAACGGCTTCCTGTGAAAACGACATAATTTTTATTTAAATTAAATTTAAACAGCAAAGTAATAAAAAAAAGAGTTATAACCTGCAAACATTTGTCATAATTCTTTGGAGGGATCCCAAAAAAGTTTCTTAAAGTTTACCACACGGTCATTAACTACTTTAATACCTTCGTTTTCGAGAAGCTGTTGCATGGCTGTAGGAGTTCCGAAATGCATTTTCCCGGTAAGAAGTCCTTGCCTGTTGACTACGCGGTGTGCTGGCACATAATGGGGGTGTGAATGACAAATGTTAAGGGCCCAGCCAACCATGCGGGCTGAACGGGCCGTTCCCAGGTAACGGGCAATGGCACCATAGGAAGTAACCCTTCCAAAGGGAATTTTTCGTGTTACTTCGTACACCTGTTCAAAAAAGTCATTTGACTTATTCTGTTTCGTCGGGTTCGGCATATTCATGGTCCGTTTTAAGGGCGAACGCCAGGTAGAATACTTTTTTCCCCTCACTTAGAAACATCTTTTCGTAAAAGGTTTGAATGGCGCCGGCAGTTCCGACAAGGGAAGAACCATACAGATCGGTGGTGAAGACTTCTGGCTGCTGATGGTTGAAAGCAAGGAGTTTCAAAGTATACTCATACAGGCCCTGGTGGTCGGTTTTCAGGTGGATGGTTCCGCCTGGTCTGACAAAGGTTCTGTAAGCATTAAGAAAACGGGCGCCTGTGAGGCGTTTTTTTGCCCTTCGTTTTTTCTCCTGGGGGTCAGGAAATGTAAGCCAGATTTCATCCACTTCGGAGGGACCAAAGAAAGAAGTAATGAATTCAATACGGGTTCTGATAAAGGCCACGTTGGAAAGTTGGTTTTCGAGAGCGAACTTTGCCCCCTGCCAGATTCTGGCGCCTTTGATGTCAACCCCGATGTAGTTACGTTCCGGGTTGAGCACAGCCAGACCGGTGGTATATTCACCCCGTCCGCAGCCAAGTTCAAGTGTAATGGGATGTGTGTTGTTGAAATAGACCTGATTCCACTTCGTCTTCAACGGGAAAGGTTGTTGCATAATTTCGGCAAGTGTAGGTTCGAAAACGTTGGGAAACGTTTTCATTTCGGCAAATTTCCTCAGCTTATTCTTCCCCACGGCTTACCCTGATCAATGAACTTTTTCAATCCGCATACCGATATCGGTGATCCCTGGTAAAGGATTGGTACGCATACCCTGGGTTAAACGAAACTGATAAATGCCTGTATGCGGAAAACGGATATTCCTTTTCCATGGTGCTCGCAGGAAATACAGATCACCGATACCTTTTCCATACCATTTTCCCTTGTTGTCGGCGAGGGTAAATTCAACGGTATCGGTCAGCTTTTCGCGGGAAGGTGAGGTTATGGTTATAAACAGGAACAGGTTGCTATAGGAATAGGATCCTTTATTCCTGATATTCACATACATATTGAAGGGTTGAAGAGTGTCGGGAATAAATACCTCAAATTCTACCGGCTGAGTGGCATCCCACGATCCTCCGGGGATGCGCTGGTTCTTTTCGAAGACCATCCGGGGGTCGCATGAAGTGAACAGCAGCAAAAAAACAAAAACCGAAAGGTTAGTCAGAAGAGCTTTCATTAGTTGGGGAATTCGCCTGGTTATTGGAGTTATTTGAACGACTGCGGCCTTTTTTATGTTTGTTTTTAGGTTTGTCGAACCGGGTAACACTCTGGGAACTTATAACATCGGTAAAACCGTTTTCTGCGGGCGGAGAAACCGGTATTTGGGAGTATCCGGTTGTCTGGATTTTGGGTAGAATGCCCTTACGGTTCAGTTCAGTGAGTTCCTGCACTTTTTCAACCGGAATAGGTATAAGGGAAGTTTCATCCTCGTTAAGGCTATACCACATTATGCGGCGGAAAACATCGGTTTTCTGGAGTCTGGCAAGTCCTTCCTCAAAACGGAGTGGTTCTGAGGTGTCGGGAAAATCGTGCCGTGCGTCCAGATAAACATCCAGTTCGTAATTGAGACAGCATTTAAGTTTACCGCACTGACCAGTCAGTTTCTGAGGGTTGAGCGACACTTCCTGGTAGCGGGCCGCGCTGGTAGTAACTGAAACAAAATTGGTAAGCCAGGTGGTACAGCAAAGCTCCCTGCCGCAGGGACCGATGCCGCCAATACGACCTGCTTCCTGTCGTGCACCAATCTGCCGCATTTCAACCCGGATCTTAAATTCATCGGCCAGGATTTTAATGAGCTCCCTGAAGTCAACCCTGTCGTCGGCAATATAATAGAAGATGGCCTTGGTTTTATCTCCCTGGTATTCAACGTCGCCAATCTTCATTTCCAGGTGAAGGCTTTCGGCAATTTTTCTTGCCTTCAGCATGGTACTTTCTTCCAGGGCAATGGCTTCCATCCATTTTTCTATATCGGCCGGTTTGGCTTTTCTGTATATCTTTTTCAGTTCCTGAGCCGGAGTGGTAACCTTGTATTTTTTCATTTGCAGCTGCACCAGCTCACCCGTGAGCGATACAACGCCAATGTCATGGCCGGGAGTGGCTTCCACCGCCACAATGTCGCCCTGCTGAAGAACCAGTTGATTGATGTTGTAATAAAAACCTTTCCTCGTGTTTTTGAAGCGGATTTCGACTACTTCTGAAATTTCTCCGTCGGCAGGAAGATCGGAAAGCCAGTTGTAAACACCAAGCTTACTGCATCCGTCCTGGATGCATCGCTGAAAATCCCCGCCTCCGGGCGTAAGTTTACAGCATCCTCTTTGGTGAATTCCTTCTATATTTTGAGCGCTCATTTTAGTATCCTGTTTGGGTGCCGGAAAGATTCCGGCAAAAATGCAAAGATACAGAAAATTGATTATTTACGGATTATTTCAGAAAGTGATAGAGCCAGAT
The DNA here is from genome assembly GCA_964548125.1 of uncultured Bacteroidales bacterium. GTDB lineage: Bacteria > Bacteroidota > Bacteroidia > Bacteroidales > JAAYUG01 > JAAYUG01. Next base: position 27,005 of record CAZJQN010000028.1, on the reverse strand, counting down.
CGAACAGCACCAGTTTATCGTAGGCATTGGCTTCGATGTGGGCCTGAGCTTCAGAAAAAGCATTGTGAATCTGTTCAATGTTTCCTGAATGAATAAAAGCAGAAAATTTGCGGGAAAAATCGAGTTCCGAATCGGTAAGGCGATGGGCAAAGGGAAGTTTCAGGTTCAGAAGGAGGTTTTCGCGTATCAGCGAGAGAGCATACTGCATAAATTCCTTTTGTTCTTCCCGTCCTACGGATGCCAGCTCATCAACCCAGCCAATAATTTCGGATATGTTTTTTTTCCATACCAGGCGCATAAGAGTCACGAACCGCTCAAACTGCTGATCTTCGCCTGAGAGGTTCAGGAGAGATAGGGCACGGGCAAAGTTTCCTCCTGCCTGAAGCGCAATTCTGCGCGATTGTGTTTTTTCGACAGAAAATTTATCCTGAAGGGCTTTTTCGATTTCAGAATCCTGCAGACGGGGCACACGGATCATCTGAACCCTTGAAAGAATAGTAGGAAGAATAGCCTGAGTGTTTTCGCTGATGAGAATAAACAATGTCTGATCGGGAGGTTCTTCCAGTATTTTCAGAAGCTTATTAGAGGCGGCCGGGTGCATGCGTTCAGGCAGCCAGATAATCATTACCTTCCAATCTGATTCGTAAGGCTTCAGGCTAAGTTTCCGGAGAATCTCAGAGCTTTCTTCCACATAAATCATTCCCTGTTTGTTTTCCGAATCGAGGGCTTTCATCCACTGGTTATAAGAGAAATAGGGATTGTTCAGCACAAAAGAGCGCCAGAGGGAAAGGTACTTTTCGCTGGTAACTTTTTCGGCTGTTTTTTCCCTGAAGACCGGAAACACAAAATGAAGGTCGGGATGAATCAGTTTGGATATTTTCTGACAGGAAATGCAATGTCCGCAGGCATCTTCCGGAGTACGCGAAGTGCACAGGATATAGCGGCTATAGGCCAGGGCCAGTGGAAGTTTTCCGGAACCTTCGGGACCAAACAGCATCTGTGCATGGCTTACCCGGCCCTCCTGCACCGAGCGGATCAGGTTCTGAATAACAGGTTTCTGCCCTATGACGTCACGGAATAACATACGAACAAGCTGCAAAGTAAATGCTTTTTCCCTTTAATTCAAGCACCGGGATGAAAGGGTAAAATTTGGCTATTTGATGATTTTCAGTTAGGTTTGTATGATTTTTATGGCACATGTTTAAATTTTGATGCATATGGTAACGATAGACAATTTCAATTTTAAAGGCCTGCGGGCCATTGTGCGGGTTGATTTTAATGTTCCGCTTGATAAGAAAACCTTTGAGGTGACAGATGATACGCGCATCCGGGGTGCATTACCCACCATCAACAAGATACTGAAAGACGGAGGGAGCTGCATTCTGATGTCACATCTTGGCCGTCCTGATGGAGTTCCACAGGAAAAATACTCTCTGAAGCATGTTATTCCGGTTCTTTCAAAACATTTAGGCAGGGAGGTGAAATTCGCTGACGACTGTGTAGGAGAATCAGCAAAAAATCTATCAGCATCTCTTAAGCCAGGTGAGGTTTTGCTGCTGGAGAACGTTCGGTTTTATCTGGAAGAAGAAGGCAAGCCCAAACTGCCCGATGGGGTATCGGAAGAAGAAAAAAAGGCAGCCAAGGAAGAAATGAAGAAACGTCAGAAAGAATTTACAGCCAAACTGGCTTCACTGGCCGATTGTTACGTAAACGACGCATTTGGTACGGCTCACCGTGCCCATGCTTCAACTACCCTGATTGCTGCCCATTTTCCCGGCAAGAGCATGTTCGGTTATCTGATCGAGGCTGAACTGAAAGCCATGGATAAGGTACTGCATTCACCGGATCATCCTTTTACGGCTATCATGGGCGGTGCCAAAGTTAGCGACAAAATTATGGTGATAGAACGCATGCTCGAAAAAGTGGACAATCTTATTATCGGCGGTGGAATGACCTATACCTTTATTAAGGCGCAGGGAGGAAAGATAGGAAAGTCGCTCTGTGAAGAAGACAAGCTTGATGTAGCCCTTCAGATACTGGAAAAAGCGAAAGCAAAAGGGGTTAAGGTTTATCTGCCGGTTGATGCCGTGAACGGAGATGCTTTCGATGCCAATGCAAATACTTCAGTAACCAAAGTAAATGAAACACCCGATGGCTGGATGGGACTGGATATCGGGCCTGAAACCATAGCGCTGTTCTCCGGAGTCATTAAGAACTCGAAAACCATTCTCTGGAACGGTCCAATGGGTGTTTTTGAATTTGAGAAATTTGCCGCTGGTACCAGCGCCATTGCGAAAGCCATTGCCGAAGCTACCGCTGCCGGAGCTTTCAGCCTGGTGGGTGGTGGTGACTCCGTGGCAGCTGTCAATAAAAATAAACTGGCCGACAAGATCAGCTATGTTTCGACCGGTGGCGGCGCAATGCTCGAGTACATTGAAGGAAAAGAACTTCCCGGAATCAAAGCCATTCGTGGTTAATAAATATTTTTCGCTTCGGTATTCTGAAATTGAGAAGTGCGGGCTTGCCCGCACTTCTTGTCAATGTAAACCTGTCCCCTTATAGAATCTAAAATATGGTAAACAATTTTCGTATCGCCATTCTCGGAGGAGGAAATCTTGGAATTTCCCTGGCTTCCGGCTTACTCCAAACAGGAAAGTTCCTTGCTGAAGACCTCATTGTCACGCGCCGTAAACTTCAGCTTCTCAATCATCTTCAGGAGAAAAACATTCAGGTTACTTCCGATAACAGAAAAGCGGTGGAAGAAAGCCGCCTTATCCTGGTTACTGTCAAACCCCATCAAATGCAGTCCTTACTGGAGGAAATCCAACATACACTCAATCCTGAAAGACACATTCTGGTTTCATCGGTCACAGGCTTTACTATTGAACAGATTCGTTCATTCTGTAACCGTGTTCCGGTAGTGAGGATTATGCCCAATACTGCTGTAGCCATTGGTGAATCAATTACCTGTCTTGCCGCACAGGAGGATGATAAAGAAGCATTGGAGGAGGTACAGGAGCTTTTCAGCCTCCTTGGGAAGACTCTTGTGGTTGGAGAAGATCTGATGGAAGCATCGACTGTTCTGGGAGCATGCGGAATAGCTTTTGCTCTTCGTTTTCTCCGGGCCATGACGCAAGGAGGAATAGAAATTGGCTTTCCTTCTGAAACAGCACAGTTTATAGCTGCCCAGACACTGAGAGGTGCAGCAGGGCTTGTACTTACAAGGGGACAGCATCCCGAAAAGGAAATTGATAAGGTTACAACTCCGATGGGTATTACTATCTCAGGCTTGAACGAAATGGAGCACAATGGTTTCAGTTCGGCTTTGATCAAGGGAATTATAACATCCTTCCGTAAGATAGAAAAGCTCCAGCCATCTGCGGGGAAAGAGTGAAATAACAGATTACCGACCTGGACCAGTTTTGTTCGTCATTGAAATTATTCACTCCCTCCTGTATTTACTCTCATCTGTGGTGAGTATTTATTACCACTGAGTACAATATGAATTTTCTATCCGGACTATGGGTTTATTCTATCCTTGTTTACATTTCTCTTTACAAAATCTGAACATAGCTTATCTTTGCTCAAAAAGATGACATGTAAAACATGTTAAACCGAGATTAGTCAATAGAAACACAATAAATATATAAACAACTTGTTTCTATTGACTTATCGAGGTAACCCCGACTTATCAAAATCTTTCATTCCGAACCTTCGGAATGATTAGATTTTGTTAGTCGATTCGTCAATTGATTTTTTCAAATGACGAATTGGGTTAAACCGAGATTAGTCAATTGATTGTATCAATTGACGAATTGGGTTAAATCGCTTTAAGAACTGGCCGAATTTTAAATAAGGGATTAAACAAAAGCAAACCCTATTTATTTGATGCATATCTCTGAAGAAGATATTTTTGCTATAAAGGGAAAAGATGAATTTGCATCGCTTGCCCTTGAAATGTACCGGTTTCATTATAAAAGCAATCCGGTATATCAGGCTTTTTCCAAATCGCTCAAACGTAATCCCGGGAATGTAAATTCATTAGAAGAGATACCTTTTTTACCAGTGGAATTCTTCAAGGAGCACAAAATTTATGCAGCTCCGGGTGAGCCGGAAATGATTTTTACCAGCACGGGTACTGGAGGAATGGGAACCAGCCACCATTATGTTGCATCGCTCAATCTATATAGGGAAAGTTTTCTGAAGAGTTTCCGAATGTTTTACGGAGATCCATCACAATATTGTATTTTGGGTCTGTTGCCTTCTTATCTTGAAAGAACCGGTTCCTCGCTGGTCTATATGGTTGACCAGCTCATCAGGCTTAGCAAACATTCTCAAAGCGGTTTTTTTCTTTACAATCAGGAGGAGCTTGCCGAAGTGCTAAGCGAGCTGGAACGGAAGAATCAGCCTGCCCTTCTGTTGGGGGTTACTTTTGCTCTTCTTGATTTTGCTGAAAAGTATCCTGTGAAGCTCCGGAATACAATTGTTATGGAAACAGGCGGTATGAAAGGCCGAAGAAAGGAACTCATACGAAATGAGGTTCATGAAATTCTTTACCGTCAGTTCAGTATAGAGGCGGTGCATTCTGAATATGGTATGACGGAACTTCTTTCTCAGGCCTATTCCAAAGGGAAGGGTGTTTTTTCTGCGCCACCGTGGATGAGAGTTTTTGTGAGAGATCCTTATGACCCTCTGCATTTGATGGGACCTGAGAAATCAGGTGGGATTAACATAATTGATCTGGCTAATATATGGTCATGTCCATTTATAGCAACCGGTGACCTGGGTCTTTTGCATGATGATGGCAGCTTTGAAATCTTTGGAAGGATGGACCAGGCCGAGATACGTGGATGCAGCATGATGGTGCTGTGAAAAAACAATTTTACTTTTTTTCTTCGGTTTCCTCTTCCCCGGTTTGAGTCATTTTTGTTAGTCCTCCTGCGACAATGAATTTCATTACTTCTGCTGCCGGTAAATCAATAGGGATAACCCTGTCGGCCGGTACCAGAAACAATTCGCCCATGAATGACAGCGAATACGGAAAATAAACAGCCACTTTTCCCTTAACTCCAAAACTCTTAAGATCGTCTTCAGTAATAAATCCCAATTTTTCAAAACCAGTATTAGCATCAGCAACTACTCTCACCGGCTTATTGAAACGTCGATCCTTGCCTACAAATGCAGAAAGAAAATCCTTGAGTGAAGTGTAAATCATTTCAATCACAGGAGCTTTGCGGATGAGCCGTTCAATAAGACTTGTAACAGGATCAGTAACAACAAAATTGCCGATGAAGCCCAGCAGAGTAAGAAAAAGCACAATAACTACCAGTCCAAGGCCAGGGATAGTAATTCCGGTCAGGTCTTTAATGTAAGTTTGCAGCGGATCGTCGATAAAGCGGAAAATGAGGTAGAGAATGTAGATAGTAAGACCAGCGGGTGCAATCAGCAATAAACCCTGGAAAAAATAGTTGGCAAGTTTTTTCATATTGGTTACTTTTTGGAAAGAAAATGAAAAGCTGAATGATCAGATTATAATTCCTTACTGTTTCCGGTTTTTCAGGAAAAATATGAATCGAATTTTTTGGTAAATTTATCAATTGATTCATTATTCTCATGATAAAAAAATTTTTGTCATCATTTCTTTTGCCTAAAACTGTTCCGGGCGATCTCAATGAAGTAAGAAACAAGCTGACCAATGCAATTCTTTCTATTACAGCTGTTTTTGGGTTTCCAATACTTGTTCTGGCGTTTTTAAGGGATCCGGTTACTGGATCACTGAGCAATACCATTCTGGGAGGTATTTTGTATGTTATCTTTTTACTTATGTTGATTTTCTCTGGTAAAACAGGATACCGGTTTAAAACTCTGGTATTTGTATTTGCCTGTTATCTGATGGGAACGGCATCATGGTGGTCAGCCGGAGTGATGGGAGCTGGTTTTCAATACCTGCTTATAGGGAGTCTATTAGCTACCATGCTGATCAATGAAAGGGCAGGAATCCACCTGGTTCTGACATCTGTTATCACAGCGCTGGTTATTGGATTTTTGTTTCTCTCAGGCCGAAGGCAATATTCCTTTCCTGTGGAAGAGTACGTGCATTCTGTCTTTCCCTGGGCTCTTCAATTCACTGTGGCAGTATTTTTTACAACACTCATCATGCTGGTCTTTTCTACCTTAAACAAGTTTGCTGAGGACAATACACGCTATTACAACCAGCTCAGTAAGAATCTGGCTGAAACGAACAAAGCCTTTGAAAAGGAAATTATTGAAAGAAAGAAAATGGAAACGGCCTACCGGCAAAGTGAGGAAAAATTTCGCAGCATTTTTATCGGGATGAATGATATGATTATTATCACCACACCGGAAGGAAGATTGAGAGATGCCAATCCTGCTTTTTTGCATAAGACAGGATTTACTGAAAATGAAATACTCGATATGGATGTAGGGCAGTTTATGGACGAAGAAGAAAGAGGATTTCTGAGGAAAATATTAGGAGGGATGGATTATCAGGCACTTCCATTGTTAGAAATATCCCTTATTACAAGAACCAAGGAAAGAATACCGGTAGAAATAGCCGTTTTTCCTCTTGTGTATGGATCAGAAAATCTTCTTTTGTATCTGGCCCGAGATATTACTGACCGCAAGTATACTGAACAGAAAATGCTTCAGGCCATTGTAACCGGAGAGGAGAAGGAAAGAGCCCGGCTGGCCGGTGACCTGCATGATGAGCTTGGGCCTTTGCTTTCAACCGGGAAGATGTATGTTCAGATGCTTCAGGAAGAACCCGATTTATACCAGCAAAAAGTACTTATTGGGAAAATATACGAAAACATTGATTTTGCATTGCGCACGATGCGTGATATTTCAAACAACCTGAGCCCGCATCTTCTACGGAATTATGGTTTGCAAACCGCTCTCGAAGCGTTCTTAAGCAAAATTCAGGAAGCATACCCTGTGACTATTCAAGCTGATTTTGGGTTTTCTGAGCGATTACCCGAAATATATGAAGCAAGCCTTTACCGCACAATCATTGAATTAGTAAATAATTCACTCCGGCATGGAGAAGCTTCATCTATTTCATTGCATATTTCCAAGAAAGAAAAATCTGTGATAATAGAATATTCTGACAACGGGAAAGGATTCGATATAACCCTGCTGGAAAAACCAGGAAAGGGATTAGGATTACTCAATATTCGGAGCCGTGTAGAATCAATGGCCGGAAAATTCATTGCTGCCAGTGAACCAGGGAAAGGAGTTTTTTTTAAATTTATCATACCAATGATTTCTTTATGATATGAAACTTATTCTTGCCGACGATAATGAGAAATTTCTGGAAGGACTTCGGTTCTATCTGCGGAAAAGCAAGAATATTGAAATTATTGCCGAAGTGAAAAGCGGATTGGAGCTTCTGAACAATGAGAATCTGGCACTGGCCGATCTTGTTCTGATAGATCTCGAAATGCCGCAATTGGGAGGGATTGAGGCTACGCGGAAAGCACTCTGGTTGTATCCTCATATCCTTTTTATTGCTATTACCATGTACACTGATAAAGCTTACCTTAAAACCCTGGTTGAAGCCGGTTTTAAAGGTTGTGTCTTTAAGGATGAACTTTACACCGATCTGCCGATAGCAATCTATGATGTAATGCATGGCAAATACCATTTTCCTCCTGATATTCTGGTTCAGGAAGGCTAGTCCCATAATGGCCAGGTTTCTTTTCATGCAACGTTATATCCAGTATTTTTCTTCAATCCCGAGTTACACTTTGAGAGTGCAAACGAACTGATTCATTTGGGTCTGGCTATTGCCTGGGCATCCATAAATTCTTTGAAGTATAATGAAGAAATCTCTTGATATATAATGCGCATTTTCTAATACTTGTTGTGGGTTAAAATAAGACTTTTGTCATTGCTATAATTGTTGAAAATCTGCTAACCCGCCAGCATTTATCTTAATCCCCTGATGGGGAAAATAAAATAATCTGCATTTTGATCCATTGACCTTTATCGCCTACCGGCGAAAGGAATAATGTCGTTTCTTCCAGTTCATTATCCTACATGTCCCTAAGGGGGAACAGAATTAATGGATTGCTGATTTAGCTATTATCCTTCATACCCTGACGCGTAAGCGTAGTGAATGAATTTCTTATTAAACCAATGTCCTTAATGCCCTAACGGCAAATTGATGGGTATTATTCCGGATTTCTATTGTCCTTCATGCCCTGACGGGCAAACACAACCAATTAATAATTTATTGATTTCCTTGTTAATGAATTAAAATTTATATGACATGTATCCTATTTCTCCGGAGGAGATAAAAGCCAATAGCCTAACAGACAATAAAATAAATTCCATTTCCCCGCAGGGGATGAAAGACAATAGCACGTTTCACAATAAAATCGATTCCATTTCTCCGTCAGGAGATTAAGGACAATAGCAAAAAAGACAATAAAAAAGATCATTTTCCCCGTAGGGGATTAAGGACAATGTTGTCGGATTGTCTGAGTTGTCAGGTTATCTGAGTTGTCGTTGTTGTCGGGTTGTTAGGTTTCAGATCTTTTAATTTCCCATTTCAGATTTCCCATTTCCCATTCAATGAGGTTCTTTTTTCAAAGCGTGATTTCAGGCAGGAAATAGGAAATAGGAAATTTCCTGCTGATTTCCCATTTCCCATCAGGAGACAAAGGGAATTGGTCTTTTTCTATATTCTTTACCACCTTGCTTTAGGACAAAAAATAGGGGGAAAGGGTCAACAATTGTCATTATTTATGTAAAGTCAAATTTTGGTCTATTGTTTTCAAAGTAAATAATAAACCCATGAAATCAAAAATGTATTTAAAAGGAAGCATTCTCCTGACAGGAGTAATAATTTTCTTGCTTGCAGGAAATGCAAAGGCAATACCTTTGATGAAAGATGATACATCAAAAGTTGTTACCTTCAACGGGAAGATCGTTGATAAGCTTACCAAAAAGCCGATAATTTTTGCGAATGTTCATGTGGTGGGCCATAGCATAGGAACTGTCTCCAATTCCGACGGAGAATTTGTGCTTAAAGTGCCCGTTAGTCTGGCCGGGGGAAAACTTGGGATCACCCATCTTGGCTATCGGAATTTTCAGGTTGATCTGGCGGAACTGACAAAGGAAGGATACATTATTTCCATGGAGCCGGAGCCCATTCCTATCACTGAAGTTATTATCCGATCGAACGATCCGCTTACGCTTTTACAGGCTGCCATGCGGCGTATCGAAGAAAATTATCCGGTTAAACCGGCTATGGTGACCGGGTTCTACAGAGAAGCCATTAAAAAGAACCGAAGCTATGTGGAACTGGCCGAAGCCATTCTGGATGTCTATAAAGCCCCCTATAATAAAGCCTATGATGAGGACCGGGTAAAAATTTACAAAGGGAGAAAAAGCCAGGACGTAGAGAGGATGGATACTGTTACGTTTAAACTGCAGGGAGGTCCTAAAACGGTTTTCCTGCTCGATGTAGTCAAAAATCCGGAAATACTGCTCGATCCGGATTATATGAAATTTTATAAGTACAGTCTTACAGGCATGGCTACGGTCAATGACAAAGACTGTTATGTTATTGAGTTTGATCAGAAGCCTGATGTGAATGAACCTCTTTACAGCGGTAAAATCTACCTTGATGTTAACAACCTGGCCATTACCGGATTGGAGTTTCGTTTAAGCGACATAGGCCTTCATCTGGCCAGCAATGTTCTGGTAAAGAAGAAACCCGTTTCGATGCAGGTAGAAACCCTCAGCGGAAATTATCTGGTCAACTACAAGGAATTCAATAACAAGTGGTATCTGAATTACGTCCGCTCCGAACTAAGATTTAGATGCAAGTGGAAGAAAAAGCTGTTTAATACTACTTTCACTGTAATGAGTGAGATGGCGGTGACCGACATAGATACCACCAATATTAACCGGTATGCTTACCGTGAATCAGCCAGGATGAGTGATGTTTTTGCCGATCAGGTAGATTATTTCAAGGATGAAAGCTTCTGGGGCGATTACAATTATATTAAGCCCGACGAAACAATTCAGGAGGCAATTCGCAAACTGAACAGAAGAATCATGCGGTAAACCCTTGTGCTTTTTCCATCGTTGAGGTTAGGGTTTCATAGCTGCCGTTTTTGCTAACGGCAGCTATTTTTTCTTCATAAGGTTGTCTTAAATCTGCTGATCCATAATTTCTCATTTTTGTACAGGTTAATATCTTAGATTCTTGAAGGAGATGCCGAAAAACCAGATCCTGAGTCATCCTGTTTGATCACCAATGAAAATATTGGGGCTCAGCTAACCAAATTTATCCTTACCTTTAGCCATCTAAAAGTCTGAAAAACTTTTAAAGGAGATGAAAAGAATTTTAACCCTTACAACTGTTCTGATTGTTGTTATATCATCCTGTCGAAGAAAGGAATGTATTCAGCCTGATCACTGGCTGCAAATGGCGAATCAGAAGATTTTAAGAACTCTTCAACATTTGCCTGATACAGCGTTAATGCCCCGCATGATACCAAAGGGAAGCAATCAATGGAAAACAGTGGGAATCTATGACTGGACCAGTGGTTTCTGGCCGGGAATCTTATGGTATATGGCTGAATTCACTGACGACAGCATTTTGCTGAACCAGGCCCGTCATTGGACTGCCTACCTTGAGCCGGTAAAAAAGATGCAGAAAAAAAATCATGACCTGGGTTTTATGATGTATTGCAGTTTTGGAAACGGATTACGAATCACCGGTGATTCCCTTTATAAAAGTATTTTGCTCGAAACGGCCGACTCCCTGGTTGCCTTGTTCAATCCCAGGGTTGGAACTATTCTGTCGTGGCCCTGGCAAAGGGAGAAACGAGGATGGAAACATAATACCATCATTGACAATATGATGAACCTGGAACTTCTTTTCTGGGCTTCGCATAACGGCAGGCCGGCTTATAAAGAAATAGCTATCCGGCATGCAATTACAACAATGAAGAATCAGATCAGGCGCGACAATTCGGTAGTGCATGTGGTGGTATATGATGATGAAACCGGCCAGGTCGACAGCCTGAAAACCTGGCAGGGAGCTTTCGACGAGTCTATGTGGGCGCGTGGTCAGGCATGGGGTATTTATGGTTTTACCATGAGTTACCGCGAAACCGGAATGAAGGAATTTTTAACCACCGCCCGTAATCTGGCTGATCATTTTATTGAACGGCTTCCGTCTGACGGCGTTCCTTACTGGGATTTTGATGCTCCCAATATACCCGATGAACCGAAAGATGCTTCAGCTGGTGCCATTGCTGCTTCGGCTCTTATTGAACTTGCATCCCTTGTTCCTGATAAGGACACAGGTTCTTATTACCTTCATACTGCTTGTCGTATTCTCACTTCTCTTACCAGGCATTATCTGGCTCCTGATGAATCGGATGCGATTCTTTCCCATTCGGTAGGAAGCAAGCCACAGAATTCGGAAGTGGATGTACCGATTATTTATGCTGACTATTATTTCATTGAGGCTCTTATGCGGCTCAGGAATATGAAGGTTGACAGTGCAGACTAACTATCTTTCTATGAAAAAGAGTCTTTTTCTGATTATTTATTTGCCTTTTCTGTTTTTAGCCTGTTCAGAAAAACATGAAAACTGCCAGAATTTTTTAATTGTTACAGCAGATACAAACCGTATTTTTAAAGTTACTTGCCGGTATGACAGTTCTCAGAGGTATGAGATTTATCTGCCCAGCAACTATACTGCTGAGAAAAAATGGCCGGTTTTATTGTGTTTCGATCCGCATGCCGATGGTCGTTTACCCGTAAAGCTTTTTTCTTCAGTGGCCGAAAAATTCGGATACATTGTGGCCGGTTCCGATAATTCTGCCAACGGTGTTGCCAACATTGAATATGTTGTCAGAATGTTTTACGATGATGTTACAAGCCGGTACAGTATTGATTCAACGCGGATTTATACTGCCGGATTTTCGGGAGGAGGCAGAATTGCTACCTCGCTGGCACTTTCCTGGAGCAATATAAGAGGGGTTATTTCCTGCAGTGCCGGGTTACCTGGTTTTCAACCCACTTCCGGTACTCGGGGTTTTGCTATTGCAGCATTGGCCGGAGAAGGGGATTTTAACTACAGTGAAGTGGAATCATTACCAGAACAGCTTAAAGGAACCAGGTTCAGCGTCTATACCAGTATATTCCACGGAAATCATACCTGGCCATCCCGCGAACAACTGGCTCTTGCTATGCTGTTTCTTCATTTAAAAGCGATGCAGGAGGGAATAATCCCCACCGACCGTAAGGTTATCGCCTGTCTGAAAAACTCCCTTCTCGATTCTGTAAGCTATTTTCATCAAAGAGAAAGTATTGCAGACGAATTTGCCTGGGCTGAAAGAGGAGCTTCTCTCCTGGAAGGATATAAAGAGTCACTCGTTTTCCGAAAAAAAATGAAAGCAATCTCCTCTTCACCTGAATTCCGGAAATTTCTGTCTGAAAAGGCAGCTGTGTTGCGTATGGAAGAAATGCTTCGTCTGGAATATCAGAAAGCTTTTACTGAAAAGGATACAACCTGGTGGAGAAATGAGGTTGATGTATTGCGAAACAAATTGACCGAGCCATCAGATGGCCTGAAGAAAGCAATGCATGAACGGTTACTGGCGTATCTCAGCATCATGGCCTATACCTACACGAACAGGAGCATTCAGTCAGGTAACCGGGATGCAGCCCGCCAATTTGTAACCATTTATGGAATTATTGATCCTCAGAATCCGGATTATCAGAAATTCAGGAAACAAATTGCCGATGAAACCCACATTGTGCATTAGAAGTGCAATAAATATGGATTTCAAAGAAAACTGCAACAAAGGAGACTCATAGACTTATTTATAAGCCTTTATAGTTTGCGTTCAGGTAGTTGATGGAAGGAAGCGTATTTCCTTCAAAGTCAAAGAAAGTGGCATTTTCCCAGATTGATCCTGATCCCCAGAGATCTTTCATACGGGAAGTTATCCAGGCAGGTTCCCAGTAAATCACTCCGCTTCCGCCTCCGTTAATAACTTTCTGACAAAGTGAGACCATTAAATTATATTGTCCGTTTACAGTGAAAGGAAACCCACGCAAGGGAGGTTGGTTGCCGAAGGCATTAGGATAATTGTCAGCATATTCTGTTGTCCATGGATAAGCCGTTTCATAAATCATTATTTTCTTTCCGAAAGAGTTTTTCAGGTCTCTGATTACAATGCCAAGGTTATCAAAGGAAACTGTCGTATGCCATAAAGGATAATACGAAATACCGATAATATCAAAGTCAGTTACTTTTCCAATGGAAGTAATTTGTTCGAACCACCATTGAGCGTTTTTGGGATCGGCAATATGAAGGCCAATCTGAATCTGTCTGCCTTCTTCGGAAGCCACATTTCTCACTGCCCTGATTCCTTCGTTAAGAAGTTCACCGAGATTGATCCACCTCCCCTCGCAACAGTTTACCGAAGGAAAACCTTGTTCTAAATCGGTATAAAACAGGCCGCAGTTAATTTCATTTCCCAGTTGTACCATTTCAGGTAACAGTCCTTCATCGGCCAGGTGGTGAAGAGTAGAGTATGTATAGATATAAAAAGAGTCTTTCAAAACAGAAAAATCCCGTATTCCGGCCCAGGCCGCCGGCGGAGTCTGACGGGTAGGATCTGCCCAGATGTCAGAATAATGAAAATCAAGACAGATCGCAAATCCCATACCTTTTGCCCTACGGATGCTTTTTATTACGTCATCCAAACCGCTGTACAACGGCACGGTATCGCTTTGATAAACCTGTTGACGCACCCAGGAAGGGTTATGCCAGAGCCTGATCCTTACCAGATTGGCACCATGAGTCCGAAAAATTTTATAAGGATCGGTTACTTTCCCTGAGTCTTTATAAACGGCACCAAAATCTTCCAGCTGATTTACATACGAAAGGTCCACCCCCATGCAGAACTGATCGTATGTATAGTGGCGTATGGTATCATCCTTTGCATGGTCTGAATTGTCTTTGCACGATATCAGTAAGAAGCAACCGGCCAGCAGAACCCAGACCTGAAAATGAGATGTATTCATAATGAGATAATTTTCTTACAAAAATACATAGAACATCCTTGAACAATTTACCTTATTTTCGTTTTATAAGAAACTTTCAGGATATGTCACTCAGAAAGCGCATTCAAAGTTTTTTTGATCCAAAAAGGCACAAACCCCGGCTTGGAGGGTTGGATCTCTTGAAATACATCGGGCCTGGATTGCTGGTAACCGTTGGTTTTATTGATCCTGGTAACTGGGCATCGAATCTGGCTGCCGGTGCCGGCTATGGATATAACCTGCTCTGGATGGTTACCTTATCAACCATCATGCTCATTCTTCTTCAGCACAATGCTGCACATCTTGGTATTGCTACCGGATTGTGCCTCTCAGAAGCCACAACGCGGTATGTACGTAAACCATATTCTGTAGGTATCCTGCTTACTGCTATGCTTGCTTCCGTATCCACATCCCTGGCTGAAATTCTGGGGAGTGCCATTGCATTGAACATGTTATTTCATATTCCTCTCTTCGTCGGAGTAATCCTTACAGTGACGTTTGTTCTGATTATGCTCCTTACCAATTCCTATAAGGCAATTGAAAAATGGATTATTGGTTTTGTATCCGTTATAGGGTTATCCTTTATTTATGAACTATGGCTGGCTGATATTTCGTGGAATAATGCTCTTACAGGCTGGGTTGTGCCGTCATTTCCTCCTGGTTCCATGATCATCATTATGAGTGTGCTGGGAGCAGTTGTAATGCCTCACAATTTGTTTCTACACTCCGAAATCATTCAGAGCAGGCAATGGAACCTGGAAGATGACAAAACTATCAGGAAACAGCTTGATTTTGAATTTACCGATACATTATTTTCCATGCTGGTTGGCTGGGCAATTAATAGTGCTATGATTATACTGGCGGCTGCTACGTTTTATGCTCACGGAAAACAGGTAACCGAATTGCCGCAAGCTAAGGAACTTCTTGTGCCGCTTCTCGGAGGGAGTGCATCCTTTGTTTTTGCCATAGCATTACTTTTCGCCGGACTCTCTTCCACCATCACTTCGGCTATGGCAGCCGGATCAATTTTTGCCGGTATTTATGAAGAGCCTTTTGATATTAAAGACAATCACTCCCGCACCGGTGTGATTATTTCACTTTTCCTGGCGGCAGCTATTATATTATTAATCAGGAATCCATTAAAAGGACTGATTATCAGCCAGATGATACTGAGCATGCAGTTGCCGGTAACTATTTTTCTTCAGATTTATCTTACTTCTTCTGAAAAAGTCATGGGGAAGTATAAGAATACTTTACTGAACAAAATATTGCTTTATTCAATTGCTGGAATTGTAACCCTGCTAAACGTGTTTCTTGTAATTTCTTTTTTCACATGAGCCGGACATACATTAGAAGTACCTGAAGTATCAAATCCTGCGGACGTAAATCAGTTTATCATCACCATCGTCATAGAAATCTTTGAGCACGGCTTCGCAGGAAAAACCGTTGTTCTCGTAAAATTTACGGGTTGGCTCATACAACAATCTTCCTGACGTCTCGGCATAAAGGGCTGTTCCACCCATTTCTTTAACCTTTCTGCAGGTTTCTTCCAGAAGCAATTTGCCAATTCCTTTTCCCCGGAGGTCTTTATTTGTTGCAATCCAGTAAAGGTCAAAACTTTTTTTTGTACTGGGATTTAAACCAAAACACGAATATCCTGCTGTTTTACCGTCCGCTTCGGCAAAAATAAACTCATAACCGCTTTCAGCTCCTTTACTGAGGCGTTCTTCAATCAGCTCAACGGCAATTTTCACCTCATGGGGATAAAAAAAGCCTGTTGATTCCACTATGTTCCGGACATTTTCAACGTCCTGCCATCCTGTTTCTGATCGTAATATTATGTTCATTGCCGGCAAAATCTATTTATCCATCAGGCCAAAACTGACCGGAATAGATGAAATGAAAGTCCAAAAATACAATTTTAATTGTTGGCGGCTTTCATTAGTTTTATCTGGGGAAAGTCATTTAAAATGCTGCCTTCGGCTACGCTCAGGCAGCGTTCAACTGCGCTTCCTTCGGCTACGCTCAGGCAGCGCGACAAAAGGTAACGGAATGAATAGCAGTGGATATAACATAGAAGCACAATACTATGAAAGGCTATATGTACATACTTGAATGCTCGGACGGTAGTTATTATACAGGTAGCACAACAAATCTGGAATTGCGGCTGGCTCAGCATCAGGCAGGCAAAGGAGCAACTCATACCAAGGAACGGCTTCCGGTTAAACTTGTTTATTTCGAAGAATATGATCGGATTGATAAAGCATTTTATCGCGAGAAACAGGTTCAGAGATGGAACAGAAAAAAGAAGGAGGCATTGATAAATGGAAGGACTGAAGAATTGAAAAAGGCAGCTGAGTGCATGAATGAGACGCATTGGATGAATTACAGGAAATAAAACGCTGCTTTCGACTACGTTGCCTTCGACTACGCTGCCTTCGACTACGCTGCCTTCGACTACGCTCAGGCAGCGTTCGGCTGTACTCAGCTACCATTATTGCCGCTGCCTTCGGCTCCGCTCAGGCAGCGGGAATTCCTTAGTCTCTGAAAAATGCTTTCAGCTTTTCGACGGAAATTGTGCTGTGTGGATTAAACTGGTTACCCGCCGCATACTTCCTAAGACTATAAAGCAATTGCCTGGCCTCCGGCCTGTTTTCTGAACCGGTAAGCAGATCAGCACCTGTAACGATGATTTTACCTTTACCTACCCTAGCTTCGAATATAAGCATGAGGGGCCTGGCTGTAAACCAGTCGTCAATAATGCGTACAACCGGGTCAACGTTTTTCTCAATGCCGGAAATATCGATAGCATTTGCATGCGACATGGCATCCCACCATTGCCAATTGCTATGATATTCAGTCGGGAATTCTTTAAGGGCAGGATGTTTTGGGTTGCATAGAATTCCTAATGTATGAGGAGGCTGTTTGCCTGTCCATGCAGTGTTCCAGAAAATACTTGAAAAGCCCACAGCAACATTACCCCCTGCCTGAGGGGCAATGCTGCCTTTTTTGACGGTTAACAAGACATTTCCTCCCTTGGTTAAATAATCGATGGTTCTATTGTCCAGTCTTTGAACGATCAAAAGAGAATCCTTCAGAACCGGCGGGTGGGCAGGGTATACCCAGATGTTCCATGCATTCTCATACACACCTGCTTTCAACGTAAGCAGGAGTTGGGAAGGTTTTTTGATCATGGAAAGTGGTTGCTCAATTGTGCCCAGCTTAATACCGTTTCCCAAAGGAATATTCATAGCAGGGAATTCACCTTTCGCAATAATATCTCCTTCCAAGGAAGAGAGGGTCCATTCCGGAACTATTCCGCTCAGTTCTTTGTCTCCGAAATGGGCGATTTCGGCTTCAGCGAGCAGTGTTTCATCGTTGGTAAAAATCATCTTTGGAAGGCGTAAGAGAGGAACAGTGCTGTTGCAGAAGCGACGGTATTCTTCCGATTTTACATAACCTTTTTCGTTCCAGAAAGCATTAAGGACTCCGACAAGTGCTGTTCCCTGGCCGGGGAAATCGTGAAGGTCAAGCAACTGGAACCCACCGAACCCTTTGGTACGAAGAGCAGCTTCAATGTCAGCCTTGTAGCATAAAACCTGGAGTTTTCCTGAAGCAAGAAGGAAACTGTCAGCAAGATGACCCATTCCGTGTTCATTCAGTCTGTCGCGGAAAATTTCGAAATTCCGGGCTTTTAGAACCCCTTTATACTGGTCAATTTCCTTAAAGTCGGGATATACACACCACTGCCCTATTTCATGACTGACAGTAGGTTTATTATAGCGGGTAATGATACTCTGCCAGTCATAATCTGTTTGAGGAGGAAAGGCATTGATGATGCTGGCAAGACCCTGGCCCCAGCCCTGAATTCGTGGTTCAGCTGTACTGTTAAAATCAGTAACATCGAGCAGGGGCCAGCCTGCACCGCTCGAATATAACCGTCTTGGGTCTTTTTTCTTCCAGTAAGTAACAAATCCGGTAAGCCACTGATCCTGATGTTCTCCTGCAGGTTCATTTCCGTATAATAGAAAACTGAACGAGGGATGGTTTCCGTATGCGTCCACAATCCGGTTGCTTTCTTCGTACAGGTATGTGTCAATTGTTTTTCCGTCTCCAATCGATGAAGCCTGGTTTGCCCAGGAAGCGCATTCCACATGCAGATAAAATCCGGCACGGTCGGCGGCAATAAAGGCAGCTTCAGGCGGGCACCATGAATGGAACCGCATATGATTCAGTCCGTGTGCCCTGGCAATTCTGAATATACGCATCCATGCACCTGTATCTGTCGGAGGAAAGCCCGTCTCGGGAAAAATGGCGCATTCAAGTGTACCTCTCAAAAAAACAGGCCTGCCGTTGAGCATGAACTGTGTACCCTGGGTCTTCCATTCCCGCATGCCAAATAACTCTCTTTTTGTATCCTTTCCTTTGTCTGATGTAAGAACAACATGCAGTGAATAGAGGTTTGGATGAAACTCGTCCCACAACGCCGGATCAGATCCCATTGGTATAGTTGCTTCAGCAATTGTATATGCTGAATCGCATTTTATCTGAATTCTGATTTTTTTTGAGGCTTGTGCCTTGTTGTTTTTCTCCGGAATAGCCTGCAGACTGAGATTGCAGGAAGCAGGTTCTCCTGTCTGGTTCCGAATCCCAATAGTTACCCTTATTTGTTTTGAGGCAATGTCGGGATAGATTTTTATGTCGCCAAGGTTGATTCTGGGTCTGGCAATAAGTTCAATTTTTCCTGCAATGCCATTCCAGTTGGTTTGGGTATGATCCGAAATACTATGCGAATTTTGACCAACGTCTATTTCATTGATCCTGTTGTCAATCCGGATAGAAAGCAAATGTTTCCCCGGTTTTATGGAAGCAGGAAGTATGAAAGTATGGGGTGTGGAGAGGGAATTAGCAGTTCCTACCTCTGTACTGTCAATCCAAACTTTGCTATACCAGTGGCAACGTTCCAGATATAGTTCAATGATTTTTTCCTTCCACCCGGCAGGAATTTCGATTTCTTTCTGGTACCATGCAGGCCCTTTATAATACGCAACGGGCTGAAGCCAGAAAGGAACCTTTATGTTGCCGGGTTGTCGGTAAGGTTCATATTCCGTTGATGTAAACCACGAACTGTCAACAATCTGCCCAGTCCATGGAGTGTTTATGGTAATGGAATCCCCTTTTCGATTAGTAGCCATTGAACCAGGCAGAATAACCGAATCAGGCAGGAGGATAGAATACCAGTGCTGTGCCTCTCCGTTATCATCCCGGTCAATCTGAAATCTCCATGTACCTTTCAGACTGATACTGTCAGTTGTTTTCTGGTGGCACGAACCGCAAACGAAGCATATAACTATTGATGAAGCAATAAAGAATAATGATAATTCTTTGCGATGGAGGTAATGTATTGTTTTCATCGGTAGTATTTTTATTATGATATAAAATTTAGCTTTTTTGCTGGTTCAGGCTTGCATAAACCTTTCAATTTCTTCAAGCGATTTCCCTTTGGTTTCAGGGAGCCTGAAGCAAATCATAAGAAATCCGGCAATACAAACAGCGGCATAAACCCAGAAAGTGCCGGAAGCCTTCAACAAGCGATGAAGATAAGGAAAGGTGATTACCAGCACAGCACTGGCAATCCATAGGGCAGTAGTTGCCACTGCCATGGCAGAACCCCTTATATTGTTAGGAAAGATTTCCGAAAGCACCACCCATGTAACGGGAGCCAGTGACATTGCATATACTGCAATGGCAATCACTACTGTAATCAATATAGGTATTCCTTTTAAACCGAAAAAATAACCGGCACCGAGTATAATGTAAGTAAAAGCAAGACCGGCCGAACCAATCAGCATCAGTTTTTTTCTTCCTGCCGAATCAACAGTGCGGATGGCTACAAAAGTAAAAATCAGATTGATAATGCTTGTTATCACAATATTGAAAAGCATGGAAGTAATTCCGTACCCGGCGGAGGAAAAAACTTCTTCGGCGTAATTGAATACCACATTGATGCCGCACCATTGCTGGAAGACTGCAAGGGCAATTCCCAGCAGAACCACTTTTCTTGCTTTCCTGTTTAGCAGACTGAAAAGGCTTAAGCGTTGTTTTTCCTGTGAAAGGGTCTCGGAAATTTCCCGGAAAGCAGAGGAAGCATAATCACTGTTTCCGGTATGCATAAGAATGGATAAGGCTTTTTCTTTTTTGCCTTCTTTGATTAGCCACCTTGGGCTTTCGGGAATGAAGAAAGCAAGAACAAAAAAGAGAAACGCAGGGATTGATTCGGCCCAGAACATCCATCTCCAGCCTGTCTGTCCGTTCCAGGAGCTTCGGATAATGATATCAGAGGCTCCTTCCGGTACCGGTTCTGCTATGAGGTAGTTGATAATCTGGGCGGCAAGAATCCCTATCACTATTGCAAGCTGGTTCAGGGAAACAAAGCTTCCCCTGTAAATAGGTGGAGTAATTTCGGCAATATATACCGGAGATGCAGCAGAAGCAATTCCAATACCGAAACCGCCAAAGATACGCCAGAGAATAAAAGATCCAAAATGATCGGCCATGCCAGTTCCAACTCCTGAAAGAGTAAAAAGGAATGCACAAAGAAGAAGAGAAATCTTTCGTCCGTATTGATCGGTAACCCATCCTGATATTGCGGCGCCAAAAATGCAACCGATCAGAGCAGAACTCATGGCAAAACCCTGTAAACCCGGATTGTCCGTTATTCCGAAAAAGCGCTCGTAAAATGGTTTGGCTCCTCCAATAACTACCCAGTCGTAACCAAAAAGCAGTCCGCCCATGGCCGCTACCAGGGCTACGGGTACTATGTACCGCATATTGTATTTTTTCATATTTGCCTGCTAACAGTATGAAAACGACCCGAAATATCCTATTTTATCGTGAATTATCCAATAATAAAACTCAGTAGAAAGAACACGAATTAAGCATCCGGAACGGAAACGAACTAATGCTTTGCGGTTGGTATTTTGCAATGGCAACCGCGGGTTAATGTTATTGAAAAGCATTGAAAGTGGCCCCCGGGCACATTGCACATTTTTTCATGCACAAAAATCTTTCTGGTGTAATGATTGGGTTAATTATTTATCAACCGGTTGGAGCAGAGCACAATATAAAACTCTTTCCGGAGATTCAGGAAATAGAAGTTTTGAAGCATCTCCGGATCAGACCTTATTCAGTTCCTTAACGTTGCGATATTCGAAACGGAAATCTATTTCGAAGCACTCGACAAAGCGATTTTTGATCTGATGTTTAAGTGCTTCCGGATCATTGGTTATAAAAACAAAAGCTCCACCGCCACCTGCACCGCAGATTTTTCCGCCCAATGCTCCATTTTTCAGCGCGAACTGATACACTTCTTCAATAAAGGTATTGGATGTTGACTGTGCAAGTTTTTTCTGCGCAGCAAAATTACGGTTCATAATTTCGGCACAGAGAACAAAATCTCCTTTTTGAAGTGCCAGAGCAAATTCATAACCACAGCGGGCCAGCTCATCAATGGCCGAGGCCCCTTCAGGGGTTTTGAAATTGCGATACACCTCCTCAACTGCAGTCTGCGCATTGCGCGATACTCCCGTATGAATCAGCAGCAACTTCTTTTGAAAGTCTTCCAGGATACTGTAAGGGATATCCGAAATAACAGGGTTGGCATAATCAGTACCAAATTCAAAGCAATGGAATCCGCCGTAAACAATTGAATACTGATCCTGCCGCCCTATAGCCCAGTTTAACTCACGGTTTTCAAGATTAAATAAATCTTCAGCAATGACCTGAAGGCTTTTCGATTCAGCATTATAAGTTTTGGCACTGATCATTTCCAGAAGTTTCACGGCAGTGGAGGTACTCAAGCCACTGCCTCTCGGGTACCCCGAAAAATTGAGTTTTCCACCTTTAAGTTCAATCAGGGGGGAAATGGCCACGTTGGAAACATACCCTTTTTTTCCCTGCATAATGAAGGGCACATCGGTCCATCCACCGGAAAAATCAATTCGCAATGGAGCTTTCCAGGCAAAATTTATTTTGTCAATGATACGGGTAGTGGAGGTAGGTTCCAGTTCGTGCGGCACTTCGCGTCTCACAAATTGCATTTCAATTCCCAGCCTTTCGCAGAGCTTCTTTTTAGGTTCAATGGCTGTATCGTCATCATTGAGTACAAAAACATCGGGGTGTAGAAGCTCAAGAATGTGACGAAAGTCAATTTTCCCCTCCTCAATAGTATCATCGTTCAGAACGGCATAAGAAACTTCTTCAAGAGCAGCAACAAGATAGAGCCTGTTCTGTTCGGGATTGACGGGTCGGCCGGGACCTTTGAGTTGTTCCACCACCCGATCACGGCCGATGCCAACCACCAGCAGATCCCCAAATTCGCGGCATTGACTGAAAAATACAGCATGGCCTGATTGCAGAATATCAAAACATCCTGTGCAGAAGACAATTTTTTTATCCCGGAACTTTTGGCGGATGCCGGGCAGCATTTCTGCTGAAAGAACCTTTGCCCTTATGCGTTCAAACATTCGCAGGATCGCTTATCCGCATTTTGAAGATCCACAACTCTGGCAGATCAGACAGCCTTCCTGGTAAATGAGCGCCTCTGAACCGCACTCGCTGCACTTGGTTCCTTTACGGGCTTTGGTTCCGTTAGGAATATACCTTTTAAGCGCTCTTTCAACGCCATTTTTCCATGTGTTGATGGTATCGCTGTCGAGGCTAAGTGAGGCTACAAGATTAACCACATCGGGTATGGGCATTCCGTGCCGAAGTACTCCCGAAATCAGCTTGGCATAGTTCCAGAATTCGGGATTAAACATATGAGAAAGCCCTCCGATGGTATTTTTATACCCGTACTTGTCGGTATATTGAAAATCATAACGAGACTTCCCGGTTTCATCTTTTACCTTGATAATTTTTCCGTGCGTGATGGAAGGAGGGATAGGGAATTTTTCAATATCTTCAATCCCCGTAAAGATTTCGTAAGGCCGTCCATCTTTAAGTCCTATGAATGCAATCCATCGTTCATTATTGTTATTGAAACGTATTATATCGGCTTCGAGTTCGCGCGGGCGTTTAAAACTCTGGGGGTCAACTTCTGCTGTTTTTTCCTTTTTTTCTTTAGCCGAAAGTAGTACTCCCGAACGGGATCCTTCTCGGTAAACAGTAATTCCTTTGCAGCCGCTTTTCCATCCCGTGATATACAATTCATTCACAAGGTCTTCGCTTACATTTTCAGGCAGATTGATGGTTACGCTGATGGAATGATCAACCCATTTCTGAATATTTCCCTGCATACGGACTTTACTAATCCAGTCAACATCGGCTGAAGTGGCTTTATGGTAAGGTGATTTTGCCACCAACTCCTGGATTTTTTCAAGGGGGTACTTTTTCACTTCCTCTACGTTATAACCGTTTACCTGGAGCCAAACTTCGAATTTATGGTGAAAAACAAAATATTCTTCCCAGCTGTCGCCTACCTCGTCAACAAAGGTAACTTTAGCTGAAGCGTCATTCGGGTTGACTTTACGCCTGCGGCGGTAAACCGGCAGGAACACTGGCTCAATACCTGAGGTTGTCTGGGTCATAAGGCTGGTAGTACCGGTAGGGGCAATGGTAAGCAGAGAGATGTTACGGCGACCGTATTTTACCATGTCGTGGTACAACTGTTCATCTTCCTTCCTGAGCCGGAGAATAAAAGGATTGTCTTTCTCAAGCTGCGGATCGTAGAGTGGGAAAGGCCCCCTTTCCTTTGCTGTTTCAACCGATGAGCGATACGCTTCCAGAGCAACTGTTTTATGTACTTCGGTGGAGAAGTCAATGGCATCATCACTTCCGTAACGCAACCCCAATGCGGCAAGCATATCTCCTTCAGCAGTAATGCCAATACCTGTGCGCCGTCCTTCTTCAGCCTTAACCCTTATATTTTCCCAGAGCTTTCGCTCAACCCTTTTCAGTTCCATATCTTCCGGGTCGTTGGCAATTTTTTCGAGGATGGCATCAATCTTTTCAAGTTCCAGATCGATAATATCATCCATGATTCGTTGAGCATAGTGAACATGCTTGCGGAATTTATCGAAATTGAACCGGGCTTCGGGAGTAAAAGGATTTTCCACATAGCTGTAAAGATTGATAGCCAGGAGGCGGCAGCTGTCATATGGACAGAGGGGAATTTCACCGCAAGGATTGGTGGAAACTGTTTTAAAGCCGAACCTGGCATAGCAGTCTGCCACAGATTCCCGAAGGACGGTATCCCAGAAAAGAACCCCTGGTTCTGCTGATTTCCATGCATTATGAATAATTTTTTTCCAGAGTGCCCTGGCATCAATTTCTTTTTTAATCATCGGATTGGGGCTGTCAATCGGAAATTGCTGAACATATGGCTTGCCTTCTATAACAGCCTGCATGAATTCATCGTCAATTTTTACCGACACATTGGCGGCAGTAACTTTCCCTTGTTCGAGTTTCGCATCGATAAATTTTTCAGCATCAGGATGCTTGATGGAGATAGTGAGCATAAGGGCTCCGCGTCGGCCATCCTGGGCAACTTCCCGGGTAGAATTGGAATACCGTTCCATAAAAGGAACTACACCTGTTGATGTAAGGGCACTGTTCAGTACAGGGGTACCATAAGGCCTGATGTGGGAGAGATCATGCCCAACACCTCCTCTGCGTTTCATCAGCTGAACCTGTTCCTGGTCGATTTTCATTATCCCCCCGTATGAGTCAGCCGGATGGTCGTGTCCAATAACAAAACAATTTGACAGGGAAGCTATCTGAAAGCGATTTCCTATGCCGGCCATCGGACTTCCCTGGGGAACAATATACCGGAAATCCCTTAGCAGTTCATAAATCTCCTCAACCGGCATCGGATTGGGGTACCTTTTTTCGATCCGGGCAATTTCCCTGGCAATACGCCAGTGCATATCATCGGGAGTCAGTTCATAAATCTTACCAAACGAATCTTTCAGGGCGTATTTATTCACCCACACCGTAGCAGCAAGTTCATCCCCCCGAAAATATTCAATGCTTTTCCGGAGAGCCTCTTCGTGCGAATATGTCTTCTGTTCTTCCTTCATCTCAGTTTTTCCTGTTCTATCGTCCTGTATGGTTTTCTCGTTCTCTTCCGAAGCGTTTTTCTGATTATTGACAATGATCGCGTCCGTTTGCATACATCCGGTTTTTTAATGTTTTGGATCTCTGTTGTTTTAACTGAATAAAAAAGAAAAGAGTTGACTACCGCAAGTTAACATCTGGCAAAAAAATTTGCCTAAAAAAACCCTGTGTAAATATTAACAATACTACAGAGTTTATCAACCTTCCTTCTGTAATAAGCGATATGTTTCATTGTCAGCATTATTTATCCAATTCGGAGTTTTGTATCCAATTTAATTTGATCAACTGTATATGCATTACACCATATAAATAATACATGAAATCACCTCTGTGTTATTTTAGTAACAGAAGGCAGGTGCTCTGCAATAAGCTGAAGTATGGCGCGTGTTGCTCCTGTATTTTCACGTACGTATGATGCTGATGTCTCTGAAAGTTTTTCTCTCAGTGAAGCATTTCTGATGAGCTGGTCCATGTTAATTTTAAATTCATCATAAGAATGAATGGGAATTCCGCATCCAAGTTCTATCATTTCCCTTGCTTCAAGGGCTTTATGAAAGTTGGGACCGAAAAGCACCGGCTTCCCGTACACGGCAGCTTCAAGGATATTATGTATCCCTTTACCAAATCCTCCTCCAATGTAAGCAATTGCTCCATAGCGGTAAAGGGTACTCAGCAGGCCAATTTTGTCAACAACAAGTATCTGTGCTTTTCTCAGGGCAATTTCATTTTCCTTTCCCTGGGAAAGTAAAATGTAAGGTACGCTGATTGATTTGCATAGTTTTGTGATGTGCGAGGGGTGAACTTCATGCGGCACAAGAATCATCTTCAGAGGGAATTCAGTTTCGGCAATATATCTGAGTAAAAGAGCCTCATCTGGTTCCCATGTGCTTCCTGCAACCACAACCAGATGTCCGTCGGCAAACCATTCTGCTTCAGGTAGTTTTTTCTCTTCCGATGCAATTTGAATTACCCTGTCGAAACGTGTATCGCCGCTCACGGAAACATGAGTAATACCAATTGTATTCAGGAGGCTGGCCGAATTTTCATCCTGGGTAAAAATATGGTTGAATTTGAGCAAAATGTTTCGGTACCAGGTTCCGTACCAGCGGAAGAAAAGCTGGCCTGGCCTGAAGATGGCTGAAATGAGAAAAAGTTTGGTATTATTTTGAGATGCTGCCTGAAGGAAATGGAACCAGAATTCATATTTAACAAAAACAGCGGCTATCGGTTTTACAGCATCAATCCAGTGTTTTGCATTGCTGCGGGTATCAAGGGGCAGGTAGGTAACTACATCGGCAAGTGGATAATTTTTTCTGATTTCGTATCCTGAGGGGGAAAAAAAACTTAAAAGGATGCAAACATTATTTCCTGCATGCCGCCTGATGGCCTCAATAACTGGTCTGCCCTGTTCGAATTCTCCAAGTGAGCTACAGTGGATCCATACAACCGGTTTTGTATTATTCTTTAGAGCGTTTTTTAGGTGAGGGTACCAGTTTCTTCGCCCTTTCAGCCACAGGGCTGCTTTGTGGTTAAAAGGAGAAACAATCACTATGCCGGCATAATATAACCAGACAGATATTTGATATAATAGGCGCACTGGTACGAATTTTGACTTACAAAGTTAACCTAAATAAGGGTGATTCTGCCAGTGTTTTTTATCATCCCAAACAATGGAATTCTCAGTAATATTTCCCAATCCGGAAAACAGATGCTATAAGAACAGCTGAATAGTTTTCAGTTGTGCAACTTTTTTTCTGTAAAATTAATTTACCACGGTTAATTTTTTCTCT
>CAZJQN010000027.1:0-32227 GCA_964548125.1 uncultured Bacteroidales bacterium | reverse complement strand
AATTTATTGATTTCCTTGTTAATGAATTAAATTTATACAACATGTATCCTATTTCCCCGTAGGGGATGAAGATCAATAGATCCGCATAAATAATCAGATCAATTCCCCGTAGGGGATAAAGGTCAGATGCTTTTTTTACATTTTTTATCAACTGTTTTCAGGGCAAGCATGGTTTCTTCAACACCTCCGGCGTTGGGGAGGGGTGGGTTCTGCTTTACCATGGATGTAACCATGGACATTGGGCTTAGATGCCTCCGGCATCTTTATTTCCAATTACCCATTTCCCATTTCCAATTAAATGAGATACTGTTTTCATGGAATGATCACGTCCGGGAAATAGGAAATAGGAAATTGCTGTTGATTTCCCTGTCAGGGGATTAAGGCCAACATTATCTGGATATCCTAATTATCATTGTTGACGTGGTGGTCATAGTTGTCATTGTTGGCGACCCGACAACCCGGCGAATTTCCAATCCGGTTAAACCGAGATTAGTCAATAGAAACACAATAAAAATATAAACAACTTGTTTCTATTGACTTATCGAGGTAACCCCGACTTATCAAAATCTTTCAATCCGAATTTCCGGAATGATTAGATTTTGTTAGTCGATTCGTCAATAGATTTTTTCAATTGACGAATTGGGTTAAAGTCTTTTTATCTTCTTACCACCTTTAGTACCTCACTGGTATTTCCCTCCCTTACTTTGAGGAAATACATGCCTGTGGGCAGAAAGCCGAGGGACAGATTTGCCTGAACAGCCGCACCCCTTTCGCCGTTCACCTGCTGCTGGTATACCGTTTGCCCGAGTGCATTCACCAGTTCAATATTCCACCGGGTAGCACCGGCTTTCTCCAGTACTAGCGTCAGGGTTTCGCGGAAGGGATTGGGGTATACGGTCACCGTTTTTCCGGTGGTAACGGAAGGAACAGCCGTGAGGTAGTACACAACGGTATCATTCAACGGACCGCAGTTATTGCCGTCATTCACCGTTATCACATACTGAACACCTTCGCTCAGGTGGCTGAACCAGCCTTCCGGATTTTCGTCTGCCGCCGGACTGATATCAAACACATACGGAGGCGTGCCACCGGAAACATATGTGCTTGCATCGAGCGAAGAACTCTGAATGGTATCCTGAGGAAGGTTGAAGACAAGTTGTGGTGGACGGGTGATGGTTATCTGCAGTGGGGATGGAATCACGCAGGATGGATAAAGTTTATCCCGCACCCGTACGGTATATGTTCCGCCCAACAGGTTCACAAACGCTGAATCGTCCTGCCACATGAGGCCGTCAACAGAGAACTCATAAGTTCCATAACCTCCGGCAGGATGCACCATCAGCCTCCCGTCGGTATTCTGATAGCAGATATTATCCACATGGAAAGCCAGGTCTTCATTAAGAGAAAGGGCAGAAGGCTGGGTAATTGTTGTATCAACCACTTTCTGGCACAATTTATTGTCGCGTACCCTCACGGTGTAGTAATCAGGACCAAGACCCGTAACCGAAGCAGTGGTTTTGTTCCCCGGTGTCCAGAGGTAAGTATAAGGCGGAGTACCGCCGGTAACGCTAACCCCTGCATGTCCGTCGCTGGCACCAAAGCAGGTTACATTTCCGAAGTCGGTAAATTGTACCTGTAATTCGGATGGTTCTATTAAAACGGTAGTATCGATAGCCTGACAACCTTTACTGTCGGTAAGGCTAACCCAGTAAGTCCCGGCCGGTTTGCTCGATATCGAGACACCTGTCTCCCCTGTATTCCATTGATAGCTGTATGGCGGATTGCCGCCCGTGACGCTCTGCACAACGGAGCCGTCAGAATATCCGAAACAGGAGGGATACACCACAGACTTCAGCGAAAAGTTGAACGGCAAAGGTTCATTGACGGTATAGCAATTGTAAAAACTGCAGTTATTGGCATCGCGCACGGTTGCACAATAGGTCCCGGCTTTCAGGTTGGAAAGGTCCTGGGTGCTCATTCCGTTCGACCACTGGTAGGTATATGGTGCGGTACCTCCGCTTACGGTGAGGTCAATCCTTCCGTTCCAGGTACCGCCGTAACATGAAACGTTGGTAATCACATCGGTTACCAGCAAGGCAGGCGGTTCGGTTATCGTATCAGAAGTCTGCACTGTGCATCCCTTGCTGTCGGTAACAGTAACAAGGTAAACACCGGGACAGAGCCCTGAAATATCTTCTGTGGAGCGGCTGAATCCGGCATCTCCCTCCTTTGTCCAGGCATAGGAATAGCCGGGAGTGCCCCCGGTAACGGTGAGGTTAACCAGTCCGTTGCACGAACCGTGGCAAGTAACATTCGACCGTACGGTGAATGCATTGAGGGCCGGCGGCTGGCTCACTACGATGGTTATCACACGGCAGGTGGATGGCGAATCGTTGTCGCACACTGTTACTTCGTACGTGCCGGCACTGAGGTTGGTAAGATCTTCCTGTCCTGAGCCATACGGCAGGCCGTCTTTTTTCCACGAAAAAGTGAAAGGCGGGTAATCGCCGCTTACTGTAAGATCAATAGAGCCATTGCTTCCGCCATAACAGGAGACATCCGTTGCAGTATACGAAACATTCAGAGCGCCCGGTTCAAATACAAAGGCAGAGGTATCATCGGTGCAGCCCTTGCTGTCGGTTACCACCACGCTGTACACATTTCCGCTGAGGTTCATTATGTCGCCTGTGGTAAAGTTGCCCGGGGTCCACAGGTAGGAATAGGGGGATGTGCCGCCGGAAGCGGTAGTAAACACCGCACCATCGCCTGCCCCTTTGGCAGAAACATTATGGATGCTGTCAACCGTGATAACCAGCGGCTGGGGCTGGGTAACATTCACCGGGGGAGAATCCTTGAAGCATCCTTTGCTGTCGGTAACGGTAACCATATAGGTGCCGGCCCGCAGGGTTGTCTGGTTCTGCTGGGTGGGCTGGAGACCGCCTCCGTTGGTAGTACTCCAGAGGAAGGAATAAGGACCAGTACCACCGGACGGAGTAATGGCAATTGCCCCGTCACTTCCTCCGTAACACGATACCGGTACAATGTTGTCGATGCTGATTGCTACCGGAACAGGATTATCCAGGGTAAAGGAATCAGTTTTTGTATAACCCAGTTCATCAATTGCCTGGCAGTAGTATGTTCCCGGAGAAAGGTTGTTCACCGTATAGCCACTGCGGTTAAAGGACGGATTGCCTTTTTTGGTCCAGGTTATGCTAACATTTCCGTACCAGGCCCCTTTGGGGTTGGCAACGGCTATCCCATCATCAGCATTGGTACAGGTAATCGGGGTAACAGCAAGGGAGATGCTGGCCTTATCGTATTTGGCAATAAAAACATCGTTTGTCGAGGTGGTGGGATTCGTAAGGGTGTAGCTATCCGAAAGGTAAAGAACAGGCGATTTAAAATTCCCCATAAAAATGTAATTACCTTTGCTGTCGATAACGCAGGTCTGGGTAACATCCGCACCAGTACCTCCTATGGGAATGGCATACAGCAGGTTATCGTTCTCATCATACACAATGCTGAGCCCGTCTGTTCCGCCGCGAGGTGTAAGTACCTCGTTCCGCAGGGTCATGGGACCGGAAAAGTGCCCGGCAATCACAATAAACTGCCCGTTGGTATGCAAACGACTGAGACGGTCGTCGCCCGGGCTTCCTTCGGTTCCAAACCACAATAACTGGCCTTCGTTTGTGTATTTAGCAAAGAAGATATCATTGCTACCTTTGGTCTGGGCAATCCGCTGGGAAGGAATATTTTCGAGCGAATCGACCTGCAAATCACTGCTGGCAAAATACCCGCTCAGGTACACATTTCCGCGCTGGTCGCAGGTAGAATATACACTTATATCGTCAGAACTTCCTCCGGCCGTGCGCACCCACTGGCCATTCCCGCTGAAATCAGTTTTGTAAAGAAACAGGTCGACTGAACCGTTCCTGCTAACCAGTGTCTTAATATCAAGAAAAAGCGAGTCCTTATTGGTTCCGGCAATATAGTATCCTGTGTTGTCAACATCCAGAGAATAAAAAATATTACTGATATTTGTTCCCCTGTATGTTTTCACCCAGATCAGGTCCAGGTTCGCATCCAGCTTTAACAAAAAGTAATTCATGGAACCAATGCATTTCACCGAATCGGAAGGAGAAAAATAGGTAGAATAAGTACCTTGATACAATCCCACCACTACGACTGCATTATTCCTATCCACTTGGACAGCCAGCGGCCTTTCTGTATTTTTTCCATAGGCTATTTTTCTAGTTTCGCGGACCATGCCATCACTGAGCCGTATTCGGGCAAGAAAAGCTTCCGGGGTACCAGGATTATCGTTGGTTAGTACTTTTCCGTCGCCAAAATCGCAGGAATTACCGGAAAAACCTCCTGCAATCAAAACCGAAGAATCCCCCTGCAAAGTAATCCCTTCCATAAAATCATTCTGCGCAGAACTTCCTATCTGTCTGAACCATAGCAAATTTCCTCTTTCGTCGTATTTGGCCACAAATATATCATACCCACTGCCCCCATACGCCGTATAGTTCACAGCACCTGCCTGTACCGTACCGATAAAAATGCCGGCAAGGTAAAGGTTGTTGTTCTGGTCAATCACCGATCTAAGCACCCTGTTTTCTCCCGGCCCTCCAAACGAAGTTCCATATAGAAGCGTTTGTGAATATGCTGGATGAACAAAATGAAAAAACGTTAATAAGAATAAGCTCCTAATAAAAATTTCCATATATATAAAATTTAACTAAAAGTATCACCATCATAACCATCTTGGCTTATACCAGGATTAAGTGCTGTTTTTTGAAATTTTTCGATCTGTAGTGAAGGTTTACACCAGTTTTTCCGTTTTTTTGCAGGTCGTATTGCTTTTTTTGTATTCATATCCGTTCATTTTGATTATACTGTATGTACGCAACCAGCAAACTATTGTTTTATAGTCTATTCCGGTCATATCGTTGAAATCTGACTTTCGATTGAGGCTACTGAAAGCATTTCTAAATCGTTTTTCATCCAGAATTCCGGAAATTTGTTCAGAGAAAGAAAGATCGGGCAATGGGTTTATTTCTGAACCGATTCGTTCCGCCAGATCCGCTGCCTGCAATCCTTTGCCCCTGGCTGTAATAATTTCCTCAGGTAAAATGTCCCGCAGGGCCATTTCAATAAATACCCTGCGGTAATCATGGGCTTTGTAAACCTTTTCCGGCACTGAAAGCATAAAAAGGAGCAAGGGCACATGGCCGGAAGGATCAGCAGACGTGATTCCGAAACCGAGGCTTATTCTGTAATGGATGGAATAGGCATTCAAAAAGCACATTGTCATCAGTTCCCGTTGTGCCTGTTTCAATGGCTGGTGCTTACGGAACTTCGGGTCATGGCCAGCTGCTTTCATCTTTTCCCTTATTCCGAACTTTCTGACAAATTCGCGACTGATGAAGGAATAGTCAAGAAATGGGTAACGCAGGTGTTCCGGATTCTTTACAAGGGTATGGAGGTCGGTCAATGCCATTTTGACCCTGTATTTTAGCAAAGGTAATCCTTTTTTGGCAAACAGGCGGGGTTTACCGGTTGGCCAGCTGATAACCGCATTACCTCCCTGGCAATTGAGCAGGACGCGGACGGTGTTTTCTGCGACGGCATCATATATAGCATGATTCCAGTACTGGTTTCCGGCAGCATGGAAGGGTTCTCCGAGCATTTCTACGGCTTTATCAACTGATCCGAGTACAGAATACCCCGCTGCATCAATCAGGAAGTGCCGGATATTGGGATATTTGCGTGCCAGGGAAGCGGCCAGCGGACCTTCGTTAGCAATTCTTCCCGGTGGTACCCTGCAATCCGTATAATACGGAACCGAGGTAAAGGCGTACAGTTCCTTATTCTGCCTGGCAAGTTCCCGCGCGGCAACGGCCGCCACGGAGGTGCTATCGTACCCTCCGCTCAGCATAATGCCCACATTGGAATAACTTCGCAGGCGAGTGCGAACGGCTTCGGCAAAAAGTTCCCTGAAGCGTTCGTAATAATCTTCCTCCCGGGGCAAAATCAGTTCAGGCTGTTCGGTAAGCTCCCAGAACATGGTTTTCTTAACCCTGCCTTCCTGCATTTCAAGAAAATGGCCGGGCTTGAGGCTTATAATGTGCCGGTAGCAGGTTGCTTCCCCGTCTCCGGGCCAGGCGGTAAGAATTTGCGCCACACGCAGTTCGTCTATGTCTTTCGGCACTTCGGGAAGGCACAGCAGAACTTTCAGCGAAGAGGAGAAAACCAGAAAATCCTTTCCCTGATGATAATAAACTGCCATAATTCCGGCATGGTCGCGGCCGATAAAAAGCTTCTTTTCCTTTCTGTGCCAGGCAGAAAAACTCCAGTCGCCCAGCAGGCGTTTGCAGGCCTCCCTTCCCCAGGTGCAATACGAAAGGAACATCAGGCGTCCATCGGTCATAGCAGGCCTTTCAGGATGGGGAACCTTCAGTAAACGGAAAAGTTCTTCGCGGTTATCAATCCTCCCTGCCGCCACAAACACAATATTTCCGCCTTCATCCATCAGAGGGAAATGTTCGTGAAGTGACTCGGTAGTATCCCACCGGAGAATCTGCCCCAGCATGCACCCTTCCTCTTCCCGGTAAAAGGAAGCATCATGCGGGTAGTCCTCCATCATTTCCCGGAGCCGAAACAAAGATTCCGGATTAAGAGGCCTGCCATTCAGGCTTATGTATCCATAAATTGCGCTCAATCCGGCAGGATTTTCAGATAATCTTTTTTTATCAACCCGTAAAGTTACTCTATTTTACGAAAATTTAACGATATAGTTACTGGTTTTGATAAAGGGCAACAATTTGTATCCAAAGGGAAAGAAAGAGGAAATAAACTCAAGAATCAGGTAATTTTGTACCGGAATGCACGGCAGGAAGATTCTGTATGCTTCTGGTTAGCCAGAAGGCGGAACCGGCAGGTAATCGTCTGAAAACCGGGTTTCCTGCAGGGTACTGGTGTGCTGTAATCCGGCCATAGTATCCGTTCTGCATTTTCATTACTATTTGTTAAGTTTGCAGTTTAAATAGTCGTTTCATGCTTACCCGGTTAGTTCTGTACAACACATTGACGCGCAGGAAAGAACCGTTTGAGCCCCTGCATCCTCCCTTTGTGGGTATGTATGTCTGCGGTCCGACGGTTTACAGTGAAACCCATCTGGGTCATGCCCGTCCGGCCGTAACGTTCGATATTCTTTTCCGCTGGCTTCAGCGCCTCGGTTACAAAGTGCGGTACGTGCGCAACATTACCGACGTTGGGCATCTTGAAAATGATGCCGACAGCGGGGAGGACAAAATTGGGAAGAAAGCCCGCCTGGAACAGCTCGAGCCGATGGAGATTGTTCAGCGGTACATGAATTCCTTTCACTACAACATGCAGCTGCTCAATACCCTGCCTCCATCCATCGAACCTATGGCCTCAGGCCATATTATTGAACAACAGCAGATGGTGCAGGAGATCCTCCGCAATGGCTATGCCTATGAGGTGAATGGTTCGGTTTATTTCGACGTAGAGCGTTACAACAAAGACTATCATTACGGAAAGCTTTCGGGCCGCGTGCTCGACGATCTTCTTTCTTTCACCCGTGACCTGTCGGGAACAGAAGAAAAAAGAAGCCCTTACGATTTTGCTTTATGGAAAAAGGCCGACCCTGCCCATATTATGCACTGGCCCTCTCCCTGGGGAGAAGGCTACCCGGGCTGGCATCTCGAATGCTCGGTGATGAGCACCAAATACCTCGGCGAAGTTTTCGACATCCACGGAGGGGGTATGGACCTGCTCTTCCCGCACCACGAATGCGAAATTGCCCAGAACGTAGCCGCCCGGGGAAAGGAATCCGTGCGTTACTGGCTGCACAACAATATGATCACCATCAACGGGCAAAAGATGGCCCGCTCGCTTAACAACTTCATCACCCTGCAGGAAATCTTTGCCGGCAACCATCCTCTGCTGGAACAGGCGTATAGCCCTATGACCGTCCGCTTTTTTATTCTTCAGGCCCATTACCGGAGTACTCTTGACTTTTCCAACGAAGCTCTGCAGGCGGCAGAAAAAGGGCTTGAACGCCTCATGACGGCCATGGAAAACCTGAACCGGATTACTCCGGCAGCAACCTCTGAGGTCGATCTTTCAACCCTGGAGGAACAGTGTGCCGGGGCACTGAATGACGATCTCAACACGCCTGTGCTTATCGCCCTTCTCTTCGATCAGGTGAAAACCATCAATCTGATACTGGAAGGAAAAATTTCCATTGACGCAGGTAACCTTGAAACACTGAAACGGGTTTTCCATACGTACGTTACCGATGTTCTGGGAATAAAACAGGAGAAAGCTTCCCGCACCGATGACCGCCTTCCGGCTTTGATAGAACTCGTTCTGAAACTGCGCCAGGAAGCAAGGGAGCGTAAAGATTTCGCCACCTCTGACCGCCTGCGTGATGCTCTGCTGAAACTGGGTATTGAAATAAAGGACACGAAGCAGGGGACGGAATGGAGGCTTTTACGAAAGAAGGAGAGGGCTGATTTGTGATTTGTGATTTGTGATTTTTGATTTGTGATTTTTGATTTAAAAGGGAAAATAGATGTGAGGTGCATGGAGGCTTTTATGAAAAAGGAGAGGGCGGATTTGTGATTTGTGATTTGTGATTTGTGATTTTTGATTTAAAAGGGAAAGGAGATGGGAGGTGCATGGAGGCTTTTATGAAAGAAGGAGAGGGCGGATTTGTGAATTGTGATTTGTAATTTGTGATTTTTGATTTGTGATTTGTGATTTAAAAGGGTTAGGTTAAGACAGCGAAATGCACCGACTTGAATTGATCAAGACAGAATACGAGGATGTTAGTACGCATTGGTAACATACGCATCGGAGACGGCAGTCGCATCCTGGTCCAGTCCATGACGAACACGCCCACCATGGATACGGAGGCGACGGTAGAGCAGTGCATTCGCTTGTTTGACGCCGGGGCGGAGCTGGTGCGCATCACTGCGCGGAATCAGGAGGAAGCGGAGAACCTGGCCACCATTCGCCGCATTCTGCGGGAAAAAGGGTATCACCAGCCGTTGTGCGCCGATGTGCATTTCAATCCTGCCGTTGCCGAGACAGCCGCCCGCCTTGTGGAAAAAGTCCGCATCAATCCCGGAAACTACGGTACCGGACGTCCCCTTTCGCCGGAAGCCTATACAGAAGAAGTCTTCCTGGCAGAGCAGGAACAAATCCGGAAAAACCTCCGCTCCCTTATTACCATCTGTCGCAAACATGGCACTGCCCTGCGCATCGGAGTGAATCACGGATCGCTCAGCGCCCGCATGCTGGCCCGTTACGGCGATACTCCCGAAGGAATGGCCGAAAGTGCCATGGAATTTATCCGCATATGCCGGGATGAGAACTTCCACAACCTGGTAGTTTCCATGAAAGCCAGCAACGTGCGCATTATGGTATATGCCACGCGGCTGGTTGTGAAAAAAATGAAAAACGAAGGAGCGCTTTATCCTGTGCATCTGGGTGTAACTGAAGCCGGAGAAGGAGAAGACGGCCGCATTCGGTCGGCTGCGGGCATTGGCACCCTGCTGGCCGAGGGAATCGGTGATACCATCCGGGTTTCCCTTACCGAAGACCCGGTGGAGGAAATTCCTGTAGCCCGATTCCTGGTAAAACTGGCTGAAAAGTGGCAATCAGCTATGAACCCTGCACAGAAAACCGAACCGGGAAAAACATCCTTTGAAGCCCGTCCGGTAACCTTTCTTCCAGGACGTCAGCCAGCCATTATTATTGCTGACAGCGCCGATGGGACATCACCCGGCCAGCCATTGCCTGATATCCTTTTTCTCACAAAACCTTCCCTCCTTCTGAATCTCCTTCCCGGCCAGATGTATCTTTGTGATTATGAGGCATGGTCCGATCTGTTCCCGACCTTTCCCAATATCACGCCCCTTATTCCGGCTGAACACTTTGAATATTTTCTCACCCGCATCCTTCCCCGCCTCCCTGCTCCCAATGCACCGGACAATCCGACCCAGGCCTCTCCTTTAACCAACCTGAACGAATTAGCGGCAAACAACCAAAGGTCGATGGCAATCCTTACTACCTTAGCCACCCTCCCCCCCCTTTTCCCTCTTCTGAAAAGCAATCCTTCGACCCTCATTGTTTTACAATCCTTCTCGCCCCATCCTTCGGCCGAATTCCGGGAAGCACTGAACCTGCTGGAAAAAAATCAAATCCGTAACCTGGTTATTCTCAACCTGAATTACGCCACGGAGAATGCTGACGCTTTACGCATCCAGGCCTCTGGCGAAGCCGCACCCACCCTGATCGACGGTCTTGCCAACGGCATCTGGCTCCGGAATGCAGGTACCATTCCTGAGGAAACAGTTATTTCAACCGCCATGGGCATCCTTCAGGCCTGTCGCTTACGCACCTTCCGTACTGAATACATTGCCTGCCCGTCCTGCGGTCGCACTCTTTTTAACATCATGGACGTGCTTAGAAAAGTTAAAGAGCGTACCCGCCATCTGACCCATCTTAAGATTGCTGTAATGGGCTGTATCGTAAATGGTCCGGGCGAAATGGCCGATGCTGATTATGGCTATGTGGGTGCCGGGCCGGGACGTGTTACGATCTATAAAGGGAAAAATCCTGTTCGCAAGAATATTCCTGAAGAAAATGCCATAGAAGAACTGATACAGGTCATAAAAGAACATGGAGACTGGATCAACGAGCCTTGCAGTAACTGAAGTACCTGATTTACGAGTTTACTATGCATAAATTTTCATGCAAACTTATGAATCAGAAAAGTAAGCCAGTAAACAGAAGGATACCACCACAGGCATTCATTATTGCGTTTTCGCCCAATACCTGATGAAGGCATAAGGGATGCTCCTTTTCTTGTACTATCTTTGAACGATATTAACACACTTCAAAAATTATTTTACCGTTTTTATGGAATGATTCAGTTCCGTTTCATGCAGTTCAAAATAAACAGGCTAAGAGGATTAGTGTTACTGACTGTTCTGCAGTCTGCACTGTTTTTTCCGTTGAGAGCACAGCCTGATACCATTAAACCGCTCTCTCCCCGTCTTTTGCTGGCCGATATTATTCCGGGCACCGATACTGTGCAACTTTGCTGGGAGAGGAGCGAGTCGCCGGATGTTGAATTGTATGTGGTGTATTATGGCGCTTCTGTTGGCTGGGTTCCGGCTGACACCTCCTTCAGTGCCCTTGATACTGTGTACAGGTTAATGCTACCTGATGTTCGTTTCAGGGCTGTTTCTTTCCGCCTGGTTGCTGTGGATTCGTCACGAAATAACAGTCCTCTGAGCAACATTCACACAACCTGCTATTTGTCGGCTGTTTTTGATTCCTGTAGCGTAACCGCAGGACTTACATGGACCGGTTATCCGACCTGGCCGGATGACAGCGTGCACTACAGGGTTATGAAATCTTACGGAGGCAGCTGGATTCCATCTCCTTCCCTGCAGGGCAATGCAAGAACCTGGTCTGATACCGTAACCCGAAACAGGACGGTTTGCTTCTATGTGGAAGTGCAACATACCAGCGGCCTTACAGCCCGGAGCAACATGGCATGCCTCTATTCCCATGTTCTGGCCCAGCCGTTCTGGATTAACGCCGACTATGCCTCAGTAACTCCGGAAGGGAAGGTACATCTCAGCTTTCATATCAGTTCCGACGGAGACAGCGTCAACTATCTGCTGTTCCGATCGCCAGCCGCTGGAGGGACAGAAACGGAGCTTCAGCAATTTTCATGGCCTGCCGGAGGGCATCTCGAAACAGAGGATGCGCCTCCTTCCACTGATCGTCCATGGAAATATAGGCTTGCTTCGGTAAATGCTTGCCGTTCAGTGCAGGTGTATTCCAATCCCGCCACTACTATGACACTGACAGTTACAGGAAAACAGGCAGGCGCCTTTCTTTCGTGGAATCCTCCTCACGGATATTTAGCAGGTACAGGAGAATATAATATCTATCGAGTTACCGGAGAGAACAATTATGCTCTGATCGGAACAGTATATCCCCCCGATACAACTTATTTTGAAAGCATTGATGCAATTGCCGGTCAGGAAATAAAAGGAAACGTCTGCTATATCATCAGAGCGGAGGAGGCATCCGGAAATCCCCATGGGATAAGAGGAGTGTCCTGGTCTAATATTTCCTGTGCAGGCTTTTCATCTGATTACCGCATGCCCAATGCGTTCACACCCGACGGAGACGGCGTGAACGATGAATTCGGTCCGGTTTTCGACATTCTGCCTGGCAAATACCATCTTATCATTTCCGATGCCGGTGGAAGAAAGGTTTTTGAAACAAACGACCCTTCGGTACGATGGAACGGACGAGACGCCGGCGGCAGTATCCGGGCAGGAAACTACCTCTGGTACATGCGCTACACCGATGAAACAGGCCGAACCAGAGAAAGCTATGGAAGTCTTATCCTCATCCTGAGAAAATGACCTCACATACAAACGGATAAACTGCGTAGCAACCAGGCAATGAAAATGAATTACTTTCATATCATTTATCTCTTTTGCATTATCTTTGTTGTTTTACAGGAGAAGGTGACGTATGCTTGTACAGCAGATAAGCGGGTTAACGGAAGAGGAGAAAAAACTCATTCAGCAGGAATTTGACGATCTGCTGAAAAAATGCTTTCGTTGCGATACTGCTGAGGATCAGGAACTCATCCGGAAAGCATTTCGGCTGGCATACGAGGCGCACAAAAACATGCGCAGGAAATCGGGTGAACCCTACGTCCTTCATCCCATTGCCGTTGCCAAAATCTGCGCCTATGAGATTGGCCTTGGCACTAAATCGATAGTAAGTGCTCTCCTGCACGATGTAGTGGAAGATACTGAAGTTTCACTCGATGAAATCCGCTTCCAGTTCGGTGATAAAATTGCCTCCATTGTTGACGGACTTACAAAAATATCGGGGGTATTTGATAAAAACTCAAGCCTGCAGGCAGAAAATTTCCGCAAAATGCTCCTCACCCTGAGCGATGACGTACGGGTGATCCTTATCAAGCTGGCCGACCGGCTGCATAACATGCGCACCCTGAGTGCCCTGCCACCCAGCAAACAGATCAAGATTGCGGGCGAAACCCTGTATCTCTTTGCTCCTCTGGCACACAGACTGGGATTGTATGCTATCAAAACCGAGCTGGAAGACCTTAGCCTCAAGTACAGTTATCCTAAGGTGTTCGAGGAAATTGAACGCAAGCTCAAGGATGACGAAAAAAAACGCCAGCATTTCATCAATGTTTTTTCCCTGCCCATCATTGACCGGCTTACCCAGCAGGGAATCAGCTTTGATATATCCGGCAGACCCAAATCGATTTACTCCATCTGGAACAAGATGCAGACCAAAGGAGTACCTTTTGAGGAAATATACGACCTTTTTGCCATCAGGCTGGTTTTTGATCCTGTACCCGACATTCCTGAAAAAAATCAATGCTGGAATATTTACTCCATCATCACCGACATTTATCCGCCGAAGCCTGACAGGATAAGAGACTGGGTAAGTACCCCCAAGGCTAACGGATACGAGGCGCTTCACGTTACAGTAATGGGCCCTGAGGGAAGATGGGTGGAAGTGCAGATTCGCAGTCGCAGGATGGATGAGATTGCTGAACGTGGTTTTGCTGCTCACTGGAAGTACAAGGGTATGAGTGCCCAGGAGAGTGAACTGGACAAATGGATCAAGAAAATACGCGAAACCCTTGAAAGTCCGCAGGGAGATGCCCTGGAGTTTCTCGATGACTTCAAGCTTAACCTGTTTGCTTCGGAAATTCTTGTTTTTACGCCCAAGGGAGAAATTAGAAACCTGCCGAAAGATTCCACAGCCCTTGATTTTGCATATGACATCCACAGCCAGATTGGCAACAAGGCTATAGGTGCCAAGGTAAATTACCGTCTCGTACCCCTGAACCATGTTCTTAAAAGCGGCGACCAGGTTGAAATTATTACATCCGACAAAGCCAAGCCCCAGCGCGAATGGCTCGATTTTGTGATCA
This sequence comes from uncultured Bacteroidales bacterium, assembly GCA_964548125.1. Classification (GTDB taxonomy): domain Bacteria; phylum Bacteroidota; class Bacteroidia; order Bacteroidales; family JAAYUG01; genus JAAYUG01. The sequence goes on along the minus strand of CAZJQN010000027.1, from coordinate 18,183 downwards.
CCGCCAAAGCCAAGGCTAACATCAAACAGGCCCTGAAAGCCGAAGCACGCAACCGGCTTGAAAAAGGAAAGGAAATTCTTGAAGAACGCCTGAAGGAGATGAACCTGCATCCGAGTTCCCGCATTTTTCGAAAACTTCTTCCAGCTTACGAGGTAAACTCAAAAGACGAACTATATTCAAAAATCGGCCTCGGAATTATCAGCCTCGAAGACCTGCCTGCCATTCTGAAAAAAAATACCCGTAACAAATGGATCCGGTACTGGGAACTTCAGTTTGGATTACGCAAACCGGATAAAGATAAAGAGGGCTCTTCAGCGGACGCCAGGAAAATACCGGGTAAGGACTCGCCTATCCTTCTTCGCGAAACCACCGATGACCAGGAACAGCCTTATGTGATTGCCCAATGCTGCAATCCGATACCTGGTGACGACGTGGTTGGTTACCTCAGTCCAAGTCACACACTTATTGTGCATAAGGCCAAATGTTCTGTTGCCATCAAACTCCTTTCCAGCCAGGCCAACCGAATCGTTCCTGCCAAATGGACCACCCACAAAATCCATTCCTTCCTCGTTCGTATAAGCCTGCAGGGAATAGACCGCTTTGGTGTATTTAATTCCATTACTACGGTAATTTCCAAAGAGCTGAATGTCAATATCCGCACCATCAACCTTTCCAGTCACGACGGCATTTTCGAAGGAACCATCGATCTGTACGTACATAATACTGCCGACCTGAATAACCTCATCATGAACCTCATTAAAATAAAGGGTGTCGAAAAAGTGAGTCGTGTTGAAAATACTGAAACAGAGGCAAAATAAAGTTTTCTAATTGAAAAATTGTTTTATCTTAGCCTGATCTTATTCTTAATTAGTCTAATTATGATTCAGGACGACACCAGAGAAACAGTACGGAAAATCTTTACCGATTACCTCGAAAAAAAAGGGCATCGCAAAACCCCGGAACGTTTTGCTATTCTGGATGAGATTTATACGCGTGTTGGTCATTTTGACGTAGAGTCACTGTACATTTTTATGAAGAATAAGAATTACCGTGTGAGCAGGGCTACCATTTACAATACCATAGAGTTGCTGCTTGACTGCGGGCTGGTGGTCAGGCATCAGTTCGGAAAAAATATCGCCCAGTTTGAAAAAGCTTACCAGTGCCTGCAGCACGACCATCTGATTGATATTAAAACCGGACAGGTGATTGAATTCTGTGATCCCCGCATTCAGGAAATCATTCGCACTGCCTGCGAAATGAACAACTTTCGCCCCTCACACCATTCCCTTTACATATACGGATATGCCGAAGAGGGAGAAGGAAAAAAGAAGCTGAAGATAAAGTAGATGGATATTAAGGAGCATCGGGCCGGATCGGCCAGGGGAACTACGGGTCGGCATCCATGGGAACAGGCAAGGGTAAGAATTGTTGAAAAGTACCTTCTACGCCATGTGCCTTCTCCCGTCTCAGTTGTGGATATTGGCTGCGGAGATGCTTTTGTGATTGAACAGCTTGCCCGGAATTGTCCCGGTACGCAGTTTTACGGAGTTGATACTGCCTTTGATGAGCACCTGCTTGCGGAATATACGGAAAGAATAGGGAATTCCTCTGTCAGGCTATATCGGTCTGCCGGGGAGCTTCCCCACGAAATCCCTGGTCCTTCAGCTGTTCTTCTGCTGGACGTTATTGAGCACATCGGTGATGATACCGCTTTTCTAAGCCAAGTAGCCAGCCTTCCGCAAATCAGTAACAATACAGTGTTTCTGATTACAGTACCGGCATTCCCCTGGTTATTTACCATCCATGACACATGGCTGGGGCATTACAGACGCTATACCCTGCGGTCGTTGGAAACCTCGCTGAAGCAAGCCGGGCTGATACCGGTTGACTCCGGTTATTTGTTTTTTTCTCTATTCCTGGCCCGGACAGTTCAGAAGGTGTTACAGACCATCAGAAAGCCTGACGCGTCGCAGATGACAGGAATCGGCGGATGGAAATCACACTCTGTGGCAGACAGGCTGATAGTCATTTTTCTGCTGGCCGATGTTGCCCTGGCCCGCTTTTTACGTATCTTTGGCATCAGGCTGCCAGGCCTGTCATGTATTGCAGTATGCCGCAGACAGTAATTGTTATTCCCTGCTATAACGAAGCCCGTCGGCTCCGGAAACATCAGTTTGAGTTATTTCTGGAGCAGGAAAAGGATATAATGCTTCTGTTTGTTGACGATGGAAGCAGGGACTCTACAGCAACCCTGTTAAAAGAGTTTACAGCAAAATACCCCGGAAGGGCGGAATTGCTCACTCTGGACAAGAACAAGGGCAAGGCAGGGGCTGTGAGAGCCGGAATTCTCTATGCCGCCGAACGCTTTCAACCTTCGCTGGTAGGATTTTTTGACGCCGACCTGTCTACACCCCTGCCAACCATCCATGAAATGACGGCCCTCTTTCAAACCAGGCCCGGAACATCCATGGTTTTCGGAAGCCGCGTAAAAAGGCTGGGATCGCATATTGAAAGGAACTGGCTGCGGCACGTTTTCGGAAGAATTTTTGCCTCGCTGGTATCGTACACCTTGCAGATTCCCGTTTACGATTCCCAATGCGGAGCAAAAATTTTCAGAAAAGAGGTAGCAGAGAAAATTTTCAGCGAGCCCTTTCTCAGCCGATGGATTTTTGATGTAGAAATACTTGGACGTTATATCCTCCTTTCAGGGTACCAGACCACTCTGAAAACAGTCTGCGAGTTGCCTCTTACTGTATGGGTTGATGACGGAGACACAAGGATCCGCCTGAGGGACTTGCTGCGCATGCTTCCGGAATTATTTACCCTCTGGAAAAAATACCACCGGCGAATTTCTTCCATACGGAAAGTTGAACTGCAGGATAAAAATGGTTCCTGAATATTTGTTGTGGTTTTTGACAAAATAGTATAGAATATGGCTAAACAAACGGGCAAAAAGATTCAACAGGGCAAGGATGACATCCAGGATATGACGCTGGTCCTGATTTTCCATGACCATCTTTCCGATATTTCTGTTCTGGCTGAATCGCTTGCAAAAATTCAGGAACGCAGCGCTTTCTCCCTTCCGGTTATAAGCGTTTTCGCTGCTGATGCAGGTGAAACGATGAATTCCCTTCTTTCGTTGCCAGCATATTCGCGTTTTGTCCACACTGAGCTTCATTCTGAAGATTCCGATCCGTGGCATCTTGTCCATCAGGCGCTGGAGAAGGTGAATACCCGTTTTGCTGCCGTCCTTTTTCCGCAATGGATGTCGCGCCCATTTCAGCTGGCCGAGGTAGTGTCCTTTAAAACCGATCGCCCCGGATGGGATAAAACCATCTGGCTTCCTGCATTTTCTGACACCGACTATCTTCATACCACCGGATATACAGGAATTCCTTTTTTCATTCTTCCTGTTGATTTCGGGAGATACCTTTCCTGTGCTCTTGAAGGTGAACCCTATTCTGCAGAAAGCCTGACAGAATTTTGCCGGAAAATTGACAAAGAAGCTAGCTCAGTCCGGTTCAATCAGCCGGATCCGTTTACCTTACCGCAAAGCAGAAAAAAACGACATTCCTTTTCCGGTCTGAAGGGCTTCTGGAAATGGTATATCACGCTACCCTGGTCGGAACGAAAAAAGAAAGCTTTTCCTTTTCTGCCTCACGGCGAAAGTTCCATGTACCGACTGATCTTCACTGTTCTGGCGGCTCTTCTGTTCGTCATCATGCCACTTTTAAGCCTTGATGCTGGCATTTCGGGAGATGAAGATGTCAATTACGTGCACGCAGGCTATGTATACAACTTTTACAAAACCCTTGGCAAGGACACAACCTGTCTCAATACACCGGTTACCCGCCTCCAGTATTACGGCCAGTCGTTTGACAATTTTACCTACCTGTTTAATAAGACCTTCGGCGTTGAGCATGTGTATGAATGGAGACATATTTTCAACTCCCTCACAGGCTGGCTGGCCATTCTTTTTGCCGGTTTAACGGCGGCTGTGCTGGCAGGATGGAGGGCCGGCATCTTTACCATGGTTTTGATGTTTCTTACCCCCGTATTTCTGGGCCATTCGTTCAACAATCCCAAAGATATTCCGTTTGCCCTCGGCTACATCTGGTCAATTTATGGTATTATTATTTTCCTGAAGAATTATCCGTTTATCCGGTGGAAGCACATTTTTCTGCTTACCCTTGGTATAGCCTTTACCCTCAGCATCAGAGCAGGAGGCCTTCTTCAGATTGTGTACTTTACCTTCTTTGCCGGCCTGTATTTTCTGTTTACCAGCCAGAGAACCAGCTTCTTTTCGGCTGCCAATATGAAACGCATGAGAAACCTGATTCTCTGGGTAGCAGGAATTTCTGTGGCAGGATACATCCTGGGCATCCTCTGGTGGCCTTACGCCCTGCAGAATCCGGTGAAGAATGTTCTTGAATCCCTCAGGCTGATGACTAACTTCGATGCTTCTCTCCGGCAGGTTTTTGAAGGAAAGTATATCTGGTCGGATAATGTCCCCTGGTATTATATTCCCAAATACATTCTGATCACTGTTCCGCTTGCCGTTATCACCGGCCTCCTGCTTTATATCTCTTTATTCCGTGCGATTCTGAAACGGTACAACAGGCTCTTTACCTTCCTTCTGCTCTTTGCATGGGTTTTTCCTGTGGCCTATGTGATCAACAAATCTTCCAATGTTTACGGAAGCTGGCGCCACCTGCTGTTCGTTTTTCCGCCTCTGGCAATCACTTCGGCTATTGGCTGGAATATGCTGTATACCATGCTAAAAAGAAAGTACGCTGTCTGGCTTGTTTCCATTGTTCCGGCCTTCCTGCTTTTTCTTCCGCTGCGGCACATTGTGGCCAACCATCCCCTTGAATACATTTATTACAACGAACTGGTGGGAGGAGTGAAAGGAGCTTACGGAAATTATGAAACAGATTATTATTATCATAGCATCCGGCCGGGAAGCCTGTGGCTCCGGGAGAAACTTGCATCGGAAAACAACGGAAAGGATACTGTTATTATCGCATCCAATTTTCTGCCTTCTCTGAAATATTATTTCCGGGATATGCAGGGCCGGGTAAAGCCCGTTTACACCCGATATTATGAAAAAGGTGAAGCAGACTGGGATTACGGTGTATTTGCCTGCAGTTACCTGAATCCTTATCAGCTAAAGAAGAAGTATTATCCTCCCCGCCATACCATTCATACTGTTGATGTTGACGGAGTTCCTGTATGTGCTATCGTACAACGTACCTCAAAAGCAGATCTGGAAGGTACCCGTTTGCTGGAAAAAGGGCTTTATGAAGAAGCCTGCCGATACTTTCACCTCGCCCTGGCTGACAATCCCGACAATGAAACTGCACTGATGAATATAAGCCGCTGTTTTATTGAAATGCAGCAACCCGACAGTTGCATTCCATATGCAACACGCCTGCTCAGGATTTACCCTGATTATGATAAAGGACTCAACCTTCTTGGAGTTGCTTATCTTACAAAACGCGAGCTGACCCAGGCCATGTCGATTTTTGAACATACCATAAAGGTAAATCCCAAGTTTGTCACGGCCTATTTTAATCTTGGGCTCACCTATGCCCGCATGAACAATCTCAAAATGGCCGAGCGGTATCTGCAGAAGGCCATAGAGGTAAGTCCTTCATATAAACCTGCTTATCTCGTGCTGGCCGATCTCTGGCGTCAGCAAGGGAGAACATCTGATGCCCAGCAATTGCTTGAATATGCCAACACCCTGCCCTGATAACCTGCTTTTTCTTTTGAATGAACTGTCTGGTGAGGCACAACCGGTGGCTGAAAAGGCATGTTCCGGAGAACGCATTTCGCCTGAAGAGGCTCTTCTTCTGTGGGAAAAATCAAGTCTTTCCGTGTTGGTTGCTCTGGCTGATTTCGTGAGAAGAAACCGGCACAATAATCAGGCCTTTTACAACCGCAATATTCACATCGAACCTACCAACTTTTGTGTGCGCCATTGCCGCTTCTGCTCATACTACCGGAACGAAGGGGATAAGGACGCATGGAACTATTCGGCGGAAGAAATCCTGGAACAAATCGGGCACCATCCCGGAATTACGGAAGTGCATATTACGGGTGGACTGCATCCGTCAAAAGATCTGAGCTGGTATGCTGATCTGTTCCGGCAGATCAGAAGCCGGTTTCCCTCGTTACATATCAAGGCGCTGACAGCTGAAGAAATTGACTACCTTGCACAACAGGATCATTCCTCGCCGGAAAAGGTGCTGACAGAGCTGAAACATGCCGGATTGCAGTCCATTCCCGGAGGGGGAGCTGAAATTTTCCACCCCGAGGTACGCAAACGCATCTGCCCGGAAAAGATTACTGGAGAACAATGGCTGGAAGTGCATGCCACAGCCCATCATCTGGGGATTACTTCCAATGCAACCATGCTGTTTGGCCATATTGAAAGGCCGGAGCACCGGATTCACCATCTCCTTATGCTAAGGGAATTACAGGACAAAACCCATGGTTTTTACGCTTTTATACCGCTTAAATACAAAAGTGCACATAACCATCTGTCCTACATTGGCGAAACCTCTTTTGCCGATGTAGTGAAAACTTTTGCCATAGCGCGCATCTTTCTCGACAATATTCCTCACCTGAAAGCATACTGGCCGATGCTTGGCAAAGAGCATGCCGCTCTGATGCTGCATTTTGGCGCTGATGATTTTGACGGAACCATCCACGACTCTACCCGCATTTACACAATGGCCGGAGCAAAAGAACAACACCCATCACTTACCCCGAATGAAATCATTTCCCTGATTAAGAAGGAGGGATTCGAGGCTGTGGAGAGAAACAGCAGGTATGAAAAGGTAAAAGAAAATTAATTCATGGTACTTTGGTTCAACAAAGTCCGCCAGCACTTGTCGTCAACCAGTCTGAAATGAGATACCCCGTTATCGCCCTGCGAAAAGGGATAGTTACCGAAATTCAATCATTACAACCCCTTTAGGTAGCTTATCTCCTTCCTTTACCAGCACATTCTTTATAATCCCTTCCCGGTCTGCTTTAATCCGGTTCTGCATTTTCATGGCTTCAAGAAGAAGAAGATCCTGTCCCACCGATACCTTGTCTCCCTTTTTCACCAAAACTCTTATAACCGTACCAGGGAGGAAGGAAACCATTTTTTTGGGATCAGGCTTCTGCCAGGGTGTAATTAGTTCAAACTTTTTGTTATACAGGGTTTTGTATCGTGTACCCTCCAGAATAAGCGTCTTGAATTGATCCCGACTTTTTTCTTTTTCGGCCGGAGACACTGTTGCATGTTGTTTTTCCATAGTTCCAGGTATTTTCAGAAGGGAGGAACACCGTGTTTTTTCTGCGGGCCGGCAATATACTTCTGCCTCGACACGTCGATGGCATGAAGAAGAAGCTTGCGGGTTTCTGCTGGTTCAATAACTGAATCAATATATCCTTTTGCAGCAGCCACGTAAGGATTAGCAAACTTTTCCTTGTATTCCTTAACTTTCTGTTTGCGCATTTTTTCCGGGTCGGGGGCCGACATAATTTCCTTGCGGAAAATAATGTTGGCAGCACCTTCGGGACCCATAACGGCAATTTCAGCTGTCGGCCAGGCAAATACGAAGTCAGCGCGCAGGTGCCGTGAACCCATGGCTATATAACCGCCGCCATAAGCTTTTCTCAGAATGACTGTCAGCTTGGGCACGGTTGCTTCGCTATAGGCATAGAGCACCTTGGCCCCGTGGCGAATCACCCCCATGTGTTCCTGGTTCACCCCGGGCAGGTATCCCGGCAGATCGACAAAAGTTACAATAGGAATATTGAAAGCATCGCAGTACCGTATAAAACGGGCAGCTTTGTCGGATGAGTCAACATCGAGTACGCCGGCCAGAACCAGAGGCTGGTTAGCCACAAAACCTACCGTCTCTCCGTTCATACGTCCGAAACCTATCACCAGGTTGGGAGCATAATGTTCCTGAATCTCAAAGAAATCGGAATCATCCACCACGGCACGTATCACATCCCGTACATCGTAAGGCTGAGTCGGGTCGGAAGGAACAATACGGTCAATGTCATATTCGGGTTTCGGCGGACGCGGCGGAAAAGGCTTTGCCTTCCGTGTATTGTTGGCCGGTATGAATGAAAGAAGTTTCTTTATCTGCTCGAAGCATTCTTCTTCGGTTCTGGCATAAAAATGGGCATTGCCTGAAATTTCGGCGTGTACCTTTGCCCCGCCAAGATCTTCCATCGATATTTCTTCCCCCAGGACTGTTTTAATGACTTCAGGCCCAGTGATGAACATTTTGGAAATTTTGTCAACCACAAAAACAAAATCGGTAAGGGCAGGAGAATAAACGGCACCTCCGGCACAGGGCCCAAGGATGACCGAAATCTGCGGAATTACACCTGAGGCGAGGGTATTGCGGAAAAAGATCTCTCCGTAACCGGCCAGTGAATTAACTCCTTCCTGAATACGGGCTCCTCCTGAATCGTTGATGCCGATGAGGGGTACTTTCATTTTCAGGGCATGATCCATGATTTTTGTGATCTTCCGGGCATGCATCATCCCCAATGACCCACCGGCAACGGTAAAATCCTGTGCAAAAATGCACACAGGAGAACCAAAAATAGTACCCGTGCCTACAATAACGCCGTCGCCGTGCAGAACCTTTCCAGCCATGTCGAAGTCACGCGCTTCATGCTCAACGAACATGTCGTATTCAGTAAAAGAGCCCTTGTCGAGCAGGGCATTGATGCGGTCGCGTGCCAGCAATTTGCCCAGAGCGCGCTGCTTTTCAATGGCCTTCTCATCCCCGCCCGAAAGAATGGCCTCACGGCGCTTCTTAAGCTCCAGAATTTGTTTTTTTATTGCCATAGAGGTTAGCTTTGGTTTTTGTGTAATTGACAAAGATAATCAGTTTTGGCGGTTTGATTCTTTCGTCAGAAAATACCTTTCTTTCGTCACAGATTATCAGTATTTTAACAGAGTGTGTTTTTTAGCATACCTATAGTGTAAGGGCGGCTGCCTGGTCAAAACTTCAGGGAAAGACCTTCATGGAAAAATCTTCTGGAAAAAGTGCAGCTAAAGCCTGATTCCTTATCATAGGATACAGCAACCAGGCTTCGGAGAGACAGTAATTCTCAAAAAATTATCCGTTTGACCAGGCGGCATTATTATCGCAATTTGTTGTATCTTCGGAAGGTTTTTTGCAAATTTTTCAATTACCTGATTAAATGAAAGTTGATGTTTTACTAGGCCTTCAGTGGGGTGACGAAGGAAAAGGGAAAATCGTGGATGTTCTCACTCCCGGTTATGATGTTATCGCCAGGTTTCAGGGCGGGCCGAATGCAGGCCACTCACTTGAATTCAACCAGATCAAACATGTTCTGCATAGCATACCCTCAGGCATATTTCATCCGGGCAAAATCAACCTGATCGGAAACGGGGTTGTCATGGACCCGGTAATTTTCATGGAAGAGGTTCAGGCCATCGAAAAGCTCGGGGTGAATGTGAAAGACCATCTTCTCATTTCCCGGAAAGCCCACCTTATTCTTCCTACTCATCGAATACTGGATGCCGCCTCCGAAGCGGCTAAGGGAGTTTCGAAGATTGGTTCCACGCTTAAAGGCATTGGACCCACCTACATGGATAAAACCGGACGAAACGGAATACGAGTGGGCGACCTCGAAAGGGACGATTTTATGGAACGTTACCATTTTCTGCGGAGCAAACATAAAGATATCCTCAGACAATACGATTTTTCCTACCATCTGGATGAAGCAGAAGAACAATGGTTTCGGGGTATTGAGGCTATCCGGCGGTTTGTACTTGTCGACAGCGAATATGTTATCAATGAATTTTTGAGCCAGGGGAAAAAGGTGTTGGCCGAAGGAGCACAGGGTACCATGCTCGATATTGATTTTGGTTCTTACCCCTTTGTTACATCTTCCAGCACCATATGCGCAGGAGCCTGTACCGGTCTTGGTATTGCCCCCCACCGGATAGGTGAAGTATTCGGTATTTTCAAGGCATATTGCACCAGGGTAGGTAGCGGCCCCTTCCCCACCGAACTGCTCGATGCTACCGGCGACGAACTGCGAAAGCGCGGGCAAGAATTCGGTTCCACTACAGGACGGCCCCGTCGCTGCGGCTGGCTTGACCTGGTTGCCCTGAAATACGCCATCATGCTCAACGGAGTTACCCAGTTGTTCATGACAAAGGCCGATGTACTGAGTGGCTTTGATACCATCCGGGTTTGTACAGCTTATAAGGTAAACGGACACCTTACTGACCGTGTACCCTATGCCAACGATGCTGAAATCGAGCCCGTTTACCGGGAATTACCAGCCTGGAAAGAGAACCTTTGCGGGGTCACCAGAGTAGAGGAATTTCCGAAAGAACTAACAGAATATATTGCCTTTCTTGAAAAGGAACTGAACCTTCCCATCAGCATTGTTTCGGTAGGTCCGGACAGAAAGCAGATTATTTTCAGAAAACAGAGCTAGAAAACCTCAGATTTTTTCCCTTTTCTGTACAGCATTGGTCGGGAGCTCCAGCCCATACCCTGACGTGCGATCGTCGCGTTTAAGGAGGAAGGCAAATACCAGCGCTATCAGTCCGAAAGAAGCAAAAAGTAACATAGCATAGGTATAGTTCAGCGGTGTATCGACTACTCTCCCTGCATTAGTTGTATCGATGATATGCCCTGCCAGGATGGGTACGGCAAAAAGTCCAAGATTTTGCAGACTAAACATCATGCCGTAGGCTGTACCCAGCTTTTTTTCGCTGACAATCTTTGCCACGCTGGGCCACATAGCAGCAGGAACCAGCGAAAAGGCAATGCCCAGCAAAATGCAAAGTACATAAGCATTCAGACGCGTGAAGGCAAAGAGCAGATGAACGGCGATGACAATCAGTGAACCGAAAATCATGAGCGTGGCGGCCTTCCCTTTATGATCAACCAGCCAGCCGAAGATGGGAGTAAACAGCACGGTACCAATTGGCAGCCAGAAGGTAATGTCACCGCTGGTCTGTGGAGATACACCGTATTTGTTGAGGAAAAAATCAGGAGCATATTTAAGAAACGGGAAGAAAGCCGCATAGAAGGTTACACAGAGGGCTGCAATAAAAAGGAAGCTTGGATTTTTCAGAAGATCAGAAACGTCCTTTAACTGGAACTTCTCTTCGGGAGCGGTTATGGTCAGGTTTTCATTTGTCTGCCGGTCGAGCCGGTAATCGGCCAGCATATAAATCAGAAAGGCCACAAAGCCAATGGTCATCAGCATTGCTGCAAACCAGATGGGGAGCATGTAGTCATTTACACCCAGTCTGGGACCAAGTTTGATGGCAAGGGCAGTTCCAAACCTGGCAATTCCCAGATTGATGGCAAAAGCCAGGGCAAGTTCTTTCCCCTTGAACCATTTGACGATGATTTTATTAAAAGCTACAATTCCTGTTTCAGCACCAAGGCCAAAGAACAGCATGCCAAGCGCCATCATCTTTACAGCCGGTGAATAGGCAGGAAGAAAAGAACCCATGAAATGATAACCAAAACCACCATGATTGTAGGCAGGTGAGGCACCGTACCAGGTAATCCACGCCCCGATGACCATGAACAATACAAAAGTAAAGCCGGTTTTCCGGATGCCGATGCGGTCGAGAATGATACCTCCCAGAACTGCCATCAGCAGGAAGGTATTTGGAAAGGAATAGAACCCAACAACAATGCCGAAATCAGTTCCGCTGAAATGCAACACTTCCCGCAACCGCTCCTGCAAAGGGGTAAGGGCATCGTACACATAATAATTGGCTGCCATGGCAAAACTGACCAGCAGAAGGACTGACCAGCGCACCAGCCATGAGTCACGCATTGTTCGTTTCAGAATTTCCATACTCGGGAGGTAAAACGCCAAAGATATTTTTTTTATGCAAAATGCTGGTTGATTTTTTTCAGGTTTATCCCGGATCCTGTATATACAATGCTAAAGAATTCATAATTAGCGAGTTGATCTTTTCAGTATTGAATCCACAACCAGCTCTGCTTCGACAGGATCGGCATCCCCGACCAGCAACCGTCGGGTGCATCCTTCCGCAGTCGTGTTCATGACAAATGAATAAACAAGAATCCAATACCGTTTTAATTTTTCAACGTAAATAAAATCCGCGCAGGCCGGGAAAATTTTTATGGTCCGTTTGTCGACAAAAGATTTTGTATTTGCCAACCAAAGCAATAGCTTAAGAGGAATATGATCAATTTTTGAAATAAAAAGATAAATTGAGGCCCAGGGGACAAAAACAACAATGAACCCCAATAAGGAATATTTTATGAGGATGCAACAGGGAACGAAGTTTGTTCAGTACGGTTATTTGCCACGAAGGTTCGGTTCGTCGGAAACGGTGAGCTTATGACGTCCTTTTGCTCTGCGGGCAGATAATACCCTGCGGCCGTTATGGGTCGACATGCGTTTTCTGAAACCATGCTTATTCCTTCTCTTCCGGTTGGAGGGCTGAAATGTCCTCTTCATGACAGTATTTTTAAAAGGTTATTGTCTGTGAATTGATTATAAAATTGAGAGTGCAAAAGTAGAGAAAAAGTGGAAAAATGCAAAAAAATCTGGTGGGCAGTCGGAAGCTATTGTCTCTGAAGCAATGCAGATGTACTTACATGCAGGACTTTCTTTCCGACGAAAAAATTTTCGGGAAACCAGTCTGTGATATTGTGTTGAATGACTTCCCTGCCGGCTTCCCTGATTTCCTTTTCCAGGTCTCCTCCTTTCAGACAGATCAGTCCGTTGGGCAGGGTACTGCGATTCCCCGGACGGATTATTTTCCCGGCAAGCTTTACCAGTTGCGGGAGAGGAGCAACAGCACGGGAGACAACAAAATCGGAGCTTCCTTTCCATTCTTCAGCCCGCATGCAAACAGTTTCTGCATTGGGGATACCGAGCTCCGCAATTGCCCGGGCTACAACGTTTATTTTTTTTTTAACGGAGTCAAGCAGAACAAAATGAACATCGGGAAAGAAAATGGCCAGGGGAATTCCGGGAAAGCCTCCTCCGGTTCCCAGATCCAGTACCACCGATCCGGGAGCAAAACTGACAAAACGCGCTATTGCCAGAGAATGAAGGATGTGTCGCTGATACAGAAACGCAATATCATTGCGCGAAATGACATTGATTTTGGCGTTCCAGTCTTCATAAAAAGGTCCCATCGCCCTGAATTTTTGAGTCTGGTCGCCGGTTAGCTCAGGGAAATACCGCAGGAGAATATCCACTGAATCCATCCTAAAAGCGCGGTTTACAAACTGTGGTTTGCATTGCGAAGAATCTGGTACAGCAGTTCGCGGGCACGGAAAAGTTGTGCCTTCACAGTACCAAGGGGCAGATCCAGCTCGGCTGCTATTTCTTCGTACGATAGTTCATTGAAGTATCGGAGTTCAATCAACTTTCGGTAGCGTGGCTTCAGTCGCGAAACGACATCGCGCATCAGCACCATCTTTTGCTGACGGATAGCATTTTCTTCGGGATCCGGTTTGTCGTCGGGCAGTGAAATCTGCGAACCTTCATATGCTTCGTCGGTCTGCTGGTCTATGGAAATATGGCCGGTACGGCGTTTTCTGATAAAATCAATGGCATTGTTCGAAGCAATTTTAAACAGCCATGTACTGAAAGCAAAATTGGGAGTATATTGTTCAAGATTCCGGAAAGCTTTCCCGAACGCTTCTATGGTAAGGTCTTCAGCGTCGCTCGGATTATTGACCATCTTAAGAAGCATGAAGTAAATGGAGTCACGGTAACGATCCAGAAGGTCAGCATAAGCTTTCTGATCTCCTTTCAGTGCTCTCTTCACCAGGAGAAAATCCTGCTGTCCCTTTTCTGTAAGATGTTCGTTCAACTCCATCGCTGAGGCTGAGAATTAATTATATTGGCTAATGTAAGTATCAGGTAAAGGTAAGGTAAGAAAAAATCATAAAAAGGCGAAGTTAATAATAATTGTTTTTCATTAAAGTGTTTTGACGCATAATAGAATGTAACCATCTGTATGACAAAGCGTAATAAGAAAGCCGCCAGCACGGGCCAGAAAAAGGGGTAAAAGACCATGAGGATGAGAAAACTGAGATAAAAAACAACCCTGCTCAGTGGTTCGGTTCCAAGTAACAGGATAACCGGTAAAGGATAAAATGAAGAGGTGGTCAGATGCCTTCTTTTCTGACGTATCCAGTCATGGAATGATCTCTTTGCTTCAGAGCGGGTATGGGTAGGCGGACTGTATTCAACAGCAGTATTATGACGATTAGCCACCTGGCTGATAAACAGGTCATCATCGCCGGAAGCCAGATGGCTGTGTGAGGAAAACCCTTTGTTGGCAAAGAACAGGCTTCTGACATAGGCCAGGTTACGTCCTGTTCCCATGTACGGAATGCCCCTCCGGGCCATGGTCATATACTGCAGGGCAATGAACATGGCATCAAAACGGATCAGGTTGTTCAGGAGTGATTTCCGGTTGACGAATCCTCCGTACCCCAATACAACCTCAGCTCCCTCACGGAAATGCCTTGTCATGCCGTTGAGCCAGTGCCTGCTCGCCGGTGAACAATCAGCATCGGTTAATACAAGATGCTCATACCGGGCTGATTTGATTCCAACGGTAAGTGCCAGTTTTTTGCCGTGGGTGAATTTCTCGTCTTTATGAATGCGGGTATAGCGGAACCTGGGATCCTGTGCGGCAAATTCCCTGAGCACAAATTCAGTTTTGTCCTCCGAACAATCATCTACCACAACCACTTCAAATTCAGGATAGTCCTGATCCAGAATTTTCGGAATATTTTTCCTGAGGTTTTTCTCTTCATTCCGGGCACAGATAATGACCGACACAGGCGGTTTCTTACCCTTAGCCCTGGGTTTTCCTGGAAAGGCAATTGATAAATAGAAAAATCCATACCAAAATAATTGTACCAGCAGAGCTGCACCCAGCACAATCAACAACCATAGCGGAATATCATACAGCATAGAAGAAAGTTGCAATACAATTAAACCATGGGCAATGTTATCAAAGATTTGTCTTTTTGCAAAACCTGCTGTAAAATTATCCTGAATATTGACTTTAGGTTTGATCTAATGATTTAGACCATTGTAAGTTGCTGACAGTTTTTTAACCGAGATTAGTCAATAGAAACACAATAAATATATAAACAAATTGTTTCTATTGACTTATCGAGGTAACCCCGACTTATCAAAATCTTACATTCCGAATTTTCGGAATGATTAGATTTTGTTAGTCGATTCGTCAATTGATCTTTTCAATTGACGAATTTGGGTTTAACACATCTGAATCCGATTGTTGAAGCTCTGTCGAGACCGGGATACATTAAAAAATACTTGACATGCGAATTGTACCTTTGTTTTCCTCCAGCTATCCGGGCATACGGTGCGCCGGGTAAATACCACCATGAACTGGGAAGCGTCCATCGAGAACAACCTCCTCGTAAATTCACAAAACGGTTGAATCCGTCATTTCGTTCGCTTTCGTTCCATTCAAACACTTCGTTAAATACAAATTTATCACCCGAATATTCAGCAGCCCGCTGCCATTCCCATTCAGTTGGCAATTGCATACCGGCCCATTCAGCAAAAGCTCGTGCATCTTCCAGACTAACATAAACAACCGGCTGGTTTGCAATTTTGTCAGGACATACTTTCCCGTTCCAGTGTTTTAAAAAATTCTCAGTATTACGGGGGTGATAGTTTGTTGCTTCTAAAAATTGTTCAAACTCACCATTCGTAACAACTCTCGGCATTATTAAGAAATCCTGCAATGGTTCGGTGTGCTTGTGCAATATCCAAAGTGCATTATCTTCAATAATTGTAGAATATACGTGATTGTTCATTGCATCCATATCGGGGTAGCAACCTCCTTCACGATAGATATGCTTGCATTGAAATTCGAATGTACCCCCGCATATCTTAATAAAATCGGTATGAAAATTTGAAGATAAAGGTGATTTATTCTGATATTTAATTGGTAATTTGAGGGATAATTCGCTTCGATAAGTGTCTTCTTCCAATGAGGGAATCCGTTTTCCCTCTTCTGCTTTTTGAATCGCCAATAATCTGATTAATTTATCATCCTGTTTATTTGCTTCGAGTATACAACTGAAGTTCTGAACTGAAACTTCAACGAATGTTGTTCCACTTTCAACCTTTTTGGCTAATTCTTTACCTGTCCACAGGTCGTAATAATGTTTTCCCCTTTCAGCTTCAATTTTGAAGTTTTTCATAACATTGGAAGAATCGACAATATTCCAGATAGATACATCCTTAGTAATCCACTTGCTGGCATATAAACCGGGGATGCCGGTTGGCACAAATGGAAGCCATTTATCTGAAAGATAAACATTTCCGTATGATTTCCAGATGGCGTTCATTTTCCGTAAAGCCTGGCGGTCTTTTGCATCCCATAAATTCATGGTTCCAAAAATATTCTCCCATACCAGAATTCCCTGTCCATTTATCCATGCATGCGCAAGCAAACGTTTTCTATTGTTTTCCATGCGTTTTATAAAATACTGCTTATGTTCTGGCATTATCCACTTCTGATGTGATAAATCAACGTAATGAAATGGTTCAATTTCCTGACCCCAGGAACTGGTAAGTGCGTTTTTTCCAGTCAGATCTTTAAATTCAGGAAGAATTTCAGATATGAAAGCCACATTACGATGATATTTTCCAACTTCCTCTCGAATAAAGTTTTCAACAGAAAAAATCGAAATGTTACCAGCTGCACTATTCCATGTATCAAGAAAAATGCCATCAGCATCAGTATAATGTACAATTTTGGCCAATTCTTTGCTATCAGGGTTCATTGGACGGCGGGTATCCAGATCCCAGGGATTATAAGTGATAAATACTTTCACATTTCGTTTGTGAAAGTCAGATACCACTTTTTTTATTCCGTCTAAACCTCCTGGCATTTGATACAGGAAATCAAACTGATTTTTTTCGTCAATTCCAATATTCGGGTAACTATGCCACAGAATAATTGACTGAAAACCGCCAAATTCATTTTCCATTTTATCACAGTAAGTATCAACAGTATATTCCTGCGTTAAAGGATTCCAAAAATTCTGATCCCACATAAACACAAAACCCATGACAAAATTTTGATTTGACCATGATAATTCTTCCGGTAACTTAAGTTTGCTGGAACCATTTTGTTGGTTTAAAAAATTTTCGATTCTGGCAAGCAATTTTTTTCTTTTGTCTGTAGGAGCAATACTTAATCGGATCTCCTTCAAGTAAACATTACAATCATGTTTGCTATCCAATCTCAGTACCGGAGTTATAGAAAAGCTGTCGGCTGAGAAATGCGGCACCGTGATTTCCTTACTGAATGATGTCCAGTCTTCTACTCTATTCAATTGAACACTGTCTCTCGATATTAGTTTTTTTCGTACTACATAACTTAATTCTTCACCTTTGCTTTTTAAATCAAAATCAAAATAAATTGTAACGTCCCCCGAATTTTTTATAGATCCTTTGATGCTTATTTTTTCACCCGGATAAATCGCCAGATCATAGCCAAATTTGTCAAAATGAATTTTTGCAGGGTTATCTGAAGGGAAAATACAATGGAGAATTGGTTCTTCCTTACCAATTTTCTTTCGGACCAGATTTCTGTATTCAAGTATTAATCTATGCCATTCTTGCCAATTCGTATCTCCAGGAACAGAAATAAACGATTCATTGCGTTTTAAATTAAAATCATATTCCCATGAAATGTTATTCCCGGCACGGCCAATAGTCCATTGAGAATAAGGAAAGGTGATTTTGTCGTTTAAACCATGCTCACAACCATAACAAAGGATGAGAATCACTATAACTACTTTTCTCATTTAATTAAATTATAAAATTTATAGCAAAAATGAAAAAAACAGGAGTCTTTTCCCAAGATTTTCAAGAATGATGCAATCTGGTTTTCTTACTTTCATTATACAACACAGATAGAGATAATGAAACAAAATGTGTCGGATAGTTTGTAATATCTTAGGTCCAAAATTACTGTATTCTGTTGCCTTTAATTTCAATAAGCCGGATTGTCTGCAATTTAAAATTCGCCGAAAGAGGAGAAAAATAATCCGAAGTACCATGAATTAACAAATTCAACCGGGCTAATAAAAATTTTTATTAAAA
>CAZJQN010000026.1:0-32938 GCA_964548125.1 uncultured Bacteroidales bacterium | reverse complement strand
GAGAACTTTGAGAACAATGACAACAAATAATTTTATTGGTTTTCGTCGTTGTCGGTTTGTCTAAGTTGTCAGGTAGTTGGGTCTCAAATCATGTGCTTTCCCATTTCCCATTAAATGAGATTTTCATTTTCATAATGTGATCTCATACAGGAGATAGGAAATGGAGAATAGGAAATTTTCGTTGATTTCCCCGTAGGGGATTAAGGCCAATAGCACGTTTCACAATGAAATCTGTTCCATTTCTCCGTCAGGAGATTAAGGACAAAGTTATCAGGTTGTCAGGTTATCATGGTTGTCATAGTTGTCGGGTTCTCATGGTTGTCCAATTGATCCCAACAATGACAACAATGAGAACTTTGAGAACAATGACAACTGAATTTTAAAGCTTCCGTAGTCATCTGCGGTTAAGCAAATACAAGAAACCACGGATTACACAGATTGCCACAGACAGAGCGCAGAAACAATACTGAAAAATACAATGTCGAATCTGTGTGCATTTGTGGCCAGTGTAAAATACTCCGTCTTACGGAAACTCCTTCACCTTGTGAGAACAGGAAAAAGAGAAAATGCGTCAGTATAAGATTATGGGTTTGCCCCGTATCCTCCGCCCATTATATAGTTTTCCAGGTCCTTGATTACCACATTCTGTTCATGCACTACAGCCTTAACCACATCACGGATAGTGATAATACCCGAAATTTCGTTATGGTCAAGCACCGGCAGATGCCGCACTTTTTTCTGGAGCATGATGGCCATACATTCGTAAATAGTCATTTCCGGTTTGGCAATCACCAGTTCTGTTGACATGAAATCCCCAACTTTTGCTTCTTTCGAAGAGTAACCCTGAAGGATGATTTTTCGGGCATAGTCTCTTTCAGAAAACATGCCCACAAGTTTGCCATTGTGAATTACCATAATGGCACCAACGTTTTTTTCGGCCATCAGTTTTAAAGCGTCAAAAACTGTGGCTTCGGGACTTATGAAGTGATAAGTATGTCCCTTTTTGTCGAGCAGATCTTTAACGGTTATCATAGGCGTATGTATTTGGTTGTTTGCTCTGGCTATGAAAGGGCTTGATATTTTTTTGCAATGAGGTTTGATTAATAACCTTATTTATCAACCGGATAAGATTGTCTGCAGATTCTTTTACCCTGGGAGTTAAATCCTCCCCAACTTCAAGGCAGGAAGGTTGTATACCAAGAATAAAAACAGGCATATCAAAAAATTCCGTTACCCTGCGCAAGGTAAGATTATGAGTGTTTACCGTTGTTTCAAAAGTTTCTTCCGGTACAAGTAATCCTGCGAATCCCGGTTCACGGCCGAAATCGATACAATCAACCAGTACCAGGAGATCAGGCTTTTCTTTGTTGATTCTCGAAACATAGTTTTCGAGACTTACCTCTACCAGAAGTTTTGTGATGTAGCGGCTTTCCATTATATGATTCACAATATACACTCCGGCACCATCATCGCATCGCAATACATTTCCTATCCCAACAAAAAGAATTCTTTTTTTGTGGCCAGCAATCAGTTTCAGCAATTCTTTAAATGCTTTCATTTCAAAAGTTTAACCTGGATTTGCCTCATACAATTGGGACAGAGTATTCTGAACATATCCTTGCGACGTAATTCATCATCCGCAGGGATACTTGTTTCCTGATCACCGGCAAGCTGAAGCCTTGTATTCAGGGCTCTAAGGGTAATAAGGGATGCCCATGCCCTGGTACCCAGTTTGTCGTAGATATAATGCAGATGTTCTCTTGTTGTAATAACACTTCCGCAATGTTCACAAACGATAAGTTCTTTATGTTGTTGTTCTGTCAGTGATTCTTTATGGAATGTTGAAAGGTCGTAGATGGTATGAGACAGAACAACCCCTTTCCCTGTAATACAATATGCTTCGCATTGTCCGCAGAAAATACATTTTCCGAAATCGCGGGTTATAGTGCGGATTTTCTGCGCGGCATCATCAGAAACGGTGATGGCACCCGAAGGGCATACATTCGAGCAGGTAAGACATCCCACGCAATCGGTATCGTTAACAACCGGTTTACCCCTGAAAGCCGGTGCGGGAACATGGGGTTCAAAGGGAAATCTGGTCGTTGCCGGCGGGGAGACCAGCGAGACAATAGCCTCTTTGAGTTCCCTTAGTTTCGGATATCGCATATGATGAATTGTTACATTTTGCTTTCAACTTATTCCTTCTTTCCTTCAATGGTCTGCGCATCACTATAATCATCTTTTACACTCTTCTTCCATAATGGGAAACCTGCTTTATATGAGCCCCTTGCAAGGGCATGAGCGGCAACCGTCGAGGTGAAAAAAAGCAACGGAATAATCAGCAGAGCCTTAAGACCAAAATCAGCCAGGCCGTACCTGGCCAGAAGGGAAGCAGCTATACAGCAGGTGCCGAGAGTAACACACTTTGTAGCTGACTGCAGACGGTTGTAAACGTCCGGCAGTCGCAGTAATCCGATACATCCGAAAAGGTCGAAGAGGATGCCGGTTCCAATCAACAGGTAAAATACTATATCACTCATTCAGCTTTTTGTTTTCAAGGTATTTTGCCATCGTTAGTGTACCGATAAAACTGAGAATAATCCATGCCATTCCTACATCAATCAGAAAGGATCGGCCGGTTTTTTCGGCCAGGACAATACAGATACCTACTACAAGGATACCTATAATGTCAATAGCTACTACTCTGTCAGCAACCGTCGGACCCAGTATGACCCTGATCAGGCAAAGCAGACAGAAGGCAATCAGCAGATATAAGGCAATGTCTATCATTAGTCAAATATTTTTTTGAGCAGGTTTTCAAATCTTCCAGAGACAATCTGGCTGTATTTTTCGGGATCTTCGCTAAAAACATTGATCCAGTGCACATAAAGTGTGTCATCAATCAGATCCACCGAAATAGTGCCCGGGGTCATGGTGATGGAATTAGCCAGAATAGCTCGCCCAAATTCACTTTTGATACTCACTTTAACCTTTACTATTCCGGGTTTGATGGGCATGGCCGGATGCAGTACGCGGTAAGCCACGTCGAAATTAGCCTTCACACATTCCCAGATGAACATAATCAGATAAATCAAAAGCCAGAAATACCTTCTGGGTTGAAGAAATTTCCCAACGCCTTCTACAAAATACTTCCCGAAAAACATAGTAGTTATTGCCGCAACCAGCACTCCTGCTATCAGATTCTCCGCAGCAATCCTGGCTGTGAGCATAAGCCAAACAATCAGGCAAAGAATGAAGTAAGTTACGTGTTTCATAGTCAGCTCATAATGTCATATTCATGAGGGCATGTACTGCAGGCATGAGGAACAGATTCCTCAACGAGGGAAATACCAGCAGACTCAGCAAAAGACAGCACAGGGCAAGCAGAATCATGGTTCCTTTCATGGAAGAGGGTACATCTTTTTCAGGAAGACCTGATTCTGAAGGTTTTCCATAAAAGGCGAAGCGCTGAAATTTCAAATAATATGCAAGAGTAATTATGCTGACAATAACTGCCAGGATAGCAAGTCCGTAAAAACCTGCCCTTACAGCTGCAATGATGATAATGATTTTGCTGAAAAAGCCATTAAAAGGCGGAATACCTGAAATGGCCATGGAAGCCACCAGGGAAGTGGCAGATGTGACCGGCATGGTTCTTGCCAGTCCACCCATTTTGAGAAGATCTCTCGTTTGCAAACGGTATTCAAGTGCTCCGGCATTTAAGAACAATAATCCTTTGAAAAATGCATGATTAACTAAATGATATACTCCACCCAGAATAGCGAGGGCGGCAACTTTCATATCTCCTCCTTTGCTTAAAAGGATCATTCCAATCCCTGTACTCATCACAACAAATCCCATCTGGCTTATGCTTGAATATGCCAGTAAACGCTTTGTGTCCCATTGATTAATAGCGAGAAAACTGCCTGCGATCATGGATACAACTCCAAGAGTAGTTATTCCATAAGCAAATTGATATGAAACAGCAAACAGATTGAAGAAAAACCGCAACATGCAGTAAATTCCGATGGCTTTGATTAATACACCTGACAGCATAGCAGATATAGGAGAGGGGGCTGAAGAATGTGCATCGGGAAGCCACGAATGGAAAGGCACCATGGCCGATTTGATCCCGAATCCTACTAGTAACAGAACTCCGGCAAAGACAATTCCCTGAGATGCTGGTGCTGAGCCTATAAGTTTATGCATGTCGGCCATATTGAGCGTTCCCGTGGCCCAATAGAGCACCCCAATACCAAAAAGAATAAACAATGAACCCAACCCGCCAAGGACCTGGTATTTAAAGGAAGCTTCCAGTTCTTCTTTTTTTGTTCCAAAGGCTACAAGGGCATAGGAAGCTATGGCAGAAATTTCAAGAAAAACATACAAATTGAAGATGTCTCCGGTTACGGCAACACCGTTCATTCCTGCCACCATCAGACAAAACAATGCATAAAAATACTGTCCGCTTGTATACTGTTCAACATACGCGTATGAAAAAAATGCACTAAAGAAAGCGAGTGTATTGATGATAACAAGCAACAATACCGACAACCCGTCAGCTGAAAGATGTATACCAATCGGTATGTCGTTTACGGGTTTCCATCCTCCCACCTCATAATGCAAGGTAGTTTCTCTTAGATTGGCCAGAATCCAGACTGATAACATTGCGAGGAAAAGAAAAACCAGCGGGATGGCAATTCGGTGAAACCTCGGAATGTAACGTCCCAGTATTGCTGTAATAAAGGCAAACCCAAGAGGAATTACTACAAATAAAGGTAACAGTGCTTCCATTATTTATCCTTTTAGTGCATTGATTCCGGAAACATCAAATGTTTTGTACTTTCTGTAAAGCCGGATAGCAATTGCCAGCAACAGAGCAGTAGTGGCCAGGCCGATGACGATGGCTGTCAGAATCATGGCTTGTGGCAGGGGATCAACCATAACTCCTGGTGGAGTTTCGGCATTCTTCAGAATGGGAATTTCCCCTCCCTTCACATAGCCAATCAGTATAAAAAACAGGTTGAGGCTGTATTCCATGACAGAAAGCGCGATGATGATTTTAATAAGGTTGCGCCGGGTTACAACCCCATACAACCCAACCAGGAACAAGAGAAAACACATGATAAACAGCACCATATCAGTCCTCCGCTTTAAAAATGACGAATCCGAGAAATATTGTGAGCAATGCAGCTGCTACTTCGGTGCCCACTACCAGGTTATATACCGGAATAAGTCCTGCGCTGACCAGGGTCCCCGGAATGCCATGCGGAAGGTAATTGCTGAAGAACCACATGGCCCCCATCAGCATCCCGGCTGTAGCCAGGAGTAAAAAAACAAGAATGGCAATGCTTTCTACCGCGGAAGAAAGCTGTTCTTCGCGGTGCAGACCAAACACCCTTATTCCATTGGCCACTATGAGCAGTATAAAGGATCCTGCAACAATAGTTCCTCCGGCAAATCCCCCTCCAGGGGTGAGATGCCCATGGAGCATAATGTAAACCCCATACAGGAAAATAATTCCTGCCATCAGCTGGGTTACTTTTTTCACAATCAATGACATGCCGTTCATAGTTCTTCCTTTTTGCCGGTTAATCGTAGCATGGCCAGAACCCCTATTACTGCTGTAAACAAAACCGTTGCTTCGCCCAGGGTATCATACCCTCTGAAATCAAAGACAATTCCGGTTACCAGATTTATTGCTCCCGTTTTTTCAGCTCCATGTTGAATATACTCAGTAGCCATTCTGGTCTGGTGTTCGCCAAAGCCGGGAAACATTGATGTTGACACAACAAAGAAATACAGGAATATTCCTGTGATAACCAGAGCTGTTGCTACATATACCATGTACCTGAGGTGAATATAGGATGCTCCCTTAATTTTTGCTACGGGTATTTCCTGTAAGTCTTCCCTTGTAGAAATAATGAGTACGGAAATCATGATGACCAATGAAATGGTTTCAACCACTACCTGCACAATGGCAAGATCGGGAGCCTGGAGCAGCAAAAAGGCAATTACGAGAGCAAATCCAACAATTCCATATGAAACAACTGCGGATAGCAGATCTTTGGCGTACAGAGCATATAATGCACCGGCCAGCATGATAATGAGTATAAACGACAGAGCAATTTCCATACTTCAATGGCGTTTAGAGAAATACAAGAAGCAAAATGACCAATCCTGCTGCCGCCCACAAAATGTACAGCGGGAGCAGACCAGTATGCAGGTTGCTGAGTCCTTTCCCGGTAGCCAGAACCAGTTCCCTGCCCCAGGCATAGACATCGAACCATTTCTTCTCGGCCATGCGGTAAAGAACTTCAAAAAACGGAGCCCGGCTGATATCCTGATAAAAATCCCCAACTACTACTGGATTCTCTGCCTTTTTTGGTTCTCCCCCGGTAAAGCTTTCGGCAATACGAATCTTTACCAGTTTGTGCATGGCGTAGAAAAGAAATCCCAGCACAAAAGAAAGAATTACCAGGGCAGAAATCAGTTCAGAGTTCCAGAAGCCAATAAATTCAAATTTTTTATATAATGGCATGATCATCCCTGGTATCACATAACGGCTGGCAAGTACTCCCGCAGCCAGACAAAGGAGGGCAAGGATTATAAGAGGTATACATCGGAATACAGTACTTTCCCTGATGGTGGCAAGTTCTTCCCTTCTGGTGCCAAGGAAAATACCTGTAAGAAATTTGATAAAACTGGCTAAAGTAAGTGCGGAACCCAAAACCGCCATTCCAAGCCAGAGAGGCCAGAGTTGGCTTGCTGCATTACCCTGGTGTCCGAATTCAACCACACCCTGATAAATCAGCCACTTTGAGGCAAATCCGTTCAGAGGCGGGACACCGGAAATGGCAAAAGCAAAGATGAGCGCTGAAGCAAAAGTAACCGGCATATTGCGTGCAAGCCCTCCCAGATCATTCAGGTCATTCTTCCTGGTTTTGTTCTCTACATTTCCGGCGGCAAGGAACAAACCACTTTTATAAAGGGTATTGTTGAAAAGATGGAATAGTCCTCCAGCAATCGCGATAGGGGTTCCGATTCCTATACCCAGTACCATGTATCCGACCTGGGAAACGGCATGGTACCCGAGAAGTTTTTTAAACTGATGCTGGGCTAGCGCCATCATTACTCCGGCAATAATTGAGATACAACCGAGAATAATTACAAGAAGTATCAGCCATTGAGTGAGAACAAACATTTCAAGGCATAGTCGGCTGAGAAAATAAATTCCCAGTAATTTGTCGAGTGATGCCGGCAGAAAGGCCGAAGATGCAGCCGGTCCGGTTTCAGCAAAATCAGGCACCCAGGTATGGAATGGGAAGGCACCCGCTTTGGTCAGGCTTCCTGTCAGAAGGCAGAGAAATGCGCTCAGGGCCAATGGCGAATCGGCAGGAATATGAAATGTCGACATGCTGACCGAAGGCTGAATAAGCCAGAGCAGCCCTATGCCAAGGATCATCAGACTGTCGGATGCCCCGATCATGATAAGCGATTTCTTTGCAGCGGCCGCCTGCTCGTTATTGTTGCCCCTGATCAGCATAAATAAAGTCAAACCAAGTATGCCCCAGCAGAACAGGAAAAAGAGCAGATGATTACTCAGTAAGGCACCTTCTGTAAATCCAAGGGTTAGAAGCACATAGGCGTGAAAATTACGCACCGGTTCTTCAGCAACCTTCGCAGGCAGTGTATAAACAGAAACAATCAATGAATAAAACGCTGCCAGAATGACCATCCAGATGCTAATAGCATCAAGCCGCAGGACAGTGAGCTGAAGGAAGGATCTCACAAGTTTTCCCGGATCCTCATCAGAAATATAGTCTTTGAGGAAGGGCAGCATCCATATCTGCTCTTTTTCCTGCGAGACTATAAGAAATGCCATAACCATGGCAAAAAGACTTACTGCTATTGCCGTCCAGGCTTTGAACCGGATCAGTCTGCCAGGCAAACATAACAGGATAACTCCGGCAATAATTGGAACTGTAATTATATAACCCGGTGCATTCATACGTCATTTTACTTTTGCGACGAACCGGAATTGTCAAGTTCGCTTATAATTTTTCTGGTTTTTTCGTGCGAAAGGCGGATGAGTTCCATTCCATCCAGCCGCCTCATATCTGATACTGTCTGGTAAGCAGCAGTAAGTCGTTCGGTGCAACAATAGCAAGGATCAACGGCAGCCAGGATAATGGTGGCATCCGAGATGGTCTGTCCTATGCAGGATTCCTTGAATGTGGCGATGTTCACATAGCTGGGGGCTCGGATTTTATGTCGCACCGGCATATTGGAACCATCGGAACGGACAAAGTGGAATACTTCACCCCTGGGAGCTTCTGCTCTTCCGAAACCCATTCCGGGCGGAATTTCCCTGACCACAGTTTCTATGTCGCCTTCTTTTGTTTTTTCAAGTCCGGTAAGGCATTGTTCAATGATGGAAACCGACTCCACCATTTCGAGCAGGCGTACTTTCGCTTTGGCAAACACGTCTCCTTCTTCGGCAGTAATAACGTTCCAGTTCACCATACCATAGGCAGCATATGGGTCATCCTTCCTCACATCGATGGCGACGCCGGAAGCCCTGGCAGTAGGGCCAACGGCTCCATATTTTCTTATTGCTTCGGCACTCAGGATTCCAACCCCTTTTGTTCTTGCATGAATCACCGGATCATCCATGACGGCACCGGTTAGCAGGGCAATTTTGGGTTTCAGACCTTCGAGCATGCTTCGTATTTCGGGAATCATAGCGTTAGGGATATCCCTGCGCACCCCGCCGATCTTGAACATAGCGTAATTGTTCCTGTTCCCCGTAATCATCTCGAAAATATCAAGTACCGATTCCCTGTATTTCCATGACCACATGTAAACGGTATTATATCCCAGAAAATGTCCGGCCAGACCTACCCATAGCAAATGACTGTGGATGCGTTCCAGTTCTCCTATGATGCTCCGGATGTATTTTGCCCGGTCAGGTATCTCAATTCCGGCTATTTCTTCCATAGCATTGGCATAGGCAAAAGGATGGGATGTGGAACAGATACCACAAATACGTTCCACAACAAAAAACACCTGATCAAAGGTTTTCTTTTCGTTAATTTTTTCTATTCCCCGGTGGTTATAGCCAGTCTCGAATTCAATATCAACAACGGTTTCCCCTTCGCAGAACAGTTTGAACAGTTCCGGTTCTTCCTGAAGCGGATGGTAGGGGCCAATCGGTATAATCGTTCGTCTGTTCATAATCAGGTTATAAATCTTTGTTGATATTCCGCAAATGGGTATTACCTTTTGCCCCGGATGAAGAACCTTTGCCGGCGCTTTCGGCAACAATTCCTCTTCGCCCCTGGGTGGCGTAGGGATGTTCATCCGGTTCCCAGTTACCGCTGGCTATCAATGGAACCATGTTGGGATGATTTAAAAAGGTAATTCCGAAAAGATCATGGATTTCCCTTTCAATCCAGTTAGCAGCCGGAACCAGGTTCGCCAGCGATTCAATCTCGGGTTTTTCAGCAGGCAGTTCTACCTGAATGCTTAGTATATACCCTTTTGAATCATCACTCAAATGGTAAAGAATCTCGAAATGATCGGTATGCGATATTCCGCTGGCAATAATAAACCTGTACTGCCGGTCTTCTGTAAGAAAATTAACAATTTCAAGCAGGGCAGCAGGACGGATCCTGACGACCATGCGTTTATGATTCAATACTGTCGTGTCCAGAATATCGGTAGAGAATTCCCCTCTGAATATTTCTTCCATTTGCTTGATCATATCATCCGGCTTTTTTGTTAATTAACTTGGCAATTCCGGCTATGATCGCTTCCGGTTTCGGAGGACAGCCGGGAATATACACGTCAACGGGAATGATCTGATCCACCGGCCCATTGAAAGGATTTCCATCAGCAAATACACCTCCGCTGCATCCGCAGGCGCCAAAGGCAACCACTACAATGGGTTTGGGTGCCTGGTGATAAACCTCCAGCAATCTTTCCCTGCATTTCCGGTTTATGGATCCTGAAACCAGAAGTACATCGGCATGTTTTATACTGCCCACCAGCTGTATTCCGAAACGTTCTATGTCATACCGTGGTGTAAGACAATCAAGTATCTCGATGTCACAATTATTGCATGAGGCTCCTCCGAAATGGAAGACCCAGAGTGATTTTTTAAAGCAATAGTCTTTTATTCCCACAACACAATGAATTTAAAGTCCGTAAAGCGATAAAACAAATGCTGCAATTACCAGCAGATTCATACCTACAAAGAAGAATCGCATGGCCTGTCCTAGTTTCAGACGGGGGTTCGTGTTTCGAATCAGAGTAAGAACAAGCACTACAGCCAGAAGTTTCAGCACCGACCATAATATACCTGTTCCATTCCATTGAAATCCGCCCAGAAATAGAATAACCAGGAACGACGGTAAAATGAACAACAGAATATACCTTGTAAGTTTTACCAGGGCGTAAGAAAATCCTGAGTACTCGATGAACATGCCGGCGGTGATTTCGGTTTCCGCTTCTGCCATATCGAAAGGAACCATCCCAAGCTTTGCCTGAATGCAGAAAATTAACGCAATAAGTAAAAGAATACCCGACAAGGAACCAGCGAGAGCCCCGTTCTGCTTCTGATAGTCAAGGATATCTGCCAGATTTAGCGTCATTCCGGATTTGTAAATAATTGCCGAAAGAATCAATAAAAAGGCCAGTTCATAGCTCAGGATAAGTTTGATTTCACGTGAAGCACCTGTTATCGCCAGCGGGTTTCCTGTTGACATAGCACCAATGATCCATGAAATGGATGGCACCGTAAGGAAATAATATATTACTATCAGATCGCCCTTAAATCCGGTTGTTATTCCATAAGCAGGAAGAAGGATAAATACTGCGGCAAGAATGGCTCCTGTGAGCGCAAAAACCGGTGCATACAGAAAAGGAATTCGAGCACTGTTCCGTGGTACCAATGTTTCTTTTCCCAGGAGTTTGATTACATCATAAAAAGGTTGCAGAAACGGAGGACCCTTTCTGAACTGAACCCGGGCTGTAATTTTTCTGTCAAACCACGAAAGAATTCCGCCGCCGGCAGCTGCGAAAAGAAAACCCGGAAAAATCAGAAAATAAAACAGATAGTTTGCCATAGTTTGTGCCTATTTCGGTTCCACTTCCGGTTCTTCTTTTAGTTTTTCCCAGGTGTATTCCCTTATAAGGATATGCTCACCCAAAGGCCAGAGGTTTTTCTTCGGATCGGGTTGTTCTCCTCCAAAGGAAAGAGCCTGCTGTGGGCATGAAGCAACCAGACGATCTCTTTCTTCCTGGCTTTCAGGGTAAAAGTAATCGGCATACACCATTCTGTAGTCAAAAAAATCATTCATCAAGGTGCCGAAAGGACATGCCGCAACACACGATTTGCAGGCCACACATAGTATCAGGGAACGGGTTACTACTCCGTCAGGGCCTTTTGAAAGAGCTTCCACCGGACATACTTCAATACAGGGTGCACTCTCACAACGCCGACACGTAAACTGAAACGTGGCCAGTTCCCGTATTCGTTTAACCGTTGCGAAAAAGGGCTTCCCGAGCCATGAATTTCCTGCACTGCATTCGGTACATGCACGGCATTTTTCGAAGTCGATGATGAGTTTGTCAGACATACAGATTTATTCTTATCTCCATATATCAGGTATATGTTTTATTTCATCATAACTGAATACCGGACCGTCCTTGCACACATAGAATTCTCCCATCATACAATGCCCGCATTTTCCGAAGCCGCATGACATATTTTTTTCCATCGACAGGTAAATGCTTTCTTCGGGAAATCCCATGCTGAGCAGTTTCTGGGTAGCGAACTTCATCATTACAGGAGGACCGCATACCACCGCAACCGAATCGGGTACGTTAATTTTTACTTTGTCAAGGAGTACCGTTACAACTCCTTCTGTTTCATCCCAAGTTTCGTCGGCCACATTAACAGCGCGGTAAGCTTCAAATTTGGGAATGGTATTCAGTTCTTTGAATAAAGGTTTGTAAATACAATCGGCAGGAGTTTTGGAACCATAGCACAATACGACCCTTTTTATCCGGTCTTTCCATTCAATCAGATGGTATAAAAGGGAACGGATTGGTGCAAGTCCGCACCCGCCGCCAACAATTACCACCTCCTTCTCATACATATTGTACACAGGGTATCCTCTTCCATAAGGCCCCCGGATTCCGAGAACAGCCCCGGGTGTCAGCTGATGGAACTTTTCTGTTACATATCCGGCCTTCATGATGGTTACTTCCAGCTTATCCTTAATAAAAGGGGAGGAGGAAGGAGTAAAAGGAGCTTCTCCGTAACCATTCAGGGTTAGTTCAATGAACTGGCCGGTATCAAAGCTGAACTCTTTTTCAGGCCTTAGCACAAGTGTCTTGATGAGTGGCGACTCATCAATCACTGCTTCAAGACTGGCTTTCAATGGCCGGTATATATTCGTTGCTTCAGGCATGTTGGGATATTTTGACTTCGCCGGTATTGAGTTCGGTTAACAAATCATTCTTGCTGATATTACCAGGGCAGGCGTCGATGCAGCGTCCGCATCCTGTGCAGGCAGAAACTTTGTAACGTTCCGGTCGCCATACATATTTGCATAGATATCGGTTGCGGAAGCGCACAGTAAGCGGAGCCAGAGGGTCTTCCCCTGCTGCCACCCTCTGAAAATCAGGATACTGACATGTGTCGAGCTGACGGACTTTTTCAAATTCCGGACGGTCGAGAAGTAAAAAACAGGTGCACGTAGGGCATATGGCAGCACAGGCTCCACAGCCAACACATGTTGATGCATACTTTTTCCACAGCCAGTATTCCGATTGCTGGATAAGAGCAGAACTTCTTTTTAGATCAGGTAATTCCTTGTTTTGTCTGTTGATATCATCTCTTACGGATATCCGTTTCAGCTTAATGGCCTCTATTTCACTGTCTTTTGCTTCCTGTACCGGTATGCGCGAACGCATTTCATTCAGCACTTTGTACCCTTTCTCGGTAAGAACGCGGATAAGAATATTGTTCTGGAGGCCTGAAAGGATGATATCGCAGTTTCGTTCAGGGAAGGGATTTACATTATATATGGTGCAATGACAATTTTCCTTATGGCTTTGACAATCAGTTCCAATAAGAATAGTTTGTTCCCGTTGCTTTCTGTATAAATCATCGGGAAATGCCGGATCCAGATAAACAGCATCGAGCAGATCCAGCGCCGCAAGGTCGCAGGCCGGAACACCCAGTATTAATAAAGGCAGGGAACCATTCAGGTCGATGGTAACATTCTTCCGGATGGGAATAAAAAAAGTTTTAAGCGGAGTGGCAGGTGAAGGTTCATTGAGTATAATGTGTTGAACATTTTCGGCATCCACCCTGTCATAATCCAACGTATTTAGCCTGCGGACAGGAGCGTATATCGTATATTCATTCAGACAGGCTAGCAGAAATTGTTCTAACGACGCGCGGCTGATTATGTAGTTTTTATCCATAACATACTGAAATCGTGATCAAAATTCACACGAAGAAATGATAATGGCAATGACAGGAAACAGTATTGAACAGGATTTTTATCAGGAAAGAAAACCAGATACAGTCATCCGGTAAAATGATTTTTGTTCGGACAGAATATGATATTTATCAGTTTTCTATGAGTGAAGCGTAAATTTAACTATCCTCCAAAAGCCTTGAGGAATCCGTTTACATGGGCGTGGGCCACTTTCTGGAGCCCGGTAATATCGAGTATTTGAATTTTGCGACCCGAGATGGCAATGAGTTTATCTTCTCGGAATTCAGAAAGCAACCTGATCACGGTTTCGGTGGCTGAACCTACCATATTGGCAAGGTCTTCCCTGGATAGATTGATAACAGGGCTTCCTGTGCGGGTCTGATCATACTGTCCGTCAGAAAGCCGGAGGAGTGTTTCAGCCAGACGTTCCCTGACCGATTTTTGCGCCAGCGAAGTAAGTTGATTTTCAGTGTCTTCCAGCAAGTCAGAAAGTGCGATGATAATTTTATGGGTTATTTCAGGAATTTTTCGGGTAATCTGAAGAAAGTTTTCAGCTGTGAAAAAACATACAGCAGCATCGGTGAGGGCCTGGGCATTAATGCAGTAAAGCCTGCTCCCCACCAGCGCTCTGTATCCAAACAAATCTCCGGGCTGAACCATACGGACAATTTGTTCCCGACCGTCGGGCCCATATTTATAAAGTTTTACACTGCCACTGTAAAGGCAGTAAACGCCAAGTGCCCTGTTATCTTCCTGAAAAATTACCTGTCCCTTTTTGTACATGGAACAGGCTTTCTCGTATTTCAATTCAGATAAATAATCAGCAAGCACATTTGCAAAACAGGATCGTTGCAAATTATGGCAGGTAAGACATTCCGGAAGTTCCCGAATCATAGGGCTCCGTTTTGTGGTAAAAACGTCTCTGCCCGGCACGGAGGACTGGTTCCGGCAGTCCTTCCTTTCCTTTCACAAAGTAAAAGTAATAATAATTTTTAAATGACAAATGCTTCGCCATCCTCCATTAGCTATTCATCATTCGCCGTTTACCTTGTTTGCCTTTCGCAAAAGTGGGAGAGGGAGCAATACCACAATAGAAATATTTTGGAACACGAAACTATTTTTACCTTTGTGCCACAAATCATTAGGTTATGAAACCCACATGTTTTACAAACACAGCGGTACTAAAATACCGAACATGTGGGTTCCATCATACCGTGGAAAATTAATCTTATATTATGATGAAAATAGCGCTGGCCCAACAGAACTATCATATTGGCAATTTTCAGGAGAACGTAACAAAAATTATTTCCGCTATCCGGCAAGCGCAGGACGAAGGAGCTGATCTGGTTGTTTTTCCTGAGCTGAGCGTATGCGGCTATCCCCCTCTGGATTTGCTGGAACAAAAATCGTTTATTGAAAAATGCCTCAGGGCGGTTGAAAGTATTGCTCCGGTATGTAAGGATATTGCAGCTATTATTGGAGGACCGGCTTACAACGACGATCCTGCAGGGAAGAGTTTATTCAATTCAGCCTTTTTCCTATACCAGGGAAAGGTTCTGGATCAGGTAAACAAGAGCCTGCTTCCTACCTACGATGTATTTGACGAATACCGCTATTTTGAACCAAATCGTCAATTTAAGGTGATCCCATTCCGGGGTCATAAAATTGGAATTACTATATGCGAAGATATATGGGATAACCAGCCTTCTCCCAATTCACTCGGCCGTACCAGGCTCTATACGCTCTCTCCTATGGAGGAACTCAGCCGTCTTCATCCTGATATTGTGATTAACATTTCTGCCAGTCCATTTTCTACATCGCACGAAAAAATTAAAAAGAAAATCCTGAAAGACCATGCAGAAAAATATTCTGTTCCGATTGTTTATGTTAACCAGGTAGGGGCACATACGGAGCTTATATTTGACGGTGCTTCCATGGTGGTAAACAGTTCGGGTGATATTGTCAGCGAATTAGACTGGTTTCGGGAAGATTTTTCTGTAATCAATATGGATGAGGTGGAAAGGATGGATGCCATTGCACATCCGGAAAAAGAAACCACCGAAAAAATTTATGAAGCTCTGATTCTGGGTATTCACGACTTCTTTGCCAAGCAGGGTTTTTCAAGAGCTGTTCTCGGGCTTTCCGGTGGTATTGATTCGGCTGTTGTGGCTGTTCTGGCAGTTAAGGCCCTTGGTCAGGACAACGTTATCGGTCTGCTTCTTCCTTCGCAGTTTTCTTCGCAGCATTCCGTTGATGATGCTGTTGAACTGGCCGAAAACCTGGGGATCGATTATCATATTCTTCGCATTGACAGCCTCTTTGAACAGTACAAAAAAGTTCTCCATCCGCTCTTTAACAACATGCCTGAAGATGTGACGGAAGAAAATATCCAGGCGCGTATACGCGGTAATCTTCTGATGGCTTATTCAAACAAATTCGGAAACATTTTGCTCAATACCTCGAATAAGAGCGAGGCAGCAGTGGGTTACGGAACTTTATACGGTGATCTGGCCGGTGGGCTTTCGGTGCTTGGTGATGTTTATAAAACCCAGGTGTATGATCTTGCCCGTTATATTAACCGTACCCAGATAATTATTCCCGAAAATATACTCATCAAACCACCTTCAGCAGAACTTCGACCCAACCAGAAAGACTCTGACTCACTCCCGGAATACAGTGTTCTTGATCCAATTCTCTGCCGGTATATAGAACAGTACAAAACGCCGGATGAAATTATTGAGGAAGGATTCGAGGAAGATACCGTTTTGCAGGTTATCCGCATGATCAACCGCAATGAATACAAACGCTATCAGACCCCGCCGATTCTTCGTATCTCATCCAAAGCTTTCGGGCCCGGCAGAAAAATGCCACTGGTTGCATATTTTTAATTTTTGTGCCGTGCATCAAATCATTTTTATACATTTGTATGTTTTATAACACATTCTGAATACTTTGACAACTATGCAGCAACGATTCATCGAATGCGAAAACTGTATTGACAATCCGAAGTCGGTCTTCGCCGTTCTCACTCCGAAAGAGAAAGAGACTTTCAAGAAAAATCTTATTTGCCATGCCTATAAAAAAGGTGACATTATCTTTAAGGAAGGGGATAAGCCAACGGGCCTGATCTTTCTTTCCGAAGGCAAGGTTAAGGTTTTCAAGGAAGGAGTCGGGGGAAGGGAACAGATTATCCGTATGGCCAGGCCGGTGGGATTTATTGGATACCGTGCTCTGTTTGCCGAAGAGTACCATCATGCTACGGCAGTAGCCATCGAAGATTCGATTATCTGTACCATTGAAAAGGATCTGGTTTATAAAACATTGCGTCAAAATCCCGACTTTTCTCTCAGTATTATTAAAGCATTTGCTACAGAACTTGGTTTTTCCATTGACCGCACAGTAACTCTCACTCAGAAGCATATCCGCGGAAGACTGGCCGAATCACTCATCTTCCTGAAAGATACTTACGGGTTTGAGAACGACGGAAGTACCCTGAAAGTTTACCTTAGCAGGGAAGATGTAGCTAACCTGTCGAACATGACAACCTCCAATGCCATTCGCACCCTTTCGGCTTTTGCCAGCGAAGGAGTGATTGCCATTGAAGGCAGGAAGATCAAAATACTGGATCTTCATAAGCTGGAACGCATCAGCGACCTGGGCTGATGATGACATTTACATCTAAAGGGGCTTCTCGAACAGCATTTTTTCTACATTCTGAAGTGTGGTGTGCAGGCTGAAAACTGTTTCAGCTCTTTTACGTCCTCTGGCACCCATAGATAGGCATAATGAGCGATCCTTTATCAGCTGTTCGATCCGTTCAGCCATCAGCAAAAGATTATTCTCAGAAACCAGGAAGCCGGTAATCCCGTCCTCGACTATTTCAGGATTGCTGCTGGACCGGAAAGCGACCACCGGTCTCGAGCCGGCCATTGCTTCCACCAGCACATACCCAAACCCTTCCCACAGTGAAGTGAGGCAGAATACATCAATATCCTTCATGAAACTTGGTATGTTTTCCACAAAGCCCAGCAGTACAATTTTGTCTTCAACCCCGTTTTTCCGTGCATATTCAGCTAGTTCCTGATGCATTTTTCCTTCTCCGGCAATAACTATGCGAAACCTGTATCCCTTCCTGCTGAGAATCACAGCCAGGTCAATAAGCATTTTCTGTCCTTTCTGATAGACCAGCCGGCCGGCATTACCAATGATAAATTCATCACTGCTCCGGTTGAATACCGGTTCGTACTTTTCGTTGTCGAAAGCATTCAGGTCAAGGCCATTATATATTACTTTGATTTTATCGGGATTAAACAGCATGGGATGATTGGCCAGGATAGTATTTTTCGTTTCTTCTGAATTGGCCATAATATCGGTAACCACATGACGGAAAATGAAACGGTTAATAAAACTGTTCCTGATGGGAACCGCCAGTCCGCGCCGGTAAATTACCCGCTCAACTCCAGCAAGCCGACCGGCAACTCCGCCGAGTTTTATATCGGCTGAAAGGTTCGAAATGACAATCCGCACACCCAGCCGCCTGTAAAATTGCATTACCTTATATACCTTAAGCGGATTAAGGAAATCAAGATTGTGCACCCTCAGACGCACAACCGGAACAGGTGTGGTACGAAGCCTCTCGAACAAAGCACTTTTTCGGTTGGTAATCACCACAATACGGTATCCCTTTTTATGTAAACGGGTAGCAATATCAAAATGCCATTTTTCTCCCCCTCCCCAGGTAACAGACGAGTTAAAAAAGCAGATGGTTTCTTTTTTCTTTCGGTGTTCCCTGTACAGTTGCCGCAGTTTTACATATTTCAGGAAAGTCTCGTACGAAGAAATTCCGCAGATAACCATGCCATAAAATCCGTCCAGAAAGCCTCCCCGTAAGAAGAAATCGCGAAATCCCCGCCAGAAGGGATGAAACATAACCGTGAACCAGGATGCCGTTTTGCCTTGCTGAAAAAAAGACTGTGCAATGATGTCGGTAAACCGGTTGCTCTGCTGAACGTGCTCCCTGATGGAGTAGTAAGAATAGTGAAGCAAATTTCCGGGAAGAAATTTTTTGACTGCCCCTTTCTGCAGAATAAACCTGTCGTGAGGATTTGTGCCGCCCCATATCCCTTTTCTGCGGTCAAACAGGCGAAGTTTCCGGCTTGGGTACCAGCCCGAATACCGTATCCACTTCCCGCAGTAATTGTTTAACCGGCTAAAATAATATCCGTCTGCTGTCCAATTTTCTTTTGTCTGAAGGATGGATTGATATAGTTCCGGACTCAGGGCTTCGTCAGCATCTAGCGCAAGAATATAATCGTAGGTTGCCTGTTTCAACGCATAGTTTTTCTGTTCAATATACCCGGCAAAAGGATGCTGCAGGAAGTGGACGCCATAATTCCTGCATATTTCTTCGGTCCGGTCTTCGGAAAAGGAATCTACGACCACAATTTCATCGGCCAGGCCTTTTACGGATCGCAGACATCGCTCAATATTGCGTTCTTCGTTGTACGTGATAACAACAACCGATAATTTCACTGGTTTCATTTACTCGTAGTAATATACCCGTTTTACCCTTGACGAAATACCGGTAAGCACTTCATAGGGTATTGTATTCAGTTTTTCGGCCATGATAGTAACCGGAACCGGTCCGCCGAAAAGAACCACTTCATCGCCTTCTGCAACGGGAATTCCTGTAACATCAATCATACACATGTCCATACAGATATTTCCAATGACCGGAGCAGTATGGCCATTGATCCAGAATTGCCCGGTTCCGTTTCCCAGTCGACGGTCAAGCCCGTCTGCATACCCTACGGGGATCACGGCAATGGTACTATCGCTTTCTACTTTCCCGCGGCGGTTATAACCCACCGTTTCCCCGGCCCTGATATCTCGCACCTGTGAGACAACCGATTTGAAAGTGCTGATTTGCTGAAGCTTCTCGGGATGTACTGCGCTGATGCCATATAATCCGATTCCGAGCCTCACCATTTCAAAGCTGGCGTCAGAGAAACGTTCTATGCCAGCCGAATTGAGAATATGGCGCAGGAAAGGGTACGGAAGTTGAGCCTGTAGTTTTTCTGCCGCCTTTCTGAAGGTAGTGATCTGCCAGCGTGTAAATTCGTCCAGTCCGGGGTCTTCACTTCCGGCCAGGTGTGAAAAAACAGAAACAACGCGCACAGTATTCTGTTCTGAAAGAAAATTGGCCAGTTTTTCGGCATCCTCCCATGCGAAACCCAGACGATGCATCCCTGTATCAATTTTAATATGAACCGGGTAGTTACTGATTCCTTCTGCCTGCAGCCAGGCAATGATTTTTCGCAGAAAAGGCCAGCTGTAGATTTCGGGTTCCAGTTTATGCTGTACCATAGGCCTGAATCCTTGTTCCTCCGGGCTCATGACCATTATCGGAATGGTTATCCCGGCCTGACGGAGAGCAACTCCTTCGTCTATAAATGCCACAGCAAGGTAGTCGGCTTTATGGTACTGCATTAGCTGGGCAATTTCATGCGTCCCGCTTCCGTAAGAAAGGGCCTTCACCATCACCATAAGCTTTGTACCAGGCGGAACCAGCGACTTAAAATAATTGAAGTTGTGTATCAGTGCATTCAGATTGATTTCAAGGCGCGTTATGTGCCTTATTTCTTCCAGGAAGGCAGCTATCCGTTCAAAATTAAAAACCCGTGCTCCTTTCAGCAGAATGGCTTCATCAGAAAACGACATCCGTTCATCAGACTGCAGAAAAGCATCTGTTGACGGATAAAAAGAGGCACGAAGTGAAAATACTTCCCGGTTACGGGAAATGACTTCACCAATTCCAATCAGCCTGGTGACATTTTTGCTTTTCAGCAGAGAAGCCACTCGCCGGTAAAGTTCGCCTTCTGTCCGCCCCGATTGCAGGATATCGGAAAGAATAACTGTTTTTCCGGGATGTTGTTCCTGACGGCGCAGAAAGTCAAGAGCTATGTTCAGCGATACCAGATCCGAACTGTAACTGTCGTTGATCAGTGTGCAATGTCGTATGCCTCTCTTTACTTCCATGCGCATGGCTACTGCCGGCAGGGTGGAAAAAGGTTGCTGAAGTTCTTCTGAATCAAAACCCGATTCGAGCATTATCAGCCAGCAATGGATAGCATTCTCAATAGAAGCCTGGTCGGTAAAAGGAATGGAAATTCGTACCGTCTGGTTTCTCCAGATAGCGGCTATATGCGTTCGTCCGCTGACCCTGCGAATGGTTTTTACAAAAAGGCGACAGGATTCCAAACTAGTTGACCAACAAATTTTTTCCGGCTTGTTACCCGGAAACATATCGTCAACAGCCTGTCGAACTATTTTCTGATCAGCACAATAAAACAACCGGTCCGCACGCCGGAACAATTGCAGTTTTTCGCGTACCTTCTGCCGGATATCAGAAAAATTCTCCTGATGGGCTTCACCAATGTTTGTTATTATTCCCGTAACAGGCCGGATAATCTTTTCCAGTTGATCCATTTCGCCGGGAAAGGAGATCCCTGCTTCAAAGATGTACATATCGGCATCAGGTTCCGACATAAGCACCGACAAAGGAACTCCTACCTGGGAGTTGTAACTTCTCGGGCTACTGACAGTATGGTATTTCAGGGAAAAAAGATGATGCAGCCACTCTTTCACAATGGTTTTGCCATTACTGCCGGTAATACCGGTTACATTCCCTCTGAACTGCTGGCGGTAAGCTGCTGCCAGTTGCTGAAGCGCTTTCAGTGTATCGGGAACCGTAACAAACGAATGACCGGTAATATTCTCTGCATCGGCAGGTATGGATTGCACAAGAAAATTTCTGATACCTTTTTTGCTCATTTCCACGATAAACGAATGCCCGTCATGATTCGGCCCTTTAAGAGCAATGAACAGACATGCAGTAGTTGATGGCTGTAAACGGCTGTCGGTGAGGATCTCCCTGATCACTTC
Source organism: uncultured Bacteroidales bacterium (assembly GCA_964548125.1). GTDB lineage: Bacteria > Bacteroidota > Bacteroidia > Bacteroidales > JAAYUG01 > JAAYUG01. Next base: position 11,477 of record CAZJQN010000026.1, on the reverse strand, counting down.
ATCAGACTGGCCGTACAGTTTTCCCTGCGTAATTTCAGCAATATCCCCGAGAGTGTATTTCATCTGAAATGATTCCTATCCCTGAAAAACGATTGCTTTATTGTTTTATTGAGTGTAAATAATTTTCTGCGTTGTTTTCAGCGGTTCTGGCAATAGGTCCAAACAACTGTGATTTACTGCTGACAATGAAATTCATTAATTATCGTTATTTTTACAAAAGTAACGAAAAAATGGAAGGATGAGCAAAGAACCTCTATTTGAACGTCTGATCAGGGAATGGGATGAAACGACTTCCCTTCTGAAAGAAGCAAAACAAAAAGGAAAACTGTCGGCCCTCGATGTAGACCTGCTGAGAACAAGGTTTGTGAGGATTTACGACATGCTGCTGGAAGTAAAAACAGGGATTAAGCCTCCGGAGTATTTTTCTGATGCCAGGAAAGAACCTGGTTTTGTTCAGGATTCAGAACGTGTTCAGTCAGAAGAAAAAGTCCGGACCCAGGAACCTGTAAAAGTTGCTTCGCGTAGCATGCCTTCTGAAACTGTAGCAGGAACAGAACTTACGACAGAACAATATGCCAGTCAGCCACTGACTGAAATAAAAAAAACAAAGCAGAAAGCTGAAATACTGGCCGATAAATTTGCAGGAACAAAGAAGTTCATGCACGACCGGCTGGCAGAGAATGTCAGTGCAAAAAAGGACCTTTCGTCGGTTATGAAATCACGCCCCATCAGCAATATTGAATCGGCGATCGGACTGAATGAAAAGTTTCTGTTTATTAAGGAACTTTTTGCCGGCAATGCCCACCACTACAAAGAGACCATTGATATTCTCAATAATGCTTCCGGCTATGATGAAGCCATAAACTATATTCGTCAGAACTTTTCATGGGACGAAGAAGATCCTATTGTAATGCAGTTTCTTGAGCTGGTGCAAAGGCGTCATTCCCATCAGGCATGAGCAGATTGTATGTTGTTCCAACCCCGATTGGTAACCTCGAAGACATCACATTCCGGGCTGTGCGCATATTAAAAGAAGCCGATCTGATTCTGGCGGAAGATACCCGCATCTCCCGGATTTTGCTGGAACATTACCAGATACGGAAGCCCTTGCTGTCGCACCACAAGTTCAATGAGCATAAAACGCTTCATTCTGTTGTTCAGCGAATCCTGTCGGGAGAAACAATAGCACTTGTGTCTGATGCCGGCACACCCGGAATTTCCGACCCCGGCTATCTTCTGGTTCATGCCTGCATTGAGCAGGGCATTCCTGTTGAAATTCTGCCCGGCCCGTCGGCGTTGATTCCGGCGGTTGTAGGAAGCGGACTTCCCTGCGACAGGTTTGTCTTTGAGGGATTCCTCCCCTTAAAAAAAGGCAGGCAGACCAGACTTAAAAACCTTGAAAAGGAAGACCGTACCATCATTCTGTATGAATCACCCCACCGGCTGGCGCGTACACTGAACGATCTTGCCTCTTTTCTGGGAAATGACCGGAGAGCAGTTGTGGCGAGGGAAATCAGTAAAAAGTTTGAGGAATTCAACCGGGGAACCCTGGGCGAACTGGCCGCCTTTTACCGGCAAAATCCTGCGAAAGGCGAAATTGTGATCGTTGTGCAAGGTGCAGGTGGATAACCATTCCTACCCGTTTGCGCCGGTTAAGATACTTTTTTGTTTATTTGTTCCCGTAAAGCGTACTGTTGCCAGTTTTTCAGAAATTAAAAGGATTTGTGTATGAAGCGGCTGATGATTCTTTTGCTGGGTATGTTATTAATGGTTTCCTGCCGGCCGAAGCGTCAGGATACCTTCCTGCCTCAGGAAAAGGTGGATCTGACCATTCTCCGGCTTGATCAGGACCTTTTCAGCCTCTCACCCGACGCGGATTCCATACGGGCTGCCCTGCCGGCCCTTCGGGAAAAATACGGAGAGTTCCTTGAAGCGTACAGCCAGTATGTACTGCAGATTGGGAAAACCACTGACCCGCTCTATCCTGAATTGCTCATCACTTTTCTTACTGACCGGAGTGTGTTTGAACTTAAACAGGCGTCTGATTCGGTTTTTGCTGATTTTACTCCTGTAGAGCAACGGCTTGAATATGCCTGGAACCGGTTTGCAACTTTATTTCCCGGACAAAAGCCTCCTGTGCTGGTTACTGTAATCTCCGGTCTTAACCAGTCATTTATGGCTACCGATTCAATGCTCGGCCTTTCTCTCGACAAGTTTCTGGGTATGGAATCCCTTCTGTACCGTGCCGCTATGCTGCCGCTGTATCAGCGTCGCACAATGCTTCCGGCACGTATTGCCCCTGACTGTATCAGAGCATGGATGAACACCATTTTCCCTGTGACCGATTCATCGCCTCGCTTGCTCGAATATATTATCCAGGAAGGGAAAATTATGTACCAGGTGCGGCAGATTTTCCCGGATTATCCTGATACCCTCCTCTGGGGGTTTACAAAGGATCAGATGGAATGGTGCAGAAAAAACGAGCATCAGATGTGGACCTATCTGGTGGAGAACAAAAAGCTCTTTGTTTCTGACGCCTTTACTATTGGAAAGTTTATCAATGAAGGGCCGTTTACAAAAGATTTTACGAGGGAGTCTCCGGCGCGTGCCGCCGTATGGATCGGTTACCGGATTGTATCGGGGTATATGAAGCGGTATCCAGGGGTTAGTCCAGCGGACCTTATGACCAGGTTATCGGCACGTGAAATTCTGGAAGGATCGCATTACGACCCCTGAAAAAAGCAATGCGCTTTGCGGGCACCTGCCCGCAAAGCGCATTGCATCCAGAGGATGACTATTCTGGGTGAATAGCTTCGACCGGACAAACATCAGCACATGCACCGCAATCGGTACATACTTCCGGATCAATTTTGTAAATGTCGCCTGCAGAAATAGCTTCTACCGGACATTCATCAATACAGGTACCACATGCTGTGCAGTCTTCGCTAATTTTATATGCCATAACTAAATGGTTTTGGTTTGTGGGTGCAAATATAGTTTTTTTAGTCGGATGTGGTAATTTGTTCATCTATTTTATACTTGCGTATTTTATCGAGTAAGGTATTGTACGACCCGTAACCAAGTAGCTTGAGAGCTTCTTTCCGCGATCCTCCGGTTAAGGAAAGAACCTTAATAATATGTTGCTTCTCGGCGTCCTTCCATGACAGAGTTTGAGTTGTCTGCAGTCTCAGAATGTATTCAGGAAGATCACTGACCCGGACCTCCTTACTGCAATAAATGTAAAAATTGCTGACAAGGTTTTCCATTTCACGTATATTTCCGGGCCATTGGTAAGAAAGAAGTATCTCCTTTGCGTCGGAATGAATCTTCAGAACTGGCTTGTTAAACCTTTTAGCTATTTGTTCCAGCAGGAAGGAAAGCAATAAATCTATTGCATCTTTGCCTTGTTCGGCAAGGGAGGGTATGGTGAGTTCCACAATCGCCAGCCTGTAATAGAGATCCCACCGGAATTTACCTTCTTCGCATAACTTGCGTAGATTCTTATTGGTAGCAGCAATAATACGTACATCAACCGGCTCCGGGTGCCGGCCCCCCACCGGTAAAATTTCCTTTTCCTGCAACACCCGTAACAGATTTTTCTGGGTATAAGGTGTTACATCGCCTATTTCGTCAAGAAATATTGTACTGCCGTTTGCTTCATGAAATAAACCGGGCGTATCCTTTTCTGCACCGGTGAATGCTCCTTTTTTATAACCAAATAACCGGGATTCCAGAAGTTCATGACCAAGTGCCGAACAGTTAAAGGCCAGCATTTTTTTATCCTTCCGGTAACTGTTATCATGAATGTACTTTGCCAGAACTTCTTTTCCGGTACCTGTTTCGCCCAGAATCAGAACAGGAACATCAGCTTTTGCAGCCGGCAGAGCTTTCTTTCGCAACTCATTTAGTGCAGGTGTAAGACAAAATGAAGCAGATGATTTTAAACGGGTCGGTGTGCCGACTTCTTCTTCAAAAATCATCATCGATAATGGTTGTTCAGACTTTTTAAATCGCAGAACAAATAGTTCTGACTTCCCTGATTTTGAATCTTTCGGTGAACGGGTTTGTAAAAAACGACCCTTTAACCCCAGAGTTGTATAGCAGATATACCATGCTACCTGCATGGCCGATGTGCCGGGTGACGCAAATATGTCAACATATTGATGCCGGTACTTTATCAGAATTTTTTCTGTTTTTCCTTTTATTTCACTTATATCAAGAACATTATCCACCGCCAGAGTCACTTCTTCAACACTGTGGTTGAATTCTTTCCGGATCTCCTCTGCCAGCTTATGCTGAAGTGCTTTATCTGCTTCAGCCGCTAGAAGTACGTGCAAGGAATGGTCCCAGTGATAACGATGAAAACACATAGTGGGGCCATCTTTCTTTACGCGGTGTTCTATAAAATCGTTGGTCCGGGCAATCCATGAAATGAGAATTTTTTCCATGTACTGAATTTTATTCCTAAAGATACAGATTTTTTATTTAATGAATATCAAAAAATGACAATGAAAAGCTGAGTCAATTTCATAAAATGAAGTTTTAATAAAAAAGCAAAATTACTTAAGATTCACATTTTCAACACAATGGCACAATTGGCATTTATATTGAAAATGGAAATCGCTAACCAATAAAATTTAATGTATATGAAAAAAACTTTGTTTGTTCTGGTCCTTTTGACCATGTTCGGTCTTGCTCAGGCAGGTGATATCATTACGCTGACCAATGGAATGCAGTATGAGGGTAAGGTGAAACGGGTTGAGAAATGCAGTCTGTTATTCAAAACCCGGGGTAAAATGTACCAGATTCCCGCAACAGACATACTTACGGTTGTTTTTGAAGATCCCAATGACAGGGTGTACGTTAATTACCTTGCTACCATGGCCGGTGATCCGGATGCATGCCTTAAAGGTAAACAGGATGCCGAAAATTATCACGGAAAGGCAGGTTTGCATATGGTGCTGGGTGTTCTCTTCGGCCCTTTCGCCGTCATAGGAGCGGCTGTTTCAAATCCTACACCTGCTTCGGGAAAGGAAACTATGTTCATGTCAAAAAACAAAGATCTTTTTGGTGATCCCGAGTACCTTTCCTGCTATCAGAAAAAGGCACGCGGTATGAATGTTGGTAATACCGCCATAGGCTGGGGTATCTGGGTAGCTGTGGTAATCCTCTCTTCCCTGTAAACTGTCAGGGAATATCTCCGGTGCCTGCTCCTTATACTATGTAAGGTGCAGGCACTTAAAACCTGAAACCATAAAACCATTATGAAACGATACATACTGAGTCGAAATGAATACATCAATGATACTGCCATGGTAAAATGGGGCATTGATATCATCTGGAACATGTATTGTATCGATCCCGGAAATGACGATACGGAAATTATGGAAATAATATTATGGTATCGGCGATGGGCATTAGGTTCATTTCCAATGTTGTTTGAACTTGCTGTTAGTGAAAAATTGCGGGTTGAAGGAGCTACTATTTTTCAGTTTCATAATGCGAAAAACAGGGAATATTTCCAGGCAGCTAATCCTGCTGCTCCGGTTACTCTGATGGTATGGGAGGCTTTAATTACTAAATATTGCAAATATGAAGCAGATTACAGAAGAAACATACAGTCAAAAACTGAGTGACGCACGCTGGGAAAAGCGTCGCCAGCAGATACTGGTCCGTGACCGCTTTCGCTGCATAAATTGCAATAGCAGCGAAAACCTCCAGGTGCACCACCGGCAGTACCATTATCTGCTGGAAGAAAAACGGTACGCTGACCCCTGGGAATACAGTGATGAACTGCTCATAACGCTTTGTGAAACCTGTCACCGAAAAGGACATACTTTATATGATGTGCCCGTAAAATATGTTTAATGTTTTATGTATTAAAAATTAATCACTATGAGTTTTTTTAATCTTTTTTTCAGAAAAAAGCAGCAGCCTCAGCCGGAAAATACTGAGAAAATGGATGTGCCGGTATCCCGTTCTCTCTTTGTTGATGACGGTGAACCATACATACCCGAAACCGATGAACCCGCAGCACAGACTGTGCCTGATCTTAAGGGCATTGATGTAATTTACGATTTTATGCAAACCGACTTTGAACAACAGGGGTACGACGATGCCCTTGCTATGCCAGACCTGAAGTATATGGCTGATAATGTGGAACTTATTTTACACGATCTGCGCATTCTTATTCAAAAAACGTGCACATGGTACGAAGAAGAATTGCAGAAATATGATCTGCATATTGCCACCCGCAGCAGGGCTGGACTTATGGACCTGGTGGAGGAACTGCGTGCCAGACAGAATAGTATTCGCAATACCTATGAAAAAGTAAAGGAAATTGGTATGAATTCAGTTGAACTTGTCGGTATGCCTCTCAAAATTAAACTGGCTTACGAAAAAGGATTTCGCCGTGGCCTGGAAGCTATATCGCGTTCCCTTCTCTTATCTGATGATGCAGACATGTCGGAATAAATAATACAGACCTTAAATAGTAATTATATTTATGAGAAATTTCTGGTTAAAATCAGCCTGCTTTTTTACCGGTTACAACTACCGCCTGGTAACCCAGTGCAGTGAAGCTACTGCCAAAACAGTTATCAAATACTTTTCTGCCATGCTGGTGGTATGCATGGTCTGGGGCTTTATTGGATTCGCTTTCGCTCAGCGATATCTGCATGCTTCTCTTCTTTCAGCTATCGCCTTTGCAATTACCATGATCTTTATTGTAATTCAGATTGAACGACAGATCATCCTGGCTGTAAAACGAAACCGGGTGGCCTTCATTTTTCGGTTCTGCGTCGGTATAGTTATGGCAGTGATTGGTGCTGTCATTACAGATCAGATTGTGTTTGGCGACGATATCGAAAAATTACGCATCAGCAGAATCCAGGAAGAAGTGAACCGCATCCTGCCGGAAAAGACCAGGCAACTTGACTTCCAGATAAAACAACTTGATACACTAATCCTTACCCGGGAAACGGAGCGCTCACAGCTGCTTAATGAAATCAGTAAGAATCCGCGCATTTTCCTGCCAACCATAAATACGGCATACAAAATAGACAGCACCGGAAACATGATACCTGCAAGCCGGAATGTTGTAACGCAGGCGGTGCCAAATCCAAAGTTTGAACAGGTAAGTCAACTCGAAAAACAGTTGAATGCTTTGCGCGAGCAAAAAGCTGATAAGGAAAAAAATTTGCTGAACATGCGGAACGAAATTGAACTCGAATTGCAATCGAAAAACGGACTGATCGATGAAATTCAGACACTGATGATCCTGTTAAGTTCAAGTTATGCCGGTATTTTTATTTGGCTTCTGTTCTTCTGCTTCTTTTTCTTCATCGAATTGTTCATACTGGTTAACAAATTCGGTGACAGTGAAAGTGATTATGATTGCCTTGTGCGAAACCAGACGGAGTTGCGGAAACAACAGATTTATAAAACGTTTACGTTCTCCACATCAAAAAATCAACTGGTGTAGAAAAAAAAGTTATTAACATAATCGCTGAGTTATCGCTGATTTTTTATACATTTGGATTACAATCAAACAAAGAGTTGTATATCATGTAGTTGTAATGTTATTGACAGACAATTAATAAATTAACCACTGTGAATAATAAGGTAAAGCCGGTTGCCGAAAACGGAATAATAAATTCCCCTCCCAGAGGAGAGCCTTTTAGACGCTTACGCGTGCTGTTGGTGGAATTTGCTGATGAGATTGAAGCACACGAAATTCCGGCTTTTCGTGGTGCCATTATTGCCAAAGCTGGCCGCGAGCACATCCTGTTTCATAACCATCTGAATGAACAGAAATATTTGTACCGGTACCCTCTTATCCAGTACAAACGCATACGTAAGCATCCGGCCATTGTATGTATTGACGACGGAGTGGACCAGATTCATAACTATTTTGAAAACCGCGACTGGAGCATCCACATTAGTGGACGCTGGCTCGAAATGAAAATCGCCCGGCTGCTCATGAACCAGTTTACAATTCAGGTGTGGGACAAAGATTTCACCTATCGCATGAGTAACTGGATTGCCCTTAATCAGGAAAACTATCGGGAATACCTGAATCTACCGGAAGATGCAGAAAAAATATCCTACCTCGAAAAGAAACTAACCGGAAACATCCTGTCCTTTGCCAAAGGAATCAACTGGGACGTAACCCGGCAGATTAATACCCGCATCCTTCAGATTGACGGTATTCACCCTGTTACGCTAAAGGGGAAAAAAGTAATGGGATTCAATATGATCTTTACCAGTAACGTTTTCCTGCCCAATTACATCGGACTGGGAAAAAGCGTTAGCCTGGGCTATGGAAATGTGTTTCAGATGAATGATACCCGCAACAAAGAATAACTATGACACGAGAAGAGATTTATTTGGCGGCCTTATTGCATGATATAGGTAAATTTTATCAGCGCGCAGATGAAAAAGGAAGTGACCAAAGTAACGTACTTTCCAATGAAGTAAAGAAGCTCAAAGATATTATTTGTCCCAGCAATATAAAAGGTTTTTCACACAAGCATGTTCTTTGGACTGCCCAGTTTTTTGAAGATCATAAAGAATTATTTGGTAATGTATTAAGAAAATCCGAATGTGGAAATGTTGATCAACTGCTCAAACTGGCAGCAAAGCACCATAACCCGGAAACAATTTATGAAAGGATTATACAAAAGGCAGATCATTATTCGGCAAGCATGGATCGTACCAATGAAACAGCCTGGAAAGACGCAGAAGTTGAATCTAATAAAGATTGGAATGCTTTTAAAAAAACACGAATGCGCTCTGTGTTCAGTCTTATTTCTAATAAAAATAGTGATAGCAATAATATTGATCAAAATGCAATTCCTGAAATTCCTTTTTGCAGTCTGAATATAAACAGGGAATATATTTCTTATGATTATAACAGTGAAGAAAATTATTCCAAATTATGGAAATTTTTTATTAAAGACATAGAGAAACTAAGAGAATCAAACATAACCATATTATCTGAAACCTTGGGTTTTATTCTTGAAAAATATACTAGCCGCATCCCGGCAAGTACTGTAAACTTTCCTGATGTATCGTTATATGATCATTTAAAGATTTCTGCAGCTTTTGCTATTTCATTATTTGATTTTATAACTGAAAATGGTTGTAGCGATTTGCCATCTCATGAACAAAATCCTTTTTTGCTGGTTGGTGGTGATTTATCTGGCATACAAAAGTTCTTATATAGCATTGCTGCACATGGTGCTGCTAAGAATTTGAAGGGAAGATCCTTTTATTTGCAGATGCTTATTGATAGCATTGTAACAAAGTTATTGCAACTCCTCAAATTACCAGGTTCATGCGTTATTTATAAAAGTGGAGGAAACTTCTATTTGCTTGTACCTAATACAGAAAAAACAAAATCAATAATTAATAATTATATTAAAGAAGTAGAACATAAACTTTTTAAATATCATAGTACACAATTATACTTAGTTGTTGATTTTGTTGAGTTCGGTGAAAAAATTATTTTTGATGACATCGGCTTAATCTGGAATAAACTTGCCGAAAAAATTAATTTCAGGAAAAGAAAAAAATTTATTTCAATTATTAAAGGGAATTATAATCAAATATTTGGAAAAGATGTGATAAGTATTGATAATAAATTAGGAAGAGATTATATAACCGGGGATCCAATAGAAAAAGGAGAAAAAACAATAAAACTTGATCCTGATAATGGAAATTCAATTGTTAAGGAATATACTTATAAGCAAATAGAATTAGGAAAAATTTTGAAAGACACTGAATACTGGGTAATTAGTTTTGAACAAATACCATACTGGAATGAAATATTTTCTTTTGATCCAGTAGAAATAGGTTGCTTTAATTATTTTATTAACAATCAGCAATTATATCTATTAAAAAAGGAGCTGAAAGGATCATCAGATAATTTGATGGTTAGAAGATTTAACTTTATTGATTTTTTAGATAATGTAAGCCTTGGATTCAATAACGTATATGGGTTTGTTTTTTATGCAGGTAATGACTATCCAAAAGATAATAATGATCTACCAAAAACTTTTGAGGAACTGGCAGGTATTGAGTTTAAAGACAATGGAAAGAAAGAACGAAGCTTTTCACCTAATCTTGTTAGATTAGGTATATTGAGGATGGATGTAGATAATCTGGGTAGTATATTCAGGGATGGAATAAAAAAATCATTTAGATCTTTTTCCCGTTATGCTTGTTTAAGCCGTAATCTTGATTTATTTTTTTCTGGTTATTTGAATACTTTGTGGAATTCAGAGAATGAATTTAAACAATATACGCAGATTATTTATGCTGGTGGTGATGATCTATTTATAGTTGGTAAATGGGATACACTTGTGAAATTTGCAATTAAAATTTATGATGATTTCAAAACTTGGACATGTAATAATGATAATATTTCTATTTCTGGAGGAATGTCTCTAGTTACTCCTAAGTTCCCCATATTGAAAGCTGCTGAATATTCGGAACTGGAAGAGAAAAATGCTAAAGAACATATATGCAATGGAATAATGAAGGATTCTTTTTCAGTATTTAACTATGCCTTCAATTGGAGAAAGGAATTTAAGGAATTTATTAAAATTAAGGACGAACTGAAAGAATTACTGGCGAGCAACGATCTGCCATCTTCATTCGTTAGCAATATTTTTAATATAATGTGTCGGGCGTATCCTGATAACTATGAGCTTCTTTCAGATGAAGAAAAAAATCTTGCCGATCTGTTTAAAATACGTTCAAAATGGCTGCTTGCTTATAATTTAAAAAGAGCCTCGGCGAGAAATGCTGATAAAGAAGAAGTAAGAAAATTATATGATGAATGGTCAAAAAATATATTTATCAATAAAATTGAGAAAATACCTTATACTGAATATACTGCATTGCAGATTCTTGCTATAGCAGTTCGCTGGGCAGATTTTGAAATAAGAAGTAACATTAATAAGTAATTTTAAAAATTAAATAGTATGGCATCTTCAAATGAAAAAAGAAAATCAAGTGATATTTCAAATGGCGATTTGGATGAAAATAAAATTCAAAAATGGATTGCATCTGGTATTGATTCAGATGCTATTGATTTTTGTGATTGGTTCGGCAAGCGAATTGCTAAGGGTGAGCTTACAACATCTCAGATTCGAATATTCTATGGGGAAATGCAAAGAATAAAGATGCGTGTTAAAGATGAAGATCTGTCTTTAAAGGATAATGAGAAAACTGCTTTTTTGATGTTGCGGCCTCGTTTGGCATATGCAGTTAAGCGCCATAAAACTGAAGGTATAAAAGAGTTTTATAAATTCTTTACAATCGTATATGATTCCATTAAAAAATGTGATTCTGAAAATATGTTGAAAATGTTTAAAAATTTTATGTTTCTATTTGAAGGAATTTTGGCATTTCATAAATATTATGAGAAACAATAATTAATTACTAAAATGGGAAATATGCAACAAAAATTG
>CAZJQN010000025.1:0-33585 GCA_964548125.1 uncultured Bacteroidales bacterium | reverse complement strand
CAATGCCTATTGTGCCTGTTAGGCCGATTTCACTTTGTTCCATCGGGGTTAGCCCGGTTGAATTTGTTAATTCATGGTACTTGGGTTTATGAAATTCGAATTCACAATGGGATAATTTTGTAAAAATTCATGGATTTATTAATGTGTCTCATATTAACGCATACTCCACTGATATTCAAATTACTATATGAATAGTCCTCCTTTTCATATTGCAGTGATAATTAAGAATAGGTTAGATAAATGTATAAATAAGGTTAAATTTAACGAAAAATTAACATTGGATTGAAATGACTGAGTACTTTTGCAAACAATTTCATTTTGTATGAAAATATCTGATATTTTCGCCTTTTTTGTTCCAAAAGATAGGAAGTTCTTTCCTTATTTTATCAATGCGGCCGATAATCTTGTTGAAACGGCTCAATGTTTTAAGAAACTGGTAACAGCTACGGATGATGGTCGGGAAGAATTTGTCAACCAGATCCGGGCTTGCGAAAAAAAGGGAGACCAGATTACACATCAGATTTATGAGGAACTGAACAAGACTTTTATCACTCCTTTTGACAGGGACGATATTCATAAACTGGCCAACAGCATTGATAATGTTCTTGATCAGATTCATTCCGCCTCCCAGAAGATTCAGCGTTATCAACCCAGGCTGCCGGTGGATTCCTTTATTGCTTTTGCTGATCTCATTTTGCAGGGTGCCATGGAAATTCAGAACGCCATGAAAGAGTTGAATAACCTGCGCGATCAGAAAGAAATTATGCAGGCCTGCGTTAAAATCAACGAAATGGAAAATATGGCCGACGAGGTTTTCGATGCATTCATTTCCCGACTTTTTCGTGAAGAAAAGGACGCAGTGGAACTGATTAAGCAGAAAGAAATCATATCCGCACTTGAAAAAGCCACTGATGCAGCTGAAGATGTGTCAGATTTTCTGAAGTCAATTCTTGTTAAAACTCTGTAGCACATAACCTATGATGACAATTGTTGTAATTGCCATAGTTCTGGCATTGCTTTTTGATTTTTTTAACGGAATGAATGATGCCGCCAACTCAATTGCAACAATTGTTTCTACCAAAGTACTCAGCCCTTTTACGGCTGTTTTGTGGGCTGCCATGTGGAATTTCGCCGCGGCTTTTTTCTTTGGTGTGCATGTGGCAACTACAGTCGGAAAAGGAATTGTGGAACCTCATGCTGTAAATGAATACCTTATTCTGGCCTCACTCATCGCATCCATCATCTGGGTTTATGGATGTACCCACCTTGGCCTGCCGATCAGTGTTTCGCATGCGCTAATAGGAGGCCTTATTGGTCCGGCTCTGGTTAAACATGGTCCTTCAGTACTGGTCATGTCGGGTATCATAAAAGTTTCCTTGTTTATTGTACTCTCTCCTTTGATTGGATTCTTCATTGCCTATTTTTTTATGATCCTTACCCTGCTGATTGTGAGGAAAACGGCTCCGCTGAAAGTCGAAAACATCTTTCGTATTCTGCAGCTTTTTTCATCAGCTATTTTTAGCCTGGGTCACGGCAGCAATGATGCCCAGAAAACCATGGGTATTATTTCGGTTTTGCTTTTCAGTACAGGTCTCATCGGACCAGAGTTTTATGTTCCTACCTGGGTTATTTTTGCCGGTTATAGTGCTATTGCATTAGGTACACTTACCGGAGGATGGAAAGTAATCCGTACCATCGGTGTAGGACTTACCGATCTTAAGCCTGTGCATGGTTTTGTTGCTGAATCAGCCGGAGCCAGTACGCTTATTTTTACTGCTCTTCTTGGAATACCGGTCAGTACTACCCATACAATAACCGGCGCTATTATCGGTGTGGGAATCACACGAAGTTTCGGAGCCGTGCGTTGGAAGTTGGCTAAAAAGATTGTCTGGGCTTGGGTACTGACTATTCCCTCTACTCTCGTTTTTTCAGCTCTGGTTTATTTGCTTCTTCGTTTAATTATTCCCGGAATATAGGGTTCTGCCGGAACGGTTTTTCCTTCACCCCAGGTTCGCCGGAGATGACAGCATAAATGGCGCAGTGGACAATAAAACGAATCAGATACAAGCCATTCCTCTTATCAATTCGAATAAATATGAACACTGGCAGTTGCCGATGGCAAATACTTCAACCCCATATAACATATTAGCAGAATGACATAGGACAAACTTAGAATCCATAGTGGCATTCTGATTTTTTCAGGCTGATGGTATCGGAAATGAATATAAATCAAATAGGTTAACCATGTAAGCAAAGCCCATGTTTCCTTTGGATCCCAGGTCCAGTAATGTCCCCAGGCTTCCTTGGCCCAGAGTGCACCAAAAAGAAGCCCAAGTGTCAGCAAGGAAAAACCAAGATAAACAAGATTGTCTGCATACTTCAAGGTATTCCGGTCAAACCGGAACGTAATGTGCCTGTATAATCCGATCCAGGCTGTAACAGAAGATACACCCAGCAAAGCATATGACAGCATATACACAATTACGTGAGGGGCAAACCAGATACTCTGAAGGGCCGGCATTAGGGTTTTTTCATAATTCTCGGGATGGGCATAGTTGATTAACAGAAAGAGTAATGCCATGGGAACTCCTGTTAGCGGGAAAATCAAATAGTTCCAACGCAGAAAACCTGCAATAGCAACCAACGCGAGAAATAAAGAGTACCAGAGTCTGGTCTCACCCAGGGTTTTCAGAGGGGGTCGTCCCAGATGAATCCATAATCCCGCAATAAAAATACCTAAAAGCAGTGTTCCTGCAAAGAGAAGTGTAATCCCTGTCCATCTTAAAAGTGCTTTTTTACTAAAAACCAATACAGCGAAAAGTCCCGTTATCCATGATATGGATGTAATAAGTACGATCGCGGGAAAATCCATCCAATCCATTGCCCAATTATTTAGTTTTATTCCACTGTCCCAGCCAGAAAAGATATATGGCCCCGGCTAACAACATAAAAATTCCGGTATATACAACAGGCAGCCATGGATCATTTACTGCCTCAATAACCGATAACTGCGAATTCCGACCTTCTGCCTGGTCATACCCCATCTGATACAATTTCCATCCCTTGATTTTTATAGGTTTATTGACTTCCAGAATGGCAGGCAGGGTATCATTTCCAGTGGTAAATTCAAGTAATGACTGGTATTTCCTCGGTTCAGGATCCAGCAACGCTACCATCATTGTATCATTCAGACTAAGAATGGAGGGATGCATCGATCTGCTTCCGCAGGCAATCCAGCCTTTTGCTTCTAAAGTTGTTCCACGGAATACCTTTATATAGCAGGCAGGAATCCCTTCTTTTGAGTCAACTGCTATCATTCTTCCCTTTTCAGGAAGGGATCGTATCAAAACTGTATCCACCTGTACAACGTACTCTTTAAACGGAAACCGCTCTCCAGGTTCTGCATACATGAATGTATTCTTTTTATCCGAAATAATCTTAAAAGTCCTTGCATCTGCAAAGGCTATTCTTGGTGGATATTCTTCAAGAACAAAATCGTTCAGTTTTATGGAAAAAGGAAGCCTGTATTGATTAATACGATCATGGGCATAATTTGTGAAAGAACCACCCTCATATAGTTCGATTTGTAAACGCATTAGATCGGATGAACCCAGGCCACCGGCTAATAAAACCAAAAATAAGCCGGCGTGGTTTAGCAAAAATCCCAAATTACGTAACGTTAATCGGTTCGACCTTCTCAGAATAACAAGACCAAGGGAAGAGAGAATATATAATTGGGAGATAAAAAAAGGCCAGCTGTTTTTTAAATGATCCAATCCAGTGAGCGAAAGCAATTTACTTTGACTATCTGCTTGTGGTATAAAACCCAGTAAAAGAACCAGCAAAGCAAAGAGACTTATGGAACTCACCGCAGCAGGAATACCTGAAAGCCATTTGATAAAAGGGTGCTGGCGATAATACAGGTGAATAAGTACTAGAAGAAACATAAATAAGAATCCGGCATAAATGTTAAAAGGCATTCCTGGCAGATAGATACCCTTCCCTCCGGAAATTGTTTCTATTAGCAAACCCAGAAAAAGCAGAACCAGCGCAACAAGAAAACTTTTCCGGTATTCATGCAACCTTTTATCGTCTTTATCCGGCACTTGAAAGAAAATGGAATGAAACTTCATGTTGAAATTATCTCAGTTTCAAAAATAACAAAGATTCAATGGAAATAAGGATTTTTTTCCTGAATTACAGCTCACATTGTTTCGACTAATATCCGGTTTACAATTTCCCTATGCTGTTTTTCAGAAGAGCCTTAGCGTACCTGTAATTGTGAACACCGCCGCTTCGGTCCTCTTTTACAAGCAGATAATTAAGCAAAGCACCTGCCTGATCAGATGTAAGTTCCAGCGAGGAACCGGAGGAGACATTGATTTGATTACTGGCATTGAGGATATTATGCTCCCTGAGCTTTTCTTCAAGCTGTGCCAGCAGGGAGTCGGTTTCGTTCCTGACTGTTTCCACCAGAATGGTAAGATCTGTTGTATTGTTGTGGCATGATTTGCATCCTGCAAAATTGTAAGCAGTGGCTCCATGCGATTCGTAGGTAATTTTCATGGTATGGCCACCCGATTTAATTCCTGTAGCAGAGGCCATATGGCAGGTAATACATCCGTTAGTCAGATCGGAATGAGATGAGTTGCTATAAGGCTCACTGCCGCTCAGAGGTATCCCGCCTGAGCCTCTGATGATGGAAGCCTGCGTACTATGATGTGGACCCCAGTAGGCCGATCGGATTGTTACAGAATTACCATTGAGAACAGGCAAAGGATCCGGAATCCGTGGCTGATGGCAATTGATGCA
Source organism: uncultured Bacteroidales bacterium (assembly GCA_964548125.1). Lineage (GTDB taxonomy): Bacteria > Bacteroidota > Bacteroidia > Bacteroidales > JAAYUG01 > JAAYUG01. The sequence goes on along the minus strand of CAZJQN010000025.1, from coordinate 28,773 downwards.
GATATTTCCTTTACCCTGGTTAAGAATTTCTCCGGAAATCATTAATTGGACGGGATTCTTTGTACGAAGTTCCCAGTCTGACGTATCGTATGATTCGTGTATTTTATGACAGGTTCGACAGCCAATGGATGAAGCATTGGAAATGGGAGCGTTGGTAACAGTTTTGTTCCCTGAAATACATTCCCTGAAACCTTCGCTGGTATGACACATTGCACAGGTCGTTCCATTCCGGTCCGTATTTTCACCGCTGGCATGAACTGACGTTCTCCATTGCTCGGTAACTGATACAAGGAGAGAACCGCTGTTATGACATTGTGTACAGGTAGCATTGGCATCTGCTCCCGGAGGGCCTTCACATGATGTTAGAAAAGAAAGGAAAAAAAGAAACAGGGGTAGAGATGTTACAAAATGGTTTCGGTGGAAATTCATTTTATAAATAAGAATTGATTTTACTCAAATATATACATTTCATTAACGATTTGCCCTTATACTTAAAACGTCAATCGCCGGATGATTAATCTTTGTATGACTAGATTGTCAAGTAAAATATGATTATTTGGTTTACACAGAAATTCGAAATTGTTCTTTCAAATTGTCTAAATTTGTGCTGAACAAATTATAAGCCATGAAAAAACTATTGAAGATTTTTGTCATTGTCATTTTTACGTTGTTTGTTCTGATGATTGTTATTCCTCTGGCATTTCACAAGCCAATAATGAACAAAGCACGGGAAGAGATTAATAAAACATTGAACGCCCGGGTTGATTTTGACCTTCGCCTGTCATTAATAAAGGGATTCCCCGATCTTTTTGTTGAACTTCGAAATCTTACAGTAACAGGTATTGATCAGTTTGAGGGAGATACACTGATTGCCTTTCGTTCGTTTGGTGTTAAAGTAAATCTGATCAGTGTGATCCGCATGAAAGATATTGACATTAAATCCATCATTCTCGATAAACCATATATTCATGCCATTGTGCTGGAGGACGGAAAAGCAAACTGGGATATAATGAAAGATACGACAACCGTAGAAGCGGTTGATACAACACCTTCTGAACCTATTCATTTTTCTGCCCGGCTAAGAAAATTTCAGATCAATGATGCTTTTATCAGCTATGACGACAGGCAGGGGAATATGCAGGCTGTTGTAAAAGGATTTAATTTTCTCATGAAAGGGAACCTGGCTAGTGATTACACGTCCATTGCTATCAAAACATCAGCCGATGCTGTTACTTTCATTATGGATAAAATTCCTTACCTCACAAGTGTCAAGCTTGCTGCACATTTTGACGTTGATGCCGACATGGTCAAATCACTTTTTACCCTGAAAGACAATGCATTTTCGTTGAATGAACTCACTTTAGGCTGGGAAGGAACGGTTGGTCTTGCCGGCGATTCAATTCTCACTGATGTGAAGTTTGCGACAAAAAAGACTGATTTTAAATCCATTCTATCTCTTATACCTGCAGTTTATACTCACGATTTTGCCTCAGTACAGACTTCCGGCCAGTTTCAACTCGATGGGTATGTTAAAGGGCTTTATTATGATACCATTTTACCCTCGGCTTTCCTGAACCTTCAAGTATCCAACGGACGGTTCCGTTACCCTGATCTGCCGGCTTCAGTTGATAATATTCAGATCAATACTCAGGTTGATTTTCATGGAGAAAATATGGATCTGACTACGGTTGATGTTAATAAATTTCACCTTGAACTTGCCGGAAATCCGCTTGATATGAAACTTAATATTGCACAGCCTATTTCCGATCCGAAGGTGGAAGGGCTCTTTAAAGGGGTTGTAGATCTTGGAAAGGTTCAGTCTGTTCTTCCCCTTGATTCAACTACTATTAGCGGTATCATTACATCAGATGTTTCTTTTGGTGGAACAATGTCTATGCTGGAAAAGGAACAATATGATCAGTTTAAAGCCGATGGTAATGTGACGTTAAACGGAATTACTTATAAAAGTGCTGATTTGCCTCAGGGCCTTACTGTTAAAAACGCGGAATTGCTCTTTTCTCCCCGCTTTCTTGACCTGAAATCATTCAATCTGCTCATCGGAAGAAGCGACATACAGCTTTCGGGTAAAATAACAGATTTTCTGCCCTACGTTTTCAGTGATAAAACCATCAAAGGCAATTTCGTTCTGACCTCAGGCTTTCTTGATGTCAATGAGTTTATGACCGAATCAGCTCCAGTTGATACTGTGACCGATACCACACAAATGACATTGTTTGAAGTTCCTAAAAATATTGATTTCACGCTCAATTCCAGCCTCAAAAAAGTACTATATGATAAGCTGGAAATTTCTGATATAAAAGGGCTAATAGAACTGAAAAACGGCGTGGCCCAACTTACCAACTTGTCCATGAACCTCCTGCAGGGTAGTATGCAGATGAACGGCGAATATAATACGAGTAATCTGGCAAAACCTTTTATAGATTTTAACTTGAAAATCAATGATATAGACATACCTTCCTCGTTCGATGCCTTTTCTATGGTTGCAAGCTTTGCTCCTGTGGCAAAGAATGCGAAAGGAAAAGTTTCAGCCGGCATTACTCTCTGGAGCCAGCTCGATCAGCATATGAGTCCTGTTTTGCCTACTGTATCAGGTTCTGGTACTCTCAGTTCCAGATCAGTTGAAATAGGTAACTCCAGGGTGTTTGAAAAACTTGCCGATGCATTAAAAAATGACAAATTTCGGCAGATTGCCTTAAAAGATATCAACATTGGTTTCGATATTAAAGACGGACGTGTTTACGTGAAACCATTTACAACAAAAATGGGAAGCACTTCCCTGACCATTGCAGGAGACCAGGGACTGGACCAGACATTGAACTATACCATGGCATTAACCTTGCCCAGGACCGAAATAGGATCCTCGGTTATGAATTCATTAACATCAGCTGCTGCTGCAAAGGGAATTGCAATTAAACCATCCGAAACAATCAATGTTAAAGTCAAGGTAGGAGGTACCTTTGCCGATCCCAAAGTTCAGCCTGATCTGGCTGCTAGCGGAGAAGATGTCGTTTCTGCAGTTAAAGAACAGGTGAAAGAAAAAGTTAACCAGGCAGTGGAAGAGAAAAAAGAGGCTGTAAAAGCTGAAGTAAGTAAAAAAGCTGATGAACTGGTTGCCAAAGCAGAAGCAGAAGCACAGCAAATTCGGGATGCGGCGCGCAAAGCAGCGGACTTCGAACGGCAAAAAGCGAATGAATTGGCTGAAAAAACTCTGAAAGAGGCCGAAGGGAAACCTCTGGCTATGCCTCTGGCGAAAAAAACTGCTGAGAAAATACGAAAAGAGGGAGAAGAAAAGGCACAGAAGATAATCAAAGAAGCCGACCAGAAAGCTGATGCAATTGTTGAAAAAGCCCGAAGCGAGGCGGACAAATTAAAGCAATAATTGGTACATTCTTTGGAACAAAATTTGACAAAATTTCGTATATTTATTAAAAAAATGAAACCCTAATACAAACTATTCCATGAAGAAGTGCAATGTCATTGCTGTTCTTTTGTTATTTCTTGCAGGTAGTTTATCTGCACAGCAAATAACACCGTATGTCATTGCTTCTGCCGGTGATTTTTTCAGCTCCCAGAATTTTTCTGTAAGCTGGACTCTTGGCGAAATGGCTACAGAAACCATTGGTTCGGATGTTATCCTTACTCAGGGTTTTCAGCAACCTTCCTACAGTACTGGAACCTATGTTCCTTCGGTTACCTCAGACCAGGTCAGGCTAAAGGTTTATCCTATACCCGCTTATAATTCACTTACATTGCAGGTTAAAGGAAATGAAGTCATAGATCTGAATGTGGATCTTTATGATGCTCTTGGTCGCAAGTTGATTTCTGCAAAATTGGAAGCTGGAACTCCGGAATTCGAGATAGATCTGTCGCAGATTCATCCCGGGATATATTTTCTAAAAGTGACAACTACTGCCGGGGAAAGTATCAAAACCTACCAGATTCCCAAAGCATTGAAATAATTAAGTATTGGTTCTTTCTTCAAAATATACTTACTTTTCTGCAAATCCGGAACGCAATGAAATGTTGCATACCGGATTTTTTTTTCGCTTATTAATTAATTGATTATAACCTGAGAAGAACTTTAATATATTCGTTATAATTTGCTGATCAAACTACCGGCTTTATGAAAACTTTCATCAACCTACATCTGAAGCAGGGTTTCCTGTTTTTTCTGCTATTATTGTCTTTTGTTCTGATTATTAATAAGGTTACACTGGCTCAAGATATTCCGGGCTTAAGCTACCAGGCCGTAGCACGGGATGCAGTCGGTTTACCATTGAAAAATGCTCCGATCAAGGTGCGTTTCAAAATTCTGGCAGGAGACCCGGTTAATGGAACGGTTGTTTATACTGAAACGCATGAAACAACCACCAATGCGTTTGGTTTGTTTGTGCTGGAAGTAGGGAAAGGGGTTAGTTCCGACCTGTTTGAAAATATTGACTGGACAAACGGAGAGGTGTATCTTTCAGTGGAAATAGATGCGAACAATTCCGGATACAAATGGGCCGGAACAAACAGGCTTCTGGCTGTACCCTATGCATTGTATGCATTTCACGGCACGGAAGGTCCTCAGGGTCCTCAGGGGCCAATGGGACCGCAGGGTCCGAAAGGTGATAAGGGTGATCAGGGACCACAAGGGCCTGTTGGCCCTCAAGGTCCGCAGGGCCCGGCTGGTATTGGCCTCAATAACAGGGGAAACTGGTATTCAGGAATAGTTGTAACCAAAGGTGATTATGTTTTTGATGATAAATCAGCCTCGCAACCGGATATAAACAGTATGTGGATATTTAAAGGGGAAACTTCATATTCTTCTATTGTTCATCCTTATTCAGATACAAATTTCATAGAATTTGAAGCTCCTCAGGGGCCTCCGGGACCCCAGGGCCCACAAGGAGATCCTGGCCCGCAAGGTCCGGTTGGTCCGCAAGGTCCTCAAGGTGTTCAGGGACCTGTTGGTCCTAAGGGAGATAAAGGAGATCCGGGCCCTCCGGGACCTGCAGGTGCTACCCTTTGGGATTCTGCTTTCAATGTTATCTGGACAAACAAAAAAGTTGGGGTCGGTACTAGCGCTCCCAATGGGAAAATGGTGGTTATGGGCGAACCTACAGATAACGTTGATACGGCTCTTTTCGAGGTGAAGGATAGATCAGGAAGGGCTGTTTTCTCTGTTTATGAGGAAGGTGTGAAATTCCTGGTGAAAGATGATAACCTTACCGGTAAACGCGGTGGATTTGTTGTACGGGGTTATCATTCTTCCTCCGGAATTCACGATATTCTGAAAGTTACCAACGATAGTATCCGTATTTATTTTGCCGATCCTCCTTCAACAGGTCCAGGAGGCTTCTCTCTCATCAGCCGGAAATCGGGATTGGAAGCTTCCCAGATGTTGATAACGCCTTCCAATCAGTTTATTGGTCTGCGCAGTGGTAACCGATTAGCTACCGGAGTGAGCAATGCATTTTTTGGGTTTGAATCAGGAAACGGATTAGCTACAGGAAGTTATAACACTGTGCTTGGTTACCAGGCAGGTGGAAAACTCAAAGATGGTAATAACAATATTCTTATCGGATATCAATCTGGATTCGAGAATGTTGCTGGCAATTACAACATTTTCATAGGGAATGAGGCAGGAAAGAATAATACCTTACAAATACATAATTTATTCGCCGGCTACAGGGCAGGATATAGCAATGGTATGGTAGGAACAGTTGGTGAAGAGGGATCCTATAATCTCTTTTTGGGGTATGAAGCCGGATATGCCAATACAAAAGGAAAGTATAATTTGTTCGTTGGTCATCAGTCAGGCCGTTCGAATACTACCGGTGTAACCAACGTATTTGTAGGTTCAAAAAGCGGATTTACGAACCAGACAGGTAGTCGCAATCTGTATATGGGCGAAACAGCTGGGTATTCGAATATTGCAGGGAATAACAATGTTTTTTTGGGTGCCGGAAGCGGAAACCTGAATACGGGCTCTGAAAATGTGATTGTTGGAAGTGATGCAGGGTTTAATTCCGGAAATAGCAGCCGGAATGCAATATTAGGTTTTCAAGCAGCCCGTAATATGTTGTCAGGTACTGGTAATGTAATGCTGGGAAATCAGGCCGGATTTTCCATGGCAAATGCTTCATCCAATATCATTATCGGTGACCAGGCTGGCTACAATAGCCTTCGTGGAACCAGAAATATATTCCTTGGTTATCAAAGCGCTTTTTCCTGGAGCCGGGGGTTTGAAAATATTGTGATTGGTTCTTCTGCCGGTTATGCCGCTGACTCAGGGAAGTACAATATTTTTCTCGGTGCATCTTCAGGTTTGGTTAACCAGGGAAACAGGAATATTTTTATTGGTACTGAAACCGGATATAACAATAGCCTGGGCGAAGACAATCTCTTTATTGGTTACCAGGCCGGTTATAATAACAGCGGAATGACCGGAGGCAATAATAACATTTTCCTGGGTAATCAGGCGGGCTTTTCCAATACAAATGGTTCTGATAATCTTTTCATCGGGAACCTGGCAGGATATTATAACTCCACCGGAAAGGGAAATATCGTTCTTGGCAGAGAAGCCGGATACAATCTTTCTTCAGGCGACAGGAATGTAATCCTTGGAGAAAAGGCAGGGTATAATGCTCAGGATGGTGATGGCAGCATTTTCATAGGATATGAGGCGGGAATGAATGAAACTGAATCAGGTAGACTGTATATAGCCAATAATGCTTCTGTACCCCTGATTTATGGTCAGTTCAATACTGATACCATGGTGGTCATCAATGGAACATCTGCACAGAATGTTTCGAAATATACCTTCTATGTCAATGGAACTGCGGGTGGCAAAGACAGTTGGAACTCTCTCAGCGATTACCGGTTCAAAAGAGATATCCAAACCATTGCAGGGGCACTCGATAAGGTAAAAAAGCTTCGGGGAGTTACTTTTCAATGGAAAGACGAAGCATCGGGTGCTCAACCCCATATCGGATTCATTGCCCAGGAAATGGCCGAAGTCGTTCCTGAAGTTGTTAATACACAAGGCGGAGTTTATTCAGTACAGTATGCTCCAGTAACAGCAGTTTTGGTGGAAGCCATCAAAGAACAGCAAAAGATGATCGAGCAACTTCAGGAAGAAATTCGCTGGTTGAAAGATGAAATCAACAACCTTAAAAATCAGTAGCCAATTACCCAAAGAATTTTTGAATTGTCCATACAATCGGTTACAATGTCGATCAGTCCCTGATTGATACGCAAAAGTTTTATCAGGTAAGTTTCCCAGTTCAGATCCCAGGTTGGATCCATTTTTCTGATTTCCATGGCAAAATCTTTTCCGAGAAAGATACCTGAAATGAGTTCAACAAAATCTTCACGACTTGAACATTTTCTCCATTGTTCCAGGTTTGAAAGCAGAGAGTTCCTTAAAACGACAATCTGCCTTGCATTATATCGTGTGGCCCCGAAATATTCGTAAAGATTGTTGCTTTTTTCAAAGCAGGAAGAGAATAGATTGAAAACATTGGTGTGCAAATACCGTGAAGTGGGATGACATTTTTCATAAGTATCATTGGTTCCGCTAGTATTTAGTTCAACAAAATTGAGCTGATTGTGTCCGAAGATTTCTAGCTTCATAGCGCATGAAAATTTGAATACGAAATATAAGGATAAATCTGATATTTTTGTTACCGTTTACTATGCAATACTATTTACTTATTTAAATGAGTATCCTTAAAACACCCGTTGAAAGAGTTAGCGAGCTATTCGAGGAATGGCAGGGAGTAAAAGCGGATTTCATTGTTCCTTTGCCGGCATCGGGCTCGTACCGGCAATATTTTCGCCTGGGAGCAAGAAGCTATTCATGGATTGGTGCCTGGAATGCAGATGTTAAAGAAAACCGGGCATTTGTTTACTTCAGCAGATTGTTGAAGGGAAAAGGCCTGAATGTCCCGGAAATCTACTATGTAAGTGATGACGAACTGTGCTGGCTGGAACAGGATCTGGGTGATGTGACACTTCTCAGCGAGTATCAGCAGCTAATGGATAAAGGGAATCTTCATGCAATAGAATCTATTTACCGGAAAGCTCTCGAAGATCTTGTACTTTTTCAGGTAAAAGGTCGGGAAAATATGGATCTATTGCAATGCTATCCAAGGGCAAGATTTGATAACAGATCAATGTTGTGGGATTTGAATTATTTTAAATACTACTTTCTGAAATTTGCCCGCATACCCTTCGATGAGCAAGATATGGAAAACGACTTTCATATTCTCTCCGAATTCCTGATGCAGGCTGATACAGACTATTTCCTGTACCGCGATTTTCAATCACGAAATATTATGCTGACACCTGATGGTCACTATTATATCGATTACCAGAGTGCCCGTCTGGGTGCGGCACAATACGATCCTTCTTCTTTGCTTTTTGAGGCCAAGACGCATCTGCCCGATGATTTACGCCGGAAATTGCTTGAACATTATGTGGATGTATTTACCAGTGAAACCCGTTCTGAGAAATCTAGATTTATGGAATTATACTATCCCTATGCTTTGATCCGCCAGCTTCAGGCTATGGGGGCTTATGGTTTCAGAGGATTGCATGAACAAAAGCCACTGTTTCTAGAATCGATACCCCACGCACTGAATCATATTCGCCTGATTCTTCCTGCATTGCCGGAAACTCTCAGGATACCTGCATTGAAATCAGCACTTCAGGCCCTCACCGAGAACGAAAACCTTCGGTCAATTGGGAAAGGAAGCGATAAACTCACTGTTAGAGTATATAGCTTTTCATATCGCAGTGGCATTCCGTTTGATGAAACCCTTCACGGAGGAGGATTTGTGTTCGATTGCCGTGGCTTGCCAAATCCGGGAAGACTTGAAAAATATAAGTCATTAACGGGTAAGGATAAGGAAGTGGCAGAATACCTCGGTGGCATCAAGGAGGTGAATGATTTTATTGCTCATGCGAAATCTATGGTTAGTATGCACATAAACAACTATTTGCAACGAGGGTTAACGGAAATGATGGTTTGTTTCGGCTGCACCGGTGGAAGACATCGTTCTGTATATTGTGCTGAAAAATTGGCTTCGGATCTTGAAAAATCGTGGCCTCAGCTAGGTGTAAGATGCATTCATACATCCCTTCAATAGAGACTCTATGAAAGCTATGATACTAGCTGCAGGGTACGGAACCAGGCTGAAACCGCTTACTGATTCTATGCCTAAGGCATTAGTTCCTGTACTAGGGAAGCCAATGATTGAATGGATTATTGATAAACTGATTTCCTCAGGTTTTACTGATATTGTGGTGAATGTACACCATTTCTCCCGCATGATGAAGGGCTTTTTGTCAGAAATGGGATTTCCGGATGCACGGATCATGATTTCCGATGAATCACACCAGATTCTTGATACGGGAGGTGCACTTTTCCATGCTCGTCCACTGCTCAGCGATGGAAATCCTTTTCTGGTGCATAATACAGATATTTTATCGGATATCAGCCTGAATGAACTGTTTGACTGGCATTGCCGAAATCAAAACGATGTGACACTGGCAGTGAGGAACAGAAAAACGAGCCGTTCCCTGCTGATTGACCGGAATGGGCTTCTAAAAGGTTGGAGAAACAATGTTACAGGTGATGTGATCATGGCGCCTGACGCAGATTCCAATTTAATACCTGTTGCCTACAGCGGCATTCATGTTGCTGGTCCTTCTGTCTTCTCCTTGATGGGAGAAGAGAAGGTTTTTCCACTGATACCTTACTATATCCGCCTCGCCGAAAAATATAAAGTTGCTGTATATTTTCATGACGAGGGGACATGGATTGATATGGGAAACAGAGAAGGTTTGAAACTGGCTGAAGACTACTTGAAAGAATCAAAAACGATAAAATAAAAAAGGTGCCAGCATGGGGCACCTTTTGTCATTAGGAATGTGGCCTTATTCTTTTTCCCCTTCAGTGATATTTCTCTTTTCTTCAATACGTGCTTTTTTCCCGGTAAGACCCCTGAGATAATAAATCCGGGCACGACGAACCTGTCCAGTTTTATTAACTTCAATCTTCTGGATAAACGGAGATTGCATGGGGAATATCCTTTCAACTCCAACATTGCCCGAAATTTTTCGCACGGTAAAAGTAGCACTCAGTCCACTTCCTTTTTTCTGAATTACAACGCCTCTGAACTGCTGTACACGTTCCTTATTCCCTTCAATAATCTTATAGTGAACGGTAATGGTATCACCGCTTTTGAATTCAGGGAAGTCTCTTTCCTTAAGCAAAGCTTTTTCAACCGGCTGTATAAGATTCATATTATTATGGTATTAGGTTTCATCAAAAACGGTCGCAATATTACAAATATTTTTTCAAATATTGACGAACTTATTAACAATATCTGTTTTTTGGACCGTTTTCGTTCTTCAAACTTTTCCCATATAATTAGTCAACCCCTGAACAGTTGAATCCGGTTGAATCCGGCTGAATCATTGATTCGCATTACAACAAATTCACAACGCTGGGGTTTAATGGGTAGGATTTCCGGGAACTCTGAATTTATCGCCTGTTTCGCGGATGATTATCCGGTAAAAATCCTGGCTATATCCTGGTTGTTTTACCTGAGGATTCTTCTGCCCGGGTATAGGGGTTTTGATGTTTCCATCCATGTATTTAGTAAATAGGTAAGCATATAGTTTTTTCCATACTGCTACTGTATGGTTTCCTGTATTGACTGAATAGTCGGTGAGGAACGCAATGGCAGATTCAGGATCGTTCTGAAACATTTTCAGCGCGACTTCATCAATATAAGGTGTTCTTTGCATGTAGGTGTTTTCAAGTTCCTGCTGTACTTTCTGGATTTCCGGTATCATGTCGCAATAGCGTGTATAGGCAAAATTTGAAACCTGGTTGAAAACCCAGAACGCCGCATTTTCGTTAAATTCCATCATGGATCCGTTACCTTCTGCAAAGGCCTCGGGAACTTTTGATATACCGCAATACATAGGGCTGTAGACGGTACTATAGGTGTCATCTACTCCAAACCAGAGGATTCCGCCAATTGGATCGGGCAGGTTGCTACGACATTGAGCAATAAAAGAAAAGCCCGTCTGCTGCGTTGAAATGGCTCGCTCATTAAAATAAGTAACCCCATCAACTGTCCATGTAAGCGGCCTCCAGCGTACTATGCTCTGATACGGTCCGGCTCCGGGATCCTTTGTCATATCTAGAGGAGTGTTCTGGTAATAATCGCGCATAAGGGCAAAAACATCACTCAGGGAAAGCTTCTGATCGGGTTTAATCCATAAAGGCATGCGATGAGCCAGGTTCTTTCCTGTAATGTAATCAAGGTATTCATCCATTCCTGCCTTCACTTTATTAAAACCGCTCCATACCCTTGCTTCGCAGAAACGTGCACCTTCAAAATCAACTGGTGCATAAACGTCCGAAAAGCTGAAATTTTCGTCCGAACCGTCATAGAACCCCCTTTCTCTTGCATATGTAATAACATCGGGAGCATACATACAATTTTCAGGATCATTTAAGGGGAAAGTCGTGATGCGCGCATGATTGGCATGGCCTGATATATATCCATCCGGTATGCGAAGGGCCACCCACACGGCCCCTTTATAAGCATTGACCATTCGTTTGTTTTTTCCTTTTCCTTCAGGAACCATCTTCATGCCTTTTCCAATCATTTCCATAATCCATACTTCATTCTTGTCGGCAATGGAAAAGGATTCTCCGCTGCTATAATATCCATATTGGTTAGCCAGGCTGGTCATAACCTGAATAGCTTCCCTGGCGGTTTTTGCCCGTTGTAATGCAATGTATATCAGGCTTCCGTAATCCATTATAGCTGTCGTATCCTGCCCGATTTCAGGTCGGCCTCCAAAAGTGGTTTCTCCTATAGCTACCTGGTGTTCATTCATATTGCCAACTACCTTGTAAGTATGCCGAACTTGAGGAATCCTGCCAAGATGTTTTCCTGTATCCCACTCATATACCTCTAACCAGGCATTTTCAGGATAGTCTGCCGCCGGCCAATAGTAAAGTTCTCCGTAGAGCACATGCGAGTCAGCAGAATATGAAATCATGTTGGTATTGTCCCTTGTTGCTCCTTTGGTTATAAGAAAATTCGTGCAGGCAGTGCTATGCTCATTCAATACTGCAAATGAAAAAACTGTCACCAGTAAAATACGTGAAGTCATAGTTATATTCCTTTTAATTTATGTGTGGTTCCAAAAATATTCAATTATCTCAATTTTTACCCAACTTGAAGAAGAATGATCAAGGTATAATTCCTGATTATAAATGTTTAATAAAAAATAAAGAATTAATATGCTAAAATTCAATTAATTAACAGAAAAATACAAAAATTAACATTTATTTAATATTAGGATATGTTATAAAATATATTTTTGCGCCGGTTTTTGAAAAGACATCATAAGCAGTTAGTAGTAGGTGTAGTTTGGTTAGTTTGGTTAGTAGGTTAGGGTAGAGGCTGTCATTCCTAAAGTGTGACAGCCTCTTTTTTTCAACTATTCCATTAGCTTCATCAGTCCAGGATAATCATCTGAAGTAAGCAACCAGGATGTTCCTGAAACATAATTTTTTGTCATTACATTTATTATTTTAGGAATGGCTGAAGAAGGAATTCCGGCTTCTGAAAGCCTCACAGGACATCCGATGGTAATGAAAAACTGTTCCAGACCTGAAATTGTATTTTCTACAGAGGGATTATTGAAGAGAAGTGTTCCAAGTTTTTCAATTCTTTCTTTGGCTTTTAAAGAATGGTATTTTAACCAGGCAGGATAAACAATAGTAAGTGTTGCGCCATGCGGCACATCAAATAAAAGGGAAAGCACATGCCCTGCAGCATGAACACCCCAGTCTCCATTGTACGTTCTCCCGAAACTTGTATATCCGTTCAGGGCTAGTGTAGATGCCCACATGATGCGGGCCCTGAGCTCATAGTCGGTCAAGTTTTCCATAAGAAGGGGGCCAGCTTCCATAGCTTCCAGAATAACCGATGCAGTTACCCGATCGCTCAATGGTGCAGATCCCTTTGCAAAGAAAGCTTCCAGGCAATGGGCAACCAGATCAGCAATACCATAGGCCGTATAATTTTTCGGAACACTCATGGTAAAGGTTGGATCCAGAAAGGAATGCCTTGGGAACATAAGGGGATTCCGGTAACCAAGTTTTTCTTCCGTTTCATGATTTTGCAATACACCTGTCGGATTCATTTCTGTTCCTGTAGCAGCCAGTGTCAGTACGGCTAGCAATGGCAAGGCTGCCACGGGTTGAACTCGTCCCTTTACAACATCCCACCCGTCGAGATTTCCGGGAATACATACCGAAATGATCTTTGCTGAGTCAATGACGCTCCCTCCTCCTACAGCGATAATCATTTCTGCTTTGCTTTCGATGCCAAGTTTTGTTGCATTCCGTACATCTTCAATTACCGGATTGGATTTGATTCCTGAATACTCCACAATAGAAATACCAGCTGATACCAAGGAGTGTACGACGGTATCATAGGCTCCGTTTTTCTTTACTGATCCTTTTCCGTAAATGAGCAACGCTTTTTTTCCATATTGCCGGGCAACTGTACCGATTTCTTCGGCGCATCCTTTGCCAAACCTAAGATCGGTTGGAATAAACGCTGAAAAATTCTCCATATTCTCAATGATTTGAGTTAAACAATTTCATAAACTGCTCCTCCGGTGCAATCAAAACGGCCTCCGCATACTGAGGAAAAACAGTTTACCTGATGACGGATGCGCAAAATACCCATAAAGGCAAAAATGAGCGCTTCTTTATAATTGATGATTTCATTTTCGGGAACACAAAGTTCGTGATGTGTCAGTTTTCTGATGCGTTCCAAAAGAAAGGTATTCAGTGCACCTCCACCCGTGACCAGAATTTTTTTTCTTCCCCGGTTGCCGAAGGCCTTAGTGATTTGTATGGCTGCATGTTCATTCAATGTCCTCAGAATATCAAAAACAGATAGGTTATAGTGATCTATCAAAGGAAGGACTGTAGTCTCAACCCATTCCCTGCCCAGTGATTTCGGGGGTGTTTTTTTATAGTAATCCAGTTCATTCAGATTCATAAGAAGTTCCTCATGCACATTCCCTTGCCGGGCCATATCTCCGTTCTCATCATAAGTCTTGCCAACCTTTTGTGCATAATGGTTAAACACAAAATTAACCGGGCATATATCAAAAGCTATACGTCTTTTCCTGTAAGAATAGGAAATGTTGGAAAATCCACCGAGATTCAGACAAGCATGATATTCAGAGAATAGCATTTCATCCCCAATGGGAACAAGTGGTGCTCCTTGACCTCCAATAGCTACATTGAGACTCCGAAAGTCTGAAACAGTTGTAATACCAGATGCAGCAGCAATCTGGGCTCCGTTGCCTATTTGATAGGTAAAGCCTTTTTCAGGCTGATGAAATACTGTATGGCCATGCGATGCAACAACATCAATCTTTTGCGGATAGGCCTTTATAAATTGTTTTACCTGAATACCAATGAAATGGCCAAACTCATGGTCCAGTCTGATGAGTTCATAGGCATTAAGCATGTGAGCTTCAGTAAGTCTTTTTATCCAAATTTCGGGATAAGGAATTGTTCGGCAGCGTTCAATAGTGAATTTCCATCCGGCTTGCTGGAGTCTGAAGTGGCATAAAGCCAGGTCCAGTCCATCACATGAAGTACCTGACATTACGCCGACTGCTGTATATTCTCTCATGGAATTATTTTTCAAGTTGCTGGCTGAGTTCTCTGACGCATTCAATCATCAATTCTTCCAGCGTAGGACCCTCCGCCATTATCTCTTTCGAAGTCAGTCCTGCTAAAAGTGGAAGCTCTGCTTTAACCGCCTGAGGCATCACCTTACTTAAAGTAATGTTTTTAATAGGCACATACCCCTGCTTGCTGTATAATGTGAACTGAATATTGATTCCTGCTGTAACCATTCCCTGTGGTGTAGCCGTTGGGAATGCCTCTTCAACTCGAATCTGGCATTTGAAAAAGTATTTGGCATCGGAAAGTTTTATAGCCTTTTGAACAGTAACTTCAGGAAACCCATACTGATCATATTTGACCTTATCCTCAAAAATAGTTGGGGGTGGAATATAAATCTTTAAATTCTCCATCAATTCACGGGTAAGTATCTCATAAAAGGAATACGTAAGAATATATTCCAATTTGTCGGCATTCTGCATATTTCCTGGAAGTTTTGGATAAACCTGTGCCATTCTCGATTTTAAATCTTTCCCGACCATCAGGTTATATCCGATTGGGCAGAATTGTGATCCTTCAAATTTCTGGGAATAGACATCAACGGGTAATAGTATTGACACGAAGATCAGAAAGAGTAAATGTTTGTTCATACTGATCGGAAGGGTTACAAGGGGTAAATTTACGAAATGAAATGTTTTTTGCAACCTGATGTCCCTAAGGGTCAAGGTTGTTTTCATTAAATGTTATGAGGTTTTCTGTACGGCCTTAATGAACACGATGTTCGTTTCTGTTAATGATAACTTGTTTCAAAGCATATAATTATGTTCTTATATACATTATTGATTAATAGTGAGTTGCGTAATTCATACGTTCCGAAGGCAATCATGGTGAAAATACCGTATCATAATTGTATATTTGCAATGACATTTTTTGGACGTTATGGCGACCCAGGAAGAAATTATTCAGAATCTTCGGAAAAAAGTAGAAGTTCTGATGTCATTATACGAGAAGGCAAAAGCAGAAAGGGATCGCTTAAGGGAAGAGAACAAAACATTGCATGAAATTGTTAAACTAAAAGAAAAAGAAATTAGTAAATTTGAAGATAAATTGAATAAGGTCAAGCTGGCGAAGATGATTGCTGCAACCACAGAAGACAGTCATGAAGCCAGATTGAAGATAAACAGGATAGTGCGGGAAATTGACAGGTGTATTGGTCTTTTGAACAAATAGTAATGGTGGTGGTCTATGGAGGATAAGTTTTCCATACGGGTAAACGTAGCTGACCGGTATTATCCTCTGAAGATTGACCGGGATAATGAGGAACGGATCAGAAAAGCAGCCCGGCTGATTAATGAAAAGGTTTTTCAGTATAAGCAAAGGTATGCGGATAAAGATAACCAGGATTTTCTTGCTATGGCAGCCCTACAGTTTGTCCTGCGGCTGATGGATCTTGAAAACCGGGTTCAGGATCTTTCTGTCTGGCAGGAACTTGAAAAACTGGATAAAGAGTTGGATGACTATTTGTCAAAGGAATAAGCACGCGTTCTTTCAAATATAAAGAAAGTGAAAACTTGCCCGCACTGTCACTTCAACGGTGTGAAACTCAACAATTAAACCATTGGAGCTTAGCTCAGTCTGCGTAGGACAGGCTATTTAACCGCTTCGGCGGTATTCGCTTCGTGCGAACGATAGAAGTCCCAAACAGATGGCCGCTCCACCCATGTCAGATTGGGGTTTCCTAACTCTTTGAAGAAGGCAGTGCGGGTTTTTTATTAATAAACATAATATAAAATACTATGTATATCGATTTTATTATCAACGCAGTATGGTTCGATTCAATCATTGCTCTGGTAGCTTTTCTGGTTGGAGGAGGGCTTGCCCTTTACCTGTCTCAGAAAGGTCTTAGTCGCAGAGCCAGGAATCTCGTCAAGGAAGCTGAGCAGGAAGCTGAAATGATAAAAAAGGATAAAATTCTTCAGGCAAAGGAAAAGTTTCTCCAGTTAAAGGCTGAACATGAAAAGTTTATTAATGAGAAAAACCAGCGGATAGCCCAGCTTGAAAACCGATTAAAACAGCGGGAACAGGCTCTTAATATGCGTTTTGAAGAAAATCAGCGACAGAAGAAAGAACTGGATGTGTTGAGGGAAAGCCTGACAGCACAGAAAGAACTTGTTGACAGGAAAAGTGAGGAACTGGAACGATTACATCATCAGCAGGTGGAAAAACTGGAAGCAATCTCCGGCTTGTCGGCTGAAGAAGCTAAGGCTCAGCTGATTGACTCCCTGAAGGAGGAAGCAAAGTCACAGGCCATGATGTACATAAATGAGATTATGGACGAGGCTAAAATGACTGCTGCACGCGAAGCCAAAAAAATTGTAGTGGAAACAATTCAGCGAGTGGCTTCCGAAACAGCTATTGAAAATTCTGTTACCGTCTTTCCTCTCGAAAGCGATGAAATCAAAGGAAGAATTATCGGAAGGGAAGGAAGAAATATTCGTGCCCTTGAAGCCTCAACCGGTGTAGAAATTATTGTTGATGATACACCCGATGCCATAATTCTTTCGGCTTTTGATCCCGTTCGAAGAGAAATTGCCCGACTTGCCCTTCATCAGCTTGTCACCGACGGTCGCATTCATCCGGCTCGCATTGAAGAAATCGTGCAAAAAACACAGAAGCAGATTGAAGAGGAAATCGTTGAAATAGGTAAGAGAACTGCTATCGATCTGGGAATTCACGGGTTGCATCCGGAACTCATCCGTCTTGTAGGGAAAATGAAATACCGTTCTTCTTACGGACAGAACCTTCTTCAGCATTCGCGCGAAGTAGCTAACCTCTGTGCTATAATGGCTTCGGAACTGGGATTGAATCCCAAAATCGCAAAAAGGGCTGGGTTGCTTCATGATATAGGAAAAGTC
The DNA here is from genome assembly GCA_964548125.1 of uncultured Bacteroidales bacterium. GTDB lineage: Bacteria > Bacteroidota > Bacteroidia > Bacteroidales > JAAYUG01 > JAAYUG01. The sequence continues at coordinate 11,103 of CAZJQN010000025.1, read as the reverse complement.
CCCGATGATGAACCCGAACTTCCGCATGCTATTCTTGGTATGAAGCTGGCTGAGAAATATAAAGAAAAGCCGGAAATATGTAATGCTATCGGTTCCCATCATGACGAGGTGGAAATGACAACATTGATAGCTCCTATCGTTCAGGTTTGTGATGCCATCTCAGGTGCACGCCCCGGAGCACGAAGGGAAATTGTCGAATCGTATATTAAACGACTTAAAGATCTTGAATCACTGGCATTATCCTATCCAGGAGTCCAGAAGACATATGCCATCCAGGCAGGTAGAGAGCTGAGAGTAATTGTAGGTGCCGATAAGGTTTCCGATAAGGAAGCCGAAAGCCTTTCATTTGAGATTGCTCGTAAAATTCAGAATGAAATGACCTATCCGGGTCAGGTTAAGATTACCGTTATCAGAGAAACCCGAGCTGTAAGCTACGCTAAATAGAGTTCTTCTGCAGAAATGATTCAGGGCTTTGTTTTTGACATCCTGAGATGAAGAAAAATGAAGCCCTGAATTTTTTTTTTCAGATTTTACCTGAATGAAAGGTCAGGATTGCTTTCGCCACGAACTATATGGAATAATCGTTGAAACGCTTTGATTTTTTCCTCATATCCAAGTTTCTCAAACGACTGTATAATACTGAGTAATAAACGTTGCAGTATGTCAATATTGGTGCAGGGTTCATAATAATCTGGCTGAGGTTCAATTGCCAGTTGCTGAAGAAATAGGTCAATTTCCCTGCGTCCAAGAACAGTACCTCTGTTATATGGGTTAATGTAAAATAGTATGGATTTTGTTGAAGCAAACTCATCTCGATACGCCAGAATAAAATTCCTCGGAAGATTTACTCCATATATAGGAATTTCCAGCATCTGTGCAACACATATATAAATGATTCCGAGCGATATGGGATTTCCCTTCCTTGACTCCAGTACTTGATTGATGAAGGAATTCTGAGGGGCATAGAAATTAAGGGTATTAGGCGAAAATTTGTAGATGTCATAAAGAAAGTGATTGATTATCCTCACTTTTTCAAGCGCTGTCAGATGGGGATTCAGCTCAAGCCATATATCCTGCCGGATGTCATCTAATACACGGTACAGCTCGGCATAGGTTATTTCAGGATATTGTAGTTTGGCAACATGAAATGCACCTTCCAGCAAATTATCCCCTCCTCCGGCAAACCATGTTTCCAGATTTTTTTCCACAAATCGGGTTTGGATGTACTGGATGAGCCACTCCAGCTTTTCCTGCAGCTGCTCATCTGTAGTTACTTCCCAGAGTTTCTCTAATGCCGGAACTGCTGTAGTGCCTTGCTCCAGAATATGTTTCGAAACATGCGAAAAAACCTCTTCATCCGGATCTTCCAGAAGGGTGATCAGAGCTTTTAATTCCTGACTGTCAGAAGATATCATTGTTCGGATGAATATGATACAAAGGTCGGAAAGTTTTCATAAAAATTCATTTCATTTATTAACAATTGATATGTAAGTATTCCTTTCTTTTAACCTGATTTGTTCATTAGAAACATAGCAAATGCTATATGCTTTGATTTCAGTGATTTTTTCAAATGACGAATTTGAAATGAAATAATTTCTGGTGACGCAGTATTAAGATCAGGATTCAGGATAATCCTTTTGGAACGATTTGATTGCATGTTCAGGGTTGGTTGCTGAGGGAAATTCAGAATTCGGATTAGATGAAATCGTTTATCTTTGTTTTTCAAAGATTTTCTTATGTTTCGTTATCTTCACAGCTATTTTCTCCTGGCAGCATTGATTTTGTCATCGTTATTGTTCGCAATTCCTCTGATTTCCTATTTACCTGAGAATGGAGAACCTGTTACCTTTAGTCTGACGGGGATAGATAACAGCCCCAGTCTACCGATCAGTTTTAGCAATAATTTCTGGACACTGCCATTTCTGGGAGTGGTAATTGTTATGTTACTGTTTGGCTTGCTAGTTCTATGGAAAAGAAAGCAACTTCAGATGCGATTGGCTGTCTTTACTGCTGTCTTATTTCTTGGTCTTGAGGTAATGATATTCTTCTTTGCTTTTCAGATGCGCTATGCACTAAATTATTCGTTCAAAACTTTTCACGTAGGTATAACATTTCCGCTGGTTGGTTTTATTCTGACGGTTCTTGCTATTAAGGGTATACGTAAAACAGAACTGCTTGAGCTTGCGAGTAAACATTTCCGACCGGCAAAAAAATCCTGATGTGGTTATAGAATATCTATATGTTCCTGATCAGTGATTTTTTCGCAATAGTGACACTTTAAAGCTACTTCTTTCTTTTGTACCACAGTGAATCGAGTTATAATTTTTTCATGGTTTGTTATGCACTGTGGGTTGAAGCATTTTGCAATACCAATGATTTCATCGGGGACCTGAACAACTTTTTTTTCAACCACCGCATAGTCGCGTATAATGTTAAGCTTGGCTTCAGGTGCTACCAGTGCAATTTTATTGATATCTTCTTCCGGGAAAAAGAGGTTTGCAATTTTGATAATTGCTTTCTTGCCCAGTTTTTTGCTTTCCAGGTTAGTGCCAAACGTAATCTGATTGTCAATCTTATTGAGCCCAAGAATAGAAATAACTTTGAACAGGTTTTTGGCTGGGATATGGTCAATCACTGTTCCGTCTTTGATGGCACTTACCATCAGGTGTTTTTTATCGTTCATAGAGGAGAGCATTTTTAAATCAGTCCTAAAATTGAGCAGATAATTGCTTGCCGTATATAAACTCCGTTGAGCGCCTGGGTAAAGTAATAAGCTTTTTCACTATCATCTACATCAATGCTTATTTCGTTTACGCGGGGCAACGGATGAAGGATTTTCATTCCTGGCCGGGTGTTGGCCAACATGTTCTTTTTCAGAACCAGAGCATTTTTAGTTTTTTCATATTCCATAGGATCTGAAAACCGTTCTTTCTGAACCCGCGTCATATAAATAATATCGGCCAGATCGATATTTTCCGTAAAATCTTTCTGTTCGTAATATTCAATACCCATCGAATTGAGGAAAAGCTTATATTCATTGGGTATTTTGAGTTCGTCGGGAGATACGAACCAGAAAGTTGGTTTAAACGCCGACATAGCCATCAGAAGAGAATGCACCGTACGCCCGTATTTCAAATCACCTACCAGAAAAATATTCAGCTTTTCAAGTTTTCCTTGGGTTTTGCGGATACTGTACATGTCGAGCAATGTCTGAGTAGGGTGTTGATTGGCTCCGTCGCCTGCATTGATGACTGGCACAGAAGCAATTTCGCTGGCAAATCTTGCACTTCCTTCCAGAGGATGGCGCATAACAATCAGATCACTATAGTTGCTTACTATCCGGATAGTATCACGAAGAGTTTCTCCTTTGACAACGCTCGATGAATTGCTATCGCTAAATCCGATCACCTTACCTCCCAGTCGCTGAACAGCCGATTCAAAACTCAATCGGGTTCGGGTACTAGGTTCAAAAAACAGGGTTGCCACCACAAAACCTTTGAGCAGATCAGATGGCTGTTGCTTTTCAAATTCTGCCGCTATGTCCAGTATTTTAAGATAATCATCTTTTGTAAAGTCGGTGATCGACACCAAACTCCTGTTTTTCATAGAATGGAATGTTTTTGTTTCCAATTTATTAAAAATTTTGCTCTGAAATAACTCTCACCTCTTTCAATTGTTGTATGCGTAAAACAAATTGCTCCCTTCGGCTTTTGGGAACTAATAATTTGTAGTGGCACTCATATGAAAAGTCTTTTTTAATTACCGAAATTTTCTCTTCTTGAAAAATTTTGTTAAGCAGGCCTTCAGCGTTATATGGAAATGTAATAGAAAATTCATATCCAAGCATTTTATTTATAATGGTAGCATTCTGAAGGCAATTATGGGCGGCTTCCTTATATGCTCTGCTTAGGCCTCCTGTTCCGAGAAGTATACCACCGAAATACCGCACGACAACAACAACAATATCCCGAAGGCCGAAATGTTGAATCTGGCTTAGAATCGGTTTTCCTGCTGTTCCTGAAGGTTCGCCGGCATCGGAGTAGCGCATTTCATTCCCTGTTGCGCCAATAATCCATGCATAACAATGATGCCGTGCATCATGATATTTCTCTTTTAAATGGTTAATGAAATACTCAGCTTCTTCTACAGTTACGACAGGAGAAGCAAATGCAAGAAAACGGCTTCCTTTTTCGCGGTAAAAGCCTTCAGCAATTCCGGTAATGCTTTTATAGGTATCCTGGTTGGCTTCTCCGTTTACCTTTTTTTGGGGCATATGAGCATTCTTTCCGTGAAATTGCTTTTTCAGCAAATTTGCTACGGCTTTTTAACCTGTCAGAATTTTAGTTTTTTCTCAATTTCTTCAATCTGCATCCTGAACGATTTATCTGTTTCCATCAGGTTGTTCACCGTTTTGCAAGCATGCAAAACGGTAGCGTGATCTTTTCCGCCGATTTGTGCTCCGATGGAAGCAAGCGAAGATTTCGTGAGATTTTTAGAGAAGTACATGGCTACCTGGCGTGCCTGTACGATTTCACGCTTGCGGGTTTTTGAACGGATTGCATCAGTCGGTAGATTGAAATAATTGCATACTACTTTTTGAATGTAGTCAACTGAAATTTCTTTCTGAACATTCTTACTGATTTTATCAATCATTTCACGGGCAAGGGCAAGGGTAATCTCCTTCCTGTTCAGAGTCGATTGGGCAAGAAGAGAGATCAGTGCACCTTCCAGTTCTCTGACATTGGTGGTTATGTGAGTTGCAATATATTCGGTAACTTCATCAGGAATAGAAATACCATCGTTATAAATCTTTTTCTTTAAAATGGCAAGACGGGTTTCCAGATCGGGCGGCTGAAGATCGGCCGATAAACCCCATTTGAAACGTGAAAGCAACCTCTGTTCAAGTCCCTGAAGTTCCACCGGAGGCTTATCACATGTTAGAATGAGTTGTTTTTGAGATTGATGCAAATGATTGAATATATGAAAAAATATATCCTGAGTTTTTTCTTTTCCTGCAAATTCATGTACGTCATCAATAATCAATACATCAATCATCTGGTAAAAATGCAAGAAATCATTCTTTGTATTATTCCGGATGGCATCTACAAACTGGGTTTGAAATTTGTTGGCATTTACATAAAGTACGGTTTTGTCAGGAAATTTTTCCTTAACTTCAATACCAATTGCCTGGGCAAGATGGGTTTTGCCCAATCCTGAATCACCATAAATCAGCAGAGGATTGAATGCAGTACCTCCAGGATTTTGGGCAACAGCAAACCCAGCTGACCGGGCAAGCCGGTTACAGTCTCCTTCGACAAAATTTGAAAAAGAATAGTTCGGGTTAAGATGCGGATCTATATGCAGTTTCTTAATGCCAGGTATGACAAAGGGATTCCGTATTGTATTTTCGGAAGCAACCAGCGGCATGGAAACTTGTTGATTGCTGATTTCTGCATGGTCCTTTCCTGGGAGTTTAATTGTTGCAGGAGAAGAACTGGCATACATGCTGTTGTCCATAACTACGCTGTATTCCAGCTTTGCATCATTACCTAGCTCTTTACGGAGTGTTTTTCGCAGTAGATCAATGTATTTTTCTTCCAGGTATTCGTAAAAGAATGGGCTGGGCACCTGAATGGTCAGCACATTGTTTTCCAGTTTCAGGGGTACGATAGGTTCAAACCATGTCCGGAAGCTGATTGAAGGAATGTTGTCGCGTATAACCTTTAGGCAGTTTTTCCAAACCTGGTCATGCATAGCTTTTAGTTCTAATTGGTTAACGAAATCGGGTTGATTCAAATTTTCAACAGCAATTTTGTAAAAAATCCTCCAAAAAAAAAATCACTGCAACTATTGATTTTATTAGTATTTTTTTATGAATTTGTTTTCCAGAACATTAATTTTTTCTTTTTATTAAAAAAAATTTCAATAGCAAGTCATTCAGCAGAATACAGAAAAGGCATCTTAAGAAATTAGCAATTAAATGTTTAAGTAATGTTACTTCAAGAAATTTAAACAAAGCCTCTGGATCAGGTCTGAATTGGTCAATGGTTTCAGTCCTTTGGTCAAAATATTTCCAATGTGCTGTTTATCTGCTATTTCTGCTTGTTGCCTCCGAATACAGAAAAGTGAACATACCTTTTCGGATTTTCTTTTAAGTCACGAAGGAGAAGATCCAGGTTACGGGAAGCAGATTCAAGATTCCGGTATAATGAATCATTGGATGCAAGCATACCGAGTGTGCCTTTCCCTTGATTGATCTGGCCCAGCAAATCGTTCAGCTGGGTTACAGCTTGCTGTGTTTGTTGTATTGTATTCTGAACATTGGCTCTGGCCAGTGAGTCAGTCACTTCCGAAAGATTGGTCAATATCTTTGTTATTTTAGGACTATTCGCTTTCAGATTAGCCGAGATAGCCTCAAAATTCTGAAACATTCTGTTCAGTCTCTCATTCTGATCACTCAGATTTTCAGTAATATTTTTAACATTACTCATTGTAGCCCTGAAATTCTGAATTGTTTGCGGATTAAGAGCCAGAGATGCAGACCTCACAAGGGAATCAATAGACATCATAACCCGTTCAGCTTTATTTTTCAGAGGCATTAACTGATCCATCAGACCAATTTCTACATCTGTGATCAATGTATCATGTTCCTGCTGAAATAGCGTGTCAGTTGAAAAAATCAGACGGATGGCTTTGGTGCCCATAATATCATTATTATATATCTGGGCAATCGAATTTTTCGGGATTCTAATGTTACGACTGACACTGATTTCTATAATGATTTTTCCGGAATGATCTTCCTTAAAGTACATCTTATGTACATTTCCCACCTTGTAGCCGCTAACAAAGACTCCTGCCGAAGGCGTGAGGCCTCCGATGTTGTCAAATTCAAGAAAATAGTAGTTGGTCCTGGAAAAGACATTGATTCCTTTCAGGTAATTAATTCCCCAGATTGTTAAAGCCAAAACAATTAGAACAATGGCTCCAATTTTTATTTCCCGTTTTATTTTCATGGGACTTTATTTTGGATTCTGATTAAGTATCTGACCCAAAGGTATGATTTTGCCATTACGTATTGCTAAAACAAATGCTCCTGGATATATTTTTTTTATGTCTTTGCAATAAGCAGTAGCAGTTTCATACGAATTGGTAGATCCTGTAACATATTTATACATTCTATTTACCTGTAGTTCCCTGATGGTGCTGTCGGGGTATGCTTTACGGAATGGAGCGAAATAGTCAGAAGCTATGTTGACCGGTGCGCCAGACGACAGAATCTGAACAGAAAACTGAATGATTGTAGTGTCAGTCGGAAGTTCTGTACCGCTGGCTTGCACTGAATTTTGTGATTTCGGGCGATAAGCGCTGCTGTGACCTTCAATAAAGCTTTTATAGTTTCTGAAGGCTCTGTAAATGGCCGATGCTATTAAATCCTGTCCTTCTTCTGACATGAGGTATTTCTCTTCTTTCGGATTGGAAATGAATCCAGTTTCGATAAGAATACTGGGCATGCTTGTGCGCCAAAGAACAAGAAATCCTGCTTGTTTTACTCCCCTGTCATTTCGCAGAGCCCTTTCCCGGAATTCCTCCTGCACCATGGCAGCGAGGGTTAGGCTTTGCTCCAGATACTTGTTTTGCATGAGAGAAAAAATAATGTATGATTCAGGTGAAGACGGATCAAAACCCTCATAATTGACAGAATAATCCTTCTCGAGTACAATGACAGAGTTCTCTTTTTTAGCTACTTCAAAGTTTTTTTCATCAGTATGAAGCCCCATAACGTATGTCTCTGTTCCCTCAGCTTCGCGATTCTTTGGATTGGCATTGACATGAATAGAAATAAATAAATCCGCGTTGTTTTTATTGGCCTTATCAGCCCTGTCAAACAACGGTATAAAGGTATCGTCTTTGCGGGTAAAAATCACTTCAACATCTTCAAAATTATCTGTAATATATTTTCCTGTCTTCAATGCAATCGCAAGGGTTATGTCTTTCTCACGTGCTGTTTTACCTAATGCTCCTGGATCTTCTCCGCCGTGGCCTGCATCAATAACTACTTTCCGAAGTGAAGGTGGACCGGGCATTCGCGGCTGTGCCGTCGCAATCATACCGGCAGTAAAAAATACAACAACATGGAAGATGGTGCGTTTGTTAATATATATGTGTAAATAGTTTCCTTTCGTCATAAAGGTGGATGCGATTTTTACTTAGTTTTGCACATCATTTTGCATGGCTTTGACTCACAAAAATAGGATAAAATCGGTTATTCTGGGAATATTCCAGATTGCAGTTATTGCACTTTGCACCTTTTTTACTAACACCATCTTAGCTTCTTCCCTTATGTGCAATAACCATTACTTGTTTTCCCCGGAAAATCAGGATTCAGTCAAGAATTCGCAGTTGGGTCAGGATTCTTCAAGCGTATCTGCTGATACCGCTGTGGTACCAGCTCAACTAAGTAAGACCAATAAAACAAGTGATCTTGATGCCCCCGTGGTGTATACCTGCGACGACAGCATGGCAGTGGAGATGGGCGAAGTGAGAAAGGTGTATCTATGGAAAAACGTTGTAGTTACGTACAAAGACATTGAACTTAAGGCTGATTATGTTGAATTCAATATGGATTCACAAACCGTCTTTGCCAAAGGGTTACCTGATAGTTCAGGGAAGATCATCGGGCGCCCTGTATTTAAACAGGGAAACCAGCAGTTTGAATCAGATAATCTATTTTATAATTTCAAAACCAGAAAGGGATACATCAAATCATTGCGAACCAATCAGGAGGGAGGTGTGTTGCATGCTGATATTACAAAACGTTTACCCAACGGTGATATCAATCTGAAAGGTGGTAAATACACGACCTGTGACGCTGAACATCCTCATTTTTATATAGAGCTTACCAAGGCAATTTCCGTACCTGGTGATAAAATTGTCTCAGGTCCTGCTTATATTGTTCTGGAAGATGTTCCTTTGCCCATTGGTATACCGTTTGGGTTCTTTCCCAATACCCGTACCAGTGCCTCAGGAATTCTACTACCTACCTACGGTGAAGAAATGAGCCGAGGTTTTTATCTGCGTAACGGCGGCTATTATATAGCTCTAAATGACCATGTTGACTTACGCATTCAGGGGGATATTTATACAAAAGGAACGTGGGGAGTGAATGCTACAACTAACTACAGAAAAAGATATGCTTTTAGTGGAAGCTTTTCAGGAAGGTTCTACCAAAATATCACGAGCGAGAAGGATCTTCCTGATTTTAGAAAGAGCAATGATTTTTCTATTCAGTGGTCTCATAGGCAGGATCCAAAAGCAAATCCAACCCGTACTTTTGGGGCAAATGTCAACTTTTCCAGTTCAAGTTTTGACAGAAATCACAGCTATAATATTGAAAATTATCTTAATACAACTAAGAGTTCCAGTATTTCGTATTCAAAAATATGGCCCGGAAGCCCGTTCAATCTTACCGCAGGAATCAATCATTCTCAAAACAGCAGTACTAAATCAGTTAATCTTAGTCTACCGAACCTTACTTTCAATATGTCGGCCATATATCCGTTCAGGAATATAGGCAATCCAGCCAAGGACAGATTCTGGAAAAACATTCAACTTACCTATTCCTCAGCTTTGCAGAATAATATTACCACAACCGATTCTCTGCTTTTTACCAAACGAATGTTTGAAAATATGCAGAATGGATACCGTCATAATATACCTCTCAGCTTTAATTTCAAACCGATTAACGGTTTCAATATTACGCCCAGCCTTAATTATACCGGTTATTTGTACACCTCGCAAATCAGAAAATACTGGGACCCGGATGCTATGACACCGGGAGATACAATTCCGGGGGCAATTGTTACGGACACTATAACCGGGTTGACATATGCTCATGCGCTTTATCCGGCGCTGTCCATTACGGTTAACCCTAAAATATACGGCATGTTTGCATTTAGAAAAGGATCGGTGAAGGCGATACGGCACGTTATTTCACCCTCTGCTTCATTTAGTTATGTTCCTGATGTAAGGGGGATCATTCCAAGTTACTATCGCTCTGTGCGGAATGAAAAAACGGGCGATACCCTTGTGTATTCCATTTATGATAACAATCTCTGGAGATCACCTTCTGCCAATGGCCGGAGTGCAAGTCTGAGCTTGAGCCTGCGCAATACATTGGAAATGAAATACAAACCCAAAAACGATACCTCCGAAACGCTCAAAAAGGCTAAAATTCTTGAAAATTTTGACTTCAGTACCAGTTATAATCCCTATCTTAAAAAGTTCCGATGGAGCGATATCCGGTTCAATACCGGTAATAGTTTCTTTAACGGAAAAATGGATGCCAGGCTTTCTGCCTCTTTTGATCCTTATCAGCTGGATTCTGCAGGAATAAGAATTAACCGTTTGGAAGTCAGTGATTTTGGCAAGAGTCATCGCATAGCCCGTTTGAAAAATGCCCAATTATCAGTTGGATTGCGCTTGCAATCGGCTGCAGGGAAGAAATCTTCACAGCAGCAGCCAGGTCAGAACAATCCGATGGTACAGGATGCTTCTGTCATTCCTCCCGATCGAACGGATGCCTATGAACTCGACAATTTCAGTACCGAACAGGTCAACTTCAATATTCCCTGGTCATTCCGTTTAGATTATTCTTTCAGCTACTCCAAACCTGCCTTTAAAAGTTCCATTGTTCAGTCATTGAGAATCTCAGGTGATTTCAGCCTTACACCAAAATGGAAAATCGGGATGAACACAGGATATGATTTTGTTACCCGAAAGATGACAATGACCAATATCAATATCCACCGTGACCTTCATTGCTGGGAAATGAGTATTAACTTTATTCCCTTCGGGCAACGAAAGAGCTATTCGTTTAACATTAATGTAAAATCTGCGATATTGCGAGATCTTAAATACAACAAATCTCGGAGCTGGTACGATAATTTCTGAAATGGCATTTAGATTGCTCCTGGAGGAAATTCTTGATCGGCAAAATGGTTGAAAACTGCTGTGCACAAAAATACAGTAGTCAGTGGATTAATACTTTCAACCGAAGTACCATGAATTAACAAATTCAACCGGGCTAATAAAAATTTTTGTTAA
>CAZJQN010000024.1:0-34263 GCA_964548125.1 uncultured Bacteroidales bacterium | reverse complement strand
AAGCCTATAGGGCTGGCATCCGGGCAAATCCCGCTGGAACGGAGTGGAAGCGGCCTGAAAGGCGATTCATGCATGTCCAATGCATGAATCGGGTGAATCAAGGAAAGAAATGAAGTGGTGTTTAATAGGCAAAAGTTTACGTTAAACCGAAGTACCATAAATTAACAAATTCAAACGGGCTAACCCCGATAGAACAAAGTGAAATCGGCCTAACAGGCACAATAGGCATCCTATAATGTGTATTGTGGGTTAAAACCAACATGATTAGAACAAAATTATTTTTTGAGGAGATTAGTCAATAGAAACACAAAAAGTATTTAAACAACTTGTTTCTATTGACTTATCGATTTAATCCCGACTTATCAAAATCTTTCATTTTGTTAGTCGATGGGTTCGATTGACGAATATGGATTGAATTGAAAATATGAATCGCCAGAACAAATATATCATTCAATATCAGGAAATTCCAATTGATTAATCCGTTCCAGATCTTCTGGGGTATCAACTGCCATATTCTCTATGTTGGTTTCAGCTACCCGAATTGAATATCCATGCCATAACCAACGGAGCTGCTCAAGTGATTCAGCGAGCTCTGGAGGAGCCGGTGGAAGTTGCGTAAGCGAGGACAGAATTTCACTCCGGTAGGCATACAGACCAATGTGCTTCAGCCATAGTTTATGTTGAATCCATTCATCTGCAGGAACATCCCTGAGGTATGGAATGACACTTCTGCTAAAATACAGAGCCTGTCCCTGTTTGCCGACGATCACCTTCGGGATGTTGGGGTTAAACAAATCCTCTTTTTTATCAATCCGTTTTACCAGTGTGGCTATATCTGTTGATTCATCATCGAAACATTCCATGATTTGTTGTAATTGACGTCCCTGAATGAAAGGTTCATCACCCTGGATATTAATAACAACATCAAAATGCCGGTTCAGGCGGAGGCTGATTATTCGCAAGGCCTCTTCACACCGCTCGGTACCACTTCTGTGATGACTTCCGGTCATTACAACCTTCCCTCCAAACTGTTCCACTGCCTTCACAATGCGCTTATCATCGGTCGCCACCCATACCTCCGGAACGAAACGCGAGGCTCTTTCATATACATGCTGAATCATTGGCCTTCCATGAATCATGGCTAGAGGTTTCCCTGGAAACCTGGTTGAAGCATACCGGGCAGGTATTATTCCTAAAAACAACATAAAACAGGTTCATAGAATGAATGTGTAAAAATATGATTTTGTATCTGGTTCCAAATAGTAATAATGTTGTAATTTTGTCATGTTTTAATACCTTTTGTCAGGAACAGGAATCACATTCTATGGAAACACTCACCCAAAACAAAGAAATACAACAGATTAAGCAGCGCTTTGGGATTATAGGTAACAGTCCGGGACTAAACCGTGCCATTGACATTGCCCGACAGGTTGCACCTACAGATTTATCTGTACTCATTACGGGAGAAAGTGGTACAGGTAAAGAAGTCTTCCCGCAAATTATTCACCAGTACAGCATCCGAAAGCACGGAACCTACATCGCAGTTAACTGCGGTGCTATTCCTGAAGGTACAATCGATTCGGAACTGTTCGGCCACGAGAAAGGTTCCTTCACAGGTGCTCATGAAAGCAGGAAAGGATATTTTGAAGTGGCCAACGGCGGCACTATCTTTCTGGACGAAGTTGCCGACTTGCCTCTGGCTACTCAGGTGCGGCTTCTCCGTGTCCTTGAAACGGGCGAATTCATTAAAGTGGGATCTTCTAAAGTTCAGAAAACCAATGTACGTGTTATAGCTGCAACCAATATCGATATCCTGAAAAGCATTCAGGAGGGTAAGTTTAGGGAAGATCTTTACTACCGGCTCAATACTGTGCCCATACATATTCCGCCGTTGCGGGAACGAGTGGAAGATATACCCCTGCTTTTCCGTAAATTTGCCATTGACTTTGCCGAACGATACCGCATGCCTCCTATTACCATGGAACCGGAAGCAATGGAAATGCTTCAAAACTACGAATGGCCAGGAAATATAAGGCAATTGAAAAATGTTACTGAACAAATTTCGGTTATTGAACATAACCGTATAATCGATAAAAATACCCTGAAAAGATACCTGCCCGATTACGTTGATATAAAGCTTCCTGCACTCTATCGATCCGACGATGCACGCTCATTTGCTTCGGAAAGGGAAATTCTTTATAAGGTTCTCTTCGACATGAAAAATGATGTCAATGACCTGAAAAAACTGGTTCTTGAAATGATAAAATCAGGGAAAGCCGACGAAGGAATAATGGAAAACAATGCACATATTATTAAAAAGTTATACAATACTACCGAAAATGTTCTGGGTGCGAACTTTCGGCCTACTATTGAAGTATCTCCCGAAGCAGGTACCATTATTCAGGATACCGAAGAGATAGTGGAAGAAAACCTGTCCCTCGCCCACAAAGAAATGGAATTAATAAAGAAAGCCCTTGAAAAACATAACGGAAAACGAAAAAATGCTGCTCAGGAACTTGGAATATCAGAGCGAACCCTTTACAGAAAAATTAAAGAATATAATCTTGCATAGAACTATGCCCAGATCAGTGATTTTTCTTTTGCCACTTTTGCTGGTACTGAAAGGGTGCACGGTAAACTATTCTTTCTCCGGAGCCAGTATTGACCCGAAGATGAAAACCTATTCCGTACAGTATTTCGCCAACCGGGCACCCATTGTTGTACCTACTCTTAGTCAGCAATTGACTGAAGTCCTTCGCGAGAAAATCCGATCCCAGACAAAACTCCGTCTTGTAACAGGTGTGGGCGATGCTGATTTTTCAGGTGAAATTACACGGTATGAAACCCGCGCAGTAGCCATTACCGGCAATGACCGGCCTGCCCAGAACCGTCTGACCATCGACGTAAGAGTACGTTACACAAATTCGGTAAACCCCAAAGAAAGTTTCGAGTCAACTTTCTCCCGCTACAAAGATTATGACGCCAACCAGAGCCTGGCATCGGTGGAACAAGACCTCATAAAAGACATTCTGGAACTTCTAACTGAAGATATTTTTAATAAAGCCTTTGTTAACTGGTAGTGAGAAATGGAGCCTGAACTTTTATACAACATCCTTAAAGATAATCCTACCCTGAACGAGGAATTAGTTACCAATCTTCGTGAAATGGTCGACAGGTTTCCATGGTTTTCTACCCCCCGTATATTATTGCTCCGGCATTGGCGCCATACAAAAAATCCGGCTTTCACCTATGAATTTGAGGCCTGGCGTCCTTTTCTTACCGGACATGACATCATTTTGGTTACAGCACCCGTTAACCTTGTACTGCATACAGAAACTGTCTGCTCCCCGCAAAGCACGGAAGAGCCAATACAATCACCTGAAGAAACCCTGCATGATATTGCATCGGATGAAAAAACAGAAGAAAAACTAACCAACACTCACGCTCAGGCAGAAGTTCTTCCCGGAGTGCAACCCGAAATCCTTCCCGAAAAAAAATCTGAAAGTCTTATTCAAAATACAACATCAATTCCCGAATCTTCTGTTTCCGAATCTGCCAATGAATCTTTAGAACCCGTCAGGGAAACTCCAGATAAAGAAGTCACTCTCCGAAGTCAGATTTCAGAAGTTGTATCACGTCAGGCAAAAGCACTGTCGGATGTGCCAGAAGATTTTGAACTCGAATTTGAACCGGTAATTGGAATTATTACACCGGAAAACGTTTTGCTTGAAGATCTTTCATCCCAGGAAAAAATTGAGAACTCTCCAACTGAACTTCTCACATTGGAAGGCGAGAATATTCAGAATCCAGGAAATCTCCAACCCAAAGAAGATGTATTGGTTGATCAGACAGACTCAGAAAACTTTGCCATAGCTGAAACTACAAAAAACGAGACCATTGAAACAACCATAGCAGATATCCAGGTTCCATATAATGAAGAAGACGTTGGACAGCCTTCTTCAGAGAATAACCAGGAAAATACAAATGACGCATCAATACCATCATATTTTGAACAGGAATACTCTTTCTCTGAATGGCTCGAGACCTTAAGTCAGCTACCCGCTGATGAACCAGAAGCAAAAGTAACCCTTACAAAGCGAAAGGAAGACATCCTTATTGAGAACTTCCTTAAAAGCAATCCACGAATTGATCCTTCTCGCAGTGAGGATATCCCCCAGGGCGATATTTCCGAACACAGTGTCAGGGATAATGACAGCTTCATAACAGATACACTGGCACGCATCTATCTTCGCCAGGGACTTTACACAAAAGCCATTCAGGCATATGAAAAACTGGCATTGAAATATCCGGAAAAAAACGCTTACTTTGCAGCGCAAATTGAAGAAATAAAAAAATTGATTCAATAAAATTTAAAGAAAACCTGCCATGTATTACGTAATTTCAGCAATTATCCTGCTCGTATGTGTGCTCCTTATTCTCATTGTTCTTGTTCAGAACTCTAAAGGAGGAGGGCTTGTATCAAGTTTTGCAGCAACCAATCAGATAATGGGGGTTAAAAAGACCGCTGATTTTCTTGAAAAGGCAACCTGGACGCTGGCAATCGCCCTGCTGGTACTTTCACTTGCTGCTGCAGCTACCATGCCGCGCAAGACGGCCAACCGTGAATCACTTATGAAAGATCAGATTGAAAATGCCATTGACCCGAATGCCATGCCCAATTTTGGCACACCTGCTCAGCCGGCACAGCAGCAAAATCAGGAACAGCCGGCACAATAAATAAATCTGACAGATTCTTTAACAGAAAGATGATAAAATGTCAGTATGTCATAACATGCTGACATTTTTTTTTGCCCCCCTGTCATCAGCAGTGTCAGCAACTATCACCAGGTGAATGTATTCTAAATATTGATTATCAAATAATTACAAACAACAAGTATCAAAATTTCTTTCTAACTTACGAAATGAATAGAGTGGTTTTAGAATTTTTTGGCACAGTATATGACAATAAAAGGCGGTAGAAAATTTTGTTTAACCTAAAACGATACCAATATGTCAGAAGTAAAAATCAAGCCTTTAGCCGACAGGGTTCTAGTAGAACCTCAGGAAGCTGAACAAAAAACTGCCAGTGGAATTATTATCCCCGACACAGCTAAGGAAAAACCCCAGCGCGGTATTGTGGTTGCTGTTGGTCCTGGTACAAAGGATGAAAAGATGGAAGTGAAAGCCGGTGATGTTGTTCTTTATGGGAAATACGCCGGTACGGAAATCAGCTATAACGGCAAGGACTATTTGATCATGCGCCAGAGTGACATACTGGCTATTATCTGAGTATTAACCTTTAAAATAATACAAACATGGCAAAAGAAATCAAATTTGATATTGATGCAAGAGATCAGCTGAAAAAGGGTGTTGATGCTCTTGCCAATGCGGTTAAAGTAACTCTGGGTCCGAAAGGACGCAATGTAGTTATCGACAAAAAATTCGGTTCCCCACAGGTTACCAAAGATGGTGTTACCGTTGCGAAGGAAGTGGAACTGAAGAACCATTTTGAAAATATCGGCGCCCAGATGCTGAAGGAAGTCGCATCCAAAACCAATGATAATGCAGGTGACGGAACAACCACTGCCACTGTACTGGCTCAGTCCATTATCAACGTGGGTCTGAAAAACGTAACAGCCGGTGCCAATCCCATGGATCTAAAAAGAGGGATTGACAAAGCTGTTGCCCACGTAATTGAAAGCCTGAAAAAGCAGAGCAAAGTTATTGGTGACGACTTCAGCAAAATCGAACAGGTTGCCAGCATTTCAGCCAATAATGATATCGAAATTGGCAAACTCATTGCTGAAGCAATGAAGAAAGTTAAGAAAGAAGGCGTAATTACTGTTGAAGAATCAAAGACTACAGAAACTCACGTTGATGTAGTTGAAGGTATGCAGTTTGACCGCGGGTATATCTCAGCTTACTTCATCACCGATCCGGAAAAGATGGAAGCTGTGCTCGAAAACCCATACATACTGCTGCATGACAAGAAGATTTCTTCTATGAAAGACCTGCTTCCTGTTCTTGAAGCAATTGCTCAGAACGGCAAACCGTTGCTGATTGTTGCTGAGGATGTTGACGGAGAAGCTCTTGCCACTCTGGTTGTCAACAAATTACGCGGTGCTCTGCGCGTAGCCGCTGTGAAAGCTCCCGGATTTGGTGACAGAAGAAAAGAAATGCTTGAAGACATTGCCGTGCTTACCGGTGGTGTTGTGATCAGCGAAGAAAAGGGTATGAAACTCGAAAGTACTACCCTGAATGACCTCGGCCGTGCTGAAAAAGTTGTAATTGACAAAGAAAACACCACTATTGTTAACGGTGCCGGCGACAAGAAGAATATCAATGCCCGCATTGCCCAGATTAAGGCCCAGATTGAAACAACCACCTCGGATTACGACAAGGAAAAACTTCAGGAACGCCTTGCAAAACTGTCAGGCGGAGTTGCCGTACTGTACGTTGGCGCTGCTACCGAAGTGGAAATGAAGGAGAAGAAAGACCGTGTAAATGACGCCCTGAATGCTACCCGTGCTGCTGTAGAAGAAGGTATTATTCCTGGCGGCGGGGTTGCCTATCTGAGAGCTATTAAAGACCTCGACGGGCTGAAGGGTGACAATGAAGATGAAAACACCGGTATTGCCATTATTAAGAGGGCTCTGGAAGAACCTATCCGCATTATTGCCGAAAACGCAGGACATGACGGATCTGTTGTGGTTCAGAAAGTTCGTGAAGGCAAAGATGATTTCGGATTTAACGCCCGTACCGAAGTGTTTGAAAACCTTATCCAGGCCGGTGTTATCGATCCCACAAAGGTAGCCCGTGTTGCACTTGAAAACGCTGCCTCCATTGCCGGAATGCTTCTTACAACCGAATGTGTTCTCGCTGAGAAGGAAGAAGAAGACAAGCATGGTGCAGGCAATCCCAACATGGGCGGAATGATGTAAGATTATTCCAGTTGAATGAATGCGAGGGTGTCTCTTATCAGACACCCTTTTTTTGTTTCTACTATGACAGGTGATAATTATTTATTTTTTACCACTGGTTGGTATTATGCCCCGCCTATTGATACCGATTACACTCCCGGGATATTATATAATGAAATTTTCAGGTCCCTCCTTTATTTGCTCATTTACATTATATTGTCCGTCTCCTGGAATATTTATATTATCTTTACTTATCAATCCTTTCATCATAATGGAAAATCTTTCATTTCATACCTTGTGCGTGCATGCCGGGACCCACATTGATCCCTACACCGGAGGAGTAAATACTCCTGTTTATACATCCACCTCTTACCCTTACCTCGATACCGATGAAAGACCATACCCCCGATATTTCAACCTCCCTAACCAGAAGGCTGTTATTGAAAAATTGATACTTCTCGAAGGATGTGATCTGAAGAATACAGAAGGTATTCTCTTCAGCTCGGGCATGGCCGCTATATCCACCACTTTGCTAGGATTGCTGAAAGCAGGTGACCATGTTATTTTTCAGCGTGGATTATACGGTGGAACTACCCACTTCATCAGCGAATGGCTGGAACGATATGGGATTAAGTGGTCTTACCCTGCTTCCGGCGAACCGGAAGCATTTGAACAGGCTATTTGCGCTTCCACGAGGATGATTTATATCGAAACTCCATCCAATCCTCTTTTAGGTATAACCGATATCGAAGGCATAGCAGGAATTGCAAAAAAACACGGACTGATTTCAGTAATTGACAATACCTTTGCCTCGCCGGTCAATCAGAATCCACGACTTCTGGGAATTGACGTTGTTATTCACAGTGCCACAAAATACCTTGGCGGACACAGTGATATTTGTGCCGGAGCCTTAATTGCCCCGAAGGAAATTGCAAAATTTTTATACAAAATGGCTCTCAATCTGGGAGGAAGCCTGAATCCTGAAACCTGTTACCTGCTCGAACGTTCCATGAAAACTCTCGCTATCCGCGTCGAAAAACAAAACAAAAATGCAATGGAAGTCGCTCTGTTCCTCGCCGGGCATCCGGGCATTAACAGGGTCTTCTATCCCGGCCTTCCCTCCCATCCTGGTCACATGATTGCACAGAAACAAATGAAAGGATTCGGCGGAATGCTCTCCTTTGAACTTCGCTCAGCAGATCCCGTAAAATTTCAGAAAAGCCTGAAATTAATCCGGCCTTCAATGAGTCTTGGCGGAGTGGATTCCATCATCTGCTCCCCAATAATGACTTCCCATCGCCATCTCTCCAAAGAAGAGCTTGACAAAGAAGGCATAACAGACCGTGTCCTCCGTTTATCGGTGGGAATTGAAGATGCAGCCGATATCATTCATGACCTGGAACAGGCTTTGAAAATGAATACTTAAAGAAATCATTCTATCATTCTGATCTGATTCTAACCCCAATGGAAAAATTCAGACCAGCGTTCAGAGTTGCTTTAATTTATTTCCTGTTAAGTGTTTTGTGGATAATATCAACCGACAGGCTGCTGGAAAATTTTATTACCGACCCGCATACCATTACTTTGTTTCAGACAATTAAAGGATGGTTTTTTGTCACTTTAAGCTCATTGACCATTTTATATCTGGTCTGGCTGGAAATACGCAAAAAGGATTTGATCATCAAAACAATAAATGAAAGCCAGCAATGGTACAATGCCCTGGCATCTCATCTTCCGAATACCACGGTTTTTCTTGTTGATCAGAAACTAAACTTTGTCTTATTGCAGGGAAATGAATCAACGAAACTGGGTCTTATACCGGAGCAGGCACTGGGAAAATCATTGCATGATATTTCTTTTGATCTCACTGCACGCAAAATAATGGAAGCTTTTCTCGAGCAAGCATTTATGGGAGAAAAAATTCTGACCGAAATACAGGCACACAACAATTGGTTTGAACTGCGCGCTTCCCCTGTTCCGGAAATTTCGGGCAAACCTCGTTTTGTTGCCGGTGCACTAATTAATATTACCCAGCAAAAACTGAACTTCAAAAATATGCAGGAAGCTTTGAGAAAGGCTGAAGAATCTGAAAAGCTTAAGACCGATTTCATAGAAAACATTTCGCACGAAATACGCACTCCGATGAATGCTATTTTTGGGTTTTCTGAATTAATATGTGATCCTAATGTATCAACGGAAAAAAAAGAGAAATACTACGAATACATAAGGGAATCAGGAAACCATCTGATTTCAATGATTGATAACCTGCTTCATTTGTCCGACATTCAGAAAGGAGTCATACATCTTCATAAGAGCGAATTTAACCTTGACGATATGCTGGAACGGCTTTCTGAATATTATAAGCTTCAGTTTGTTAGGGCAGGCAAAAAAGTCGAAGTCAGATACCAGAAACCTTCCGGATCGAATATTGTCTTGTTTAGCGAAAAATCGCGTTTAATGCAGATCCTTTCCAATCTTTTAAATAATGCTGTAAAGTTTACTGAAACCGGATTCATTGAATTTGGTTACTATCCTGAAAACAGCAATTCGGTTCTTTTCTTTGTCCAGGATACAGGTATTGGAATTCATCCAAAAGATCAACAAACTATTTTCGAACGTTTTCGTAAGGGAAAATCTGTCGACGATCAGCTGTACAGAGGAACAGGTTTGGGATTAAGCATTGCAAAGGAACTGGTCATCATGCTGGATGGGGAAATATGGCTTTTCTCAAAACCCTATCAAGGTACCTGCTTCATGTTCCGTATTCCCGGATACATTCTTAAAAACACATGGCCAAGACTGGATGATAAGATACCACCCCGCGTTTTGATTGCCAATATTTCGAGTGAAAAGGAAATCAGTAAACCGGAACATTTTCATACCAACCCAATGATTACAATCGAAGATGTTGACCATGAAAAAGAGCTCTTTTTGCGATTGAAAAGCCATCCTGATCCCAATATGTTGTTAATTTATTCCTCACCCGACTTCCATCAATTACCAGCAATCCTGTTCAGACTTCGCACAGAATTTAGAAATTTTCCTGTAATTGTAGTCACGGATCGGCATAATGAAGATTTGAAAAAAAGTGTCTATGCTTCCGGAGCAACTGAGTATTTTGTGAGTCCATTAACGAATGAGGAGGCTGAATTTCTAATAAGAAAATATGTTTATATCAGGCAGGGAGCAAGATTCCAGGATAAAGAATAAAAATACTCGCAGGATGCTATCAGGATGCAAGAGTAACTACTGTAATTCCACTGCCACCCCGTTCGATATGTTCATCACGGAAAGACGCAACAAAATGTTGCTTCTGCAAGTAATCACGTATCAATGAACGAAGAATACCGTTCCCTTTTCCGTGCAGAATACGTACTTCGTTCACTCCTACCACCAAAGCTTCATCAAGCAGGCGGGCAACTTCCTGCAATGCTTCCTCTCCTCGCATTCCCCGGACATCTGTTTGGGGTATAAATTTAAGAAAACGTTCATTCCAGGCGGAACTTGTCTTTCCGGTTACAGATTGATCCGGAGATTTTCTTTTCCCACCCTTCAATTTCTCCAGCCGATGAAAAGGAACAGTTGTTACCATATTTCCAAAGGCAACCATCACGCTTAGTCCATTAACATCAAGCACTTCACCGGATAAATCCTGATCGGTTAAGCGGACAAGATCTCCTTTTTCAAAGACCAATTCTTCCCTTCCAAGCCCTTCTCTGCTGGCATTTTCTATTGTGCTGCTGACTCCCCCTGGCCCACTTTTTCTGGTATTTTCTCCCTCCAGTTTTTGCAGCGATTCAGAAATATATGATTGAAGTTCCTGACGAATCATCTTTGTTTTTTCCTTCTCTGCCTGAGCTTCTCTTATTTCGCGGATGGCATTTTCAATGCGTTTGTTCAGCCCTTCCAGTAATAAAGAAGCTTCTTTTCTGGCATTTGCCAGCAATTCCTTACGCATCCGATTGGTTTCCTGCAATTCTTTCGAATATTTCTCAAGGGTTTCTTCGATTTTTTTCTCGGTAAGTCTGATTTTTTCCCTTTTTTGCTCCCAATACCTCTTATCGCGCAATACTTCCCTCAAATGTTTGTCATAATCGACCTGACTATTTCCAACCCGCTGGCGCGCCATAGAAAGAATATCTTCAGGAAGGCCTATCCTGCGGGCAATCTCAAAAGCATAAGAACTTCCCGGCTTACCAATTTCCAGCTTGTATAGCGGCACCATGCGACCGCTGTCGAACTGCATAGCTCCGTTAATTACCCCTTCAGCAGACGCTGCATAATGCTTCAGGCTTGTGTAATGCGTAGTGGCAATGCAGATGCAACCCGATATCCTCAGTTTTTCCAGGATGGCTTCAGCAATAGCCCCTCCAAGTGAAGGTTCAGTACCAGCACCTAGTTCGTCAATCAATACAAGACTACTTTTACCCGCATGCCGTACAAAGTATTTCATATGCAAAAGATGGGAACTGTATGTGCTCAAGTCATTTTCAATACTTTGCTCATCGCCGATATCAATAAAAATATCCTTAAAAATTCCAAAAACTGAGTTTGGCGAGGCGGGAACCGGTATTCCGCATTGGAGCATATACTGAAGCAATCCTATTGTTTTAAGGCACACCGATTTGCCTCCCGCATTAGGTCCTGATACCACAAGAATCCGGTATTTGTCACCCAGCCTGATAGTAAGAGGAACCGTTTCCTTCTTTTCTCTTTGATTGATGAGAAATAACAAAGGATGAACCGCATCTTTCCATTCGATTAACGGCTCATCGTGAACAACAGGAATACTGGCTTTAAGCTTCATTGCCAGTTGTGCTTTGCTTCGGATAAAATCAAAATAACCCAGACGTTCATTTATTGCGATAATTTCCGGAGTATAAGGCCGAATGAAATCGGTAAATTCCAAAAGAATTCTGACGATCTCCCTTTTTTCCTCGTATTCCAGTTCCCTGAGTTCGTTATTCCGGTCGACTATTTCCGCAGGTTCAATAAAAACAGTTTTCCCGGTAGAAGAAGCATCAAGCACTATACCCCGCAGACTTCGTTTATGGGCTGCATGAACAGGAAGTACCATTCTGCCATCACGAAAAGTGATTCCTTCACCTCCATCGGTCCACCCTTCTTCCTGGGCTTTACGTAGAATTCCCTGCATCACTTTTGTAATCTGAGCCTGCTTCTGATGGATTGTCTTTCTGATCCGGTTGAGCTCTGGTGATGCAGTATCTCTAATTTCACCCTTCTCATCAAGAATAGAATCAACTCGTCTGATCACTTCAGGCATTTTCTTTACATCGCCGGTAAGTAATTTCAGAGCAGAGAATTTATCTGATCCCTTTACTTTGAAAAATTCCTGAACTGAAACCATTGTAGTCAAAAGGCGCCTGATTTTTCCGATCTCGGCAGGCTCAAGAAAGGTTCCGCTGATGCCTGTTCGTTTCAACGCAGGTCTTACGTCATCGTATCCAAGATCAGGAAAAGTATTATAAAATTGTTGAATCTCCATCATTTCGCCCGTTTGTTGCAAGGCTTCATTCACAATTCCTAATTCTGTCATAAATGCCATTGCATCCACCAACTCCCGCCCGGGACTGGCCACACATTGCTCTGCAAGCATTGCGCGAATCTGGTCAAAGCCAAGTTTCAGTTCTATGTGTTCCGGATATAACATAACAAAGGCAAATTTAACCTAATAACAATGCATTTCAAACTCATGTGATGAAGCATAAAACCCTCATGTTATTCTTCTATTGTCAAGGTTCCTCAAAGGATTATTTCATATTACTTCAACATGATCAAGTCGGGTTCGGTTGGTTAAACCAGACCACATGATCAGTTGGTCTTTGCAAACCAAATGAATGACATAGCTATTGCAAAGAGTTTAAGAACATGCAACAACATTGATCATTGTGTATTACCTTTAATCCAGGAAAAGATACTTTAACTAATAAGCAGGGTTATGACATTGCAAAAAAAATTCATAATCGTCGGCATCTTTTCGGTGGCCATGGGATACCTGGAAAGTGCAGTCGTTGTGTATATGCGTGAAATA
Organism: uncultured Bacteroidales bacterium; assembly: GCA_964548125.1. Taxonomy (GTDB): domain Bacteria; phylum Bacteroidota; class Bacteroidia; order Bacteroidales; family JAAYUG01; genus JAAYUG01. Next base: position 21,291 of record CAZJQN010000024.1, on the reverse strand, counting down.
CTGTACCCCGGAGGATTTGCTTTTCCATTGGCCCCGATACCTGAGAAATTAGCTGTTACAGAGCTATTCAGAGAAGCTGCCACACTCATCATGCTGGCCGGTATAGCATTTATTGCCGGGAATAGACTTATTGAACGGTTTGCATGGTTTCTATACAGTTTTGCCTTATGGGATATATTTTATTACATATTCCTTAAATTGTTGCTTAACTGGCCTGATTCGCTATTAACCTGGGATATTCTTTTCCTGATCCCTATTACATGGACAGGGCCTGTAGTCGCCCCGGTTATAATCTCGCTCCTTATGATCCTTCATGCTCAGATTATATTGAAAAAGTCCAACAGCAGGGAAAACTATCGTTTTCCGCGGCAGGCACAAACACTTTTGTACATTGGTGCCGGTATAGTTTTTATTTCCTTCATAACAGATTATTCCAGGTTCATTCTGAAACATTATAGTCTGAAAGAATTGTGGTCACTACCTTCCCACAAGGCGCTGTATGATTTAAGCTTGCAATACATTCCTGCACAATTTCCATGGATAATTTTTATTGCAGGTGCTGTCTTGATTCTTATTTCTGCTGTCGTTAGTGCCCGAAAATAACCAGGTGCTAATCACAGAATAGAGAATATGATCATAGAATACCAGATCATTAATTATCTATTCCTGATAATTTTAGAAGGAAGGCATATTCCATAGCTGTCAGCTTGTACTTCTCATAGCGCCCGGAACTTCCCGAATGGCCCGCATCCAGGTTACAATAAAAGAGAATCGGATTAGTACCTTTTTTCATAGTTCTCAGTCGTGCTACCCATTTAGCCGGTTCCCAGTATGAAACCTGTGTATCATATAATCCTGCTGTTACAAAAAGGGCGGGATAATTGGCCGCTCTGACATTATCATAAGGTGAGTAGGAGCGTATGTAGTCGTAATATTCTTTTATACGTGGATCACCCCATTCTTCATATTCAGAAGTCGTAAGAGGCAATGATTCATCAAGCATATCGGTAAGAACATCTACAAAAGGAACCCCTGCAAGAACTCCCTTAAACAAATCAGGTCGCATATTGACCACCGCTCCCATCAGCAATCCACCAGCACTTCGTCCCTGAGCAAAAAGTCTATCAGCACTTGTATATCCTTTTTCAATCAAAAATTCGGCACAACGAATGAAATCAGTGAATGTGTTTTTTTTCTGAAGCAGTTTTCCTTCCTCATACCAGCTTCGCCCCATCTCTTCGCCTCCCCGTACATGAGCTATGGCATAAACAAACCCTCTGTCAAGTAAACTCAGCCGTTGATACTGAAAGTCAGGCTCTATTGAAGTACCATAGGCACCATAGGCATATAGAAGGAGGGGCATATTTTCTGTCTTTTTGTTTTTCCTGTAAACAAGAGACAGAGGAATCATGCGGTTGTCTTTTGTCGGAACATACATACGTTCAACTATGTAATCCGAAGGATCAAATGTTCCATACACCTTGTCCTGCTTCAGCATAAACCTCTGACCGGTTTCCATATCAAACTCATAGACCGTTGTAGGTGTTGCCAGGGACGAATAGGTATACCGAACCCGTTTAGTATCCAGCTGAAAATTCGAAAAAAGCGATGCAGAGTAAGCCTCATCATCAAGGGGAATTTCACGAAATTCCATAATATTCAATGGAGCATAACGAAACCTTACCAGACCTTTGTTCCTTTCTTGCAAAACCAGATACCTATCGAAAATTTCAAATCCTTCAAGAAGAACTGAGTCATTCCCAGGTACCAGTATTTTCCATTTTTCAGGAGGGTTACCGGGTAATGTTGATTGCATAAGACAGAAATTCTCCGCTTTATAATTTGTTCGGATAAAACAAACATTGCCAACCGGTTCAATGTCGTATTCCACACCTTGAATACGGGGGGTAAATAATCGAAAATCTCCCTCTGGCCTATTTGAAGGAAGCAGACGATATTCACTTGTAGTTTTTGAAACCGAACCTATAACAATATATTCTTCCGATTTTGAAGTATATACAAATGTATTAAAGATTGGATCTTTCTCCTCATATACTAATTGATCAGATGAAACCGGACTCCCCAAAGAATGGCGCATTATACGGCTGGAGCGAACTGTAACTGAATCAATGGCACCGTAAAAAAGGGTCTTGCTATCAGAAGCCCATGCAGCAAATCCATTGGTGCCAGAAATTACTTCCGAAAGATTTTTCCCATTGAACAAATCTTTAATATACAGTATATAACTGCGCCCTCCAAGAGTATCAACGCCATAAACCAGCAAACGTGTATCTGGACTTATTGCCAATCCTGATACTGAATAATATTTATGTCCGCGAGCAAGTTCGTTTACATCCAGAATGATCTCCTCCCCTGCATCTTGAACATTCTTTTTCCGGCAATAAACCGGATATTCATTATCCTCCATAAAACGTTGATAATATGTATATCCATGAAGCTGATATGGTACACTTGTATCGTTTCTGGGCACTCGCGAAATGATTTCTCCGTAAAGTTTCATTTTTAGTTTCTCCAGAGGCTTAAACCAGAATCCGGTATAGGCATTTTCAGCTTCAAGGTAAGCTATAACCTCAGGATTATCCCTGTCTTTTAGCCAGAAATATTCATCCGTTCGGGTATAACCATGTTCATGAAACATAAAAGGTTTTTTCTGTGCTACCGGTGGTTGCATTGAATTGTGGCTGCAAGAGCAAACCAGCAAAACTAAGACCGAACTAGCTAAAACGAAAAAACAATGGAAGGCTTTATTCATAAGTTGGGGTTCGAATCCCAATTAAAGTTATGAAAAAAGATATTCTGGTATAATATTGATTGACAGAGCAATGAATTCCTTTGACAGGAGTGTATTATTTTACCATGAAAGCAACTGCCAGGGAACCAGGTCCGGCATGAACACCAATAACCGGGGAAATATCCAGAACGGCCAATGGATCTCTTCCTGTTACTTCAATCATCTGATCAGCCATCCAACGTGCTTCCTTTTCACAATGTGCGTGCAGAACCATATATTCATCAAGTTCCTTTCTTGAAAATTCATCCCCTGCCATTTGAATAACCCTCTGCATATTGCTTTTCATGGTAAATGTCTTTCCCAACATATAAGTTTTCCCTTCTTTATCAAAAGATATTATTGGGTGCATGTGCAGAAGGTTTGCCAAAAATCCTTTCATTTTGCTCACCCTACCGCCCCTGACGAGATATTTAAGAGTTTTAACACTAACCAGAAGTTGTGTTTTATCAACCCACTGTGGTATTTGAGCAGCAATTTCATCATGCTCTTTCCCTTCTTCAATGGATCTGGCAATCTTCAGAACAATCAAACCAAGTCCGCCAGAAACATTCCGTGAATCGAAAACAGAAATTTTCTTCCCGGTCTCCTTGCTTATCCTTTCGGCTGCCATCTGAGAACTGCGTAATGTTCCACTCAGTTTCCCGACCAGATGAACTGCAATAATACTATCATAATGGCTGGCAAGATGGGAGTATAGGTTCTCGAAAGTCTTGTCATTGGGCTGGGCTGACTTTGGGAAATTTTCCTCAAGATGCAGCATACGATAAAATTGTTCTGGATGAATGGTAACTTTGTCCAGGTAATGATTTTCGCCAAAAAAAAGATTGATAGGTACCAGATGAATCTGGTAGGAATCGATCAGATCCTGTGGCAGGTCGCAGGATGAATCGGTAACCAGAGCAATATTCCATTTACGGTGATGGGCAATCTCATATTGTTTCTGCATATCATCCGCTTTCTGAAACGTCAAAGTACCAAAAGAACGGAGCTCTTCAAACAGCTTCTGCGGGTCGTCGGTATGAATATGCAAACGGAGTGTTTTCGAAGAACCGGCAATAACCATGCTGTCGCCAAAACCTCTGACAATTTCTCTCAGTTTGTTTTTGTCAAGCGACTCTCCTTTTATGAGAGCTTCAGTACAATAACGATAGGTTAATGAACCATGATCGTCAGAATTGGCAGGCAAAACAACCGAATCGATCTCCAGCAAAGAACGCAATGACCTGAAATTCCCAGTTTTGATGAACTCGAGGATTCCTTCCAGAAACATTACAAATCCTTTTGCACCCGCATCCACAACATTTACATGGGTTAACTGACGCATGCGCAGTGCAGTAGAAACCAGCGACTCGCGGGCCACATCCATCGAAGAAGCGATCAGTTTTTTAAAATCATCAAAGTAACTATGGTTATTATAAATATAATCAGCCCAGTCTCTAATCACACTCAACATGGTGCCTTCTACCGGATTAGCGACAGCTTCGTACATGTATTGCACCGAGCGTTTAACTGATTCAGCAAAAGCCTGCAGTGAAATTTCTTCAACATCCCTTGTTTCGTTACTCATTCCATAAAGGAACTGAGCAAAAATAACTCCGGAATTGCCTCTGGCTCCTACAAGGGCAGCAGCTGCTATAGCATCAGCCGTTTGCTTATACGATGAAGCGGGCGAAATACTTTCAATAATGGTTCTGAGAGTTGATGCCATATTGCTACCCGTGTCCGCATCCGGAACGGGAAAAACATTGATCTTGTTGAGTTCTCCCTGCCCGTCCAGAATGTTTCGCGCTCCTGCAAGAAAAGAATAGTACAGCCCCTTGCCATTAAGATATGTTAATTTTGAATAATTTTCCATCGGTATAAATGAGCTTAAAAGTGGTGCAAAGGTGGTTTATTTTCTCGATAATACCATAACATCCACTATATACTATTAACAACAAATAAAAAATTAGACTGTTCAGATGTACTCTTTTATTCCACTGCCAGCACAAGTCCCTTAAGATATTCTCCTTCAGGGTGATAAATATTGACTGGGTGATCAGGAGGCTGGCTCAGCTGATATAGAATTCGGACCTGTCGTTTACTAATAGCTGCTGCTGTAAAAACCGTTTTTCGGAAAGCATCTCTCGTCACAACCTGTGAGCAGGAAAAGGTAAATAGAATACCTCCCGGCTTAATAACAGAAATGGCTTTTGCATTCAAACGCTTATATCCCTGAAGAGCATTATGAAGCACTTCATTGTGCTTTGCAAAAGCCGGAGGGTCGAGAATAATCATATCATATTGGTTACCAGCCGATCCAAGATATTCAAAAGCATCAGCTACTATACCGACATGCCTTGAATCTTTCCCGAAATTTAGTTCCACGTTTCTGATTGCCAGTTCAATAGCTTGACGCGAACTATCAACAGTATGAACCATATTCGCCCCACCTTTCATGGCATACACCGAAAAACCACCCGTATAGCCAAAAAGATTCAATACATTTTTTCCCCTGGCAAGACCACCTGCTAACTGCCTGTTCTCTCGCTGGTCAAGAAAAAAACCAGTTTTTTGCCCCCCGGTAATATCTACAAGAAATTTATTACCCGATTCCAGCGCAATGCATTCATCCAATGAGCCTTCAATGAATCCATCTTTCTCTTTAAACGAGAGATGATAAGGAAGCGTAGATTCGCTTTTATCATATATTGCCGAAATACGGCCTCCCAGCACTTCCTTAAATGCATCTGCAAGAAGCCGGCGAATCAGATACATTCCGGCAGAATGCATTTGCAATACAAGCGTACGATCATACACATCCGCAATTAAGCCGGGCAGTCCGTCTCCTTCACCATGCACAAGCCGAAACATTGTGGTAGTATCATTGTCTGTCAGACCAAGGTTATTCCGTATTTTCCAGGCACGTTTGATTTTATCGATAAAAAAGCTTTTGTCAAATTCTGCAGGGATGAATGATAATATTCTGACAGCAATTGTTCCAGATTGATAATGCCCTATTCCCAAAAAATTATCTTTATTGTCATAAACCTCAACAATTTGCCCTTCCGTCAATGTTCCGTACATTTTCTTAATTGCACCTGAAAACACCCAAGGATGAAACCTGAGCAGGGAGGCATCCTTTCCTGATTTTAAAATAATTTTGGGATGTTTTGTCATGGAAAATTAAGTTTAGTTATTCGCAACGTTGCCGTTCAGTTTTTTCCAGATGGCATAACAAACCCATGCGTCGGTTGCTGCATAAAGTACTTGAGATTCGGAAAGAATCGGATTTTCCCAGTTAGTTACCTGCTGTGATTTGGAAATTCTGACGCCCAATACAATTGCCGCCAGCTTCCTTAGACCCTGAGCCGTTATTCCATATTGCGCCACGATTTTTTGCAGGTCAATCATGTTTTGAGGCTTAAAAGGTCGGAGTGTATGCAGTGAATGAAGATCATCCCGTAATGCCAGTCCTATTTTTATGATATTAGGATTCTCCAGAACCTCAACCAACTCGGGAGGAAAACCAATCCGTGACAGCCGGAAAAGCCAGGCTTTTCTTTCAGTAGCAAGCTGCAGAAGAGAAACCTTATTTCGCCAGCCTTTTTTGAAGGATGGTTTTGTTTCTGTATCAAAACCAAGAACAGCTTCACGGTTCACCATAGCAATAGCCCTTTGAAAATCCCCGTAATCTGATACAACAAACACATCTCCCCTGAACATTTCCAGAGGAAGTTTTTTAATTTCTTCAGCTGATATGTCTGGCAGGTATCCTTCCATGTATAAAAATTCAGCGGACAAAAATACAGGATCCTCAGAAATTTTATCCGTTTTTCTTAACAATTCTCACTATCCATAAGTCCTGTCGGGGAATACCGTTCTCTATTACCCCAGGTTTATGGACAAGAATCTGATGATCTTTCACCAGTTGCCTGATAAATGAAGGAGGCTGGAAAGCTGCAAAAGTGCGATGGCCTTCCTTCGTTCCGGCTTTTATTACTGGTTCTCCGCGATCAAACAACTTTTTCTCACTATCAGTGAGCTTTTCTTTAAAAACTTCTCCATGTACTGTAAAAAAAAGAATGCCACCATTCTTTATAACTCTCTCTAGCTCAGCAAACCATGTATAATGGCTTCGCAACGACAAATGGGTAAAAACCGAAATAGAATAGATTATATCAAAAAATCCCTCCGGAAAGGGCAAGGGTGGTTCCAGATCATTTGTATGGAAGGCAATATTATTCAGGTTTTTCCTGCACCATGCGATATATTTCGGGTTATAATCGGTTGCATAAAACTGGCAGGAAGAAGGCAGAAGATCAGGCAAATGCCGTATTACACGCCCGGGGCCGCATCCCCACTCCAGAATTTTCTTCCCGTCAAACGGTTCAAATGCGGCAATGTTTGAAATAAGCCATTGTGCAGTATCCCGGCTCTTTATATAGAAGCTTTCATAATTCAGATTAAACGTTTCGTAAATGAAATAGGCCGGAGGCAGCTGAACTCCGGGATTATTCCTGTAAAATGACCGACGAGATCGGAAGGTTTTGGCATAATAAATAAAGAATCGGAAATAATCAGCTACCTTAATTAAACCTAATCGTCTCACAAAGGACGAAACAATATATTTATTCATAGTGACAGAATATGAAAAAGTCAGATAATCACTCTTTTAATCATTTGCAAGGTATGAGTGATTTGTTTTCTCTCAGAAGAAAAGATCCCTTCTCCATTAATGGAATCGATCCGAACTTTTCCGGAAGCATGGATAATCCGGCTGTCATCCAGAAAAATTCCGGTGTGGGTTATCTTTTCCTGATCGGGACCGAAAAAAGCAATGTCGCCGGCTCTGGCCTCGTTCAGTGAAATGTCTTTCCCTATGCATGCCTGCTGTCTGGCGTCCCGCGGAAGCCTGATTCCCGCTGTTTTATATACAACCTGCACAAAACCCGAACAATCAATTCCAAAAAGCGATCTTCCACCCCACAAATAGGGTGCATTGAGAAACTGCATGGCAGTCTGTATAACCTGAACAAGCGGATTTAACGTTCCGCTATTAATTACCAGTGGTCCGTTTATCTTAAATTTCATGCCTCCCAGAATAAATGAATTACCCGAAAAGATTGGCAATGAGCTCCCGGGTAATATCATAAAAGAATAATCCGGATACTCTTCCGGAAATAAGAAAACAGGCATAATCAGTGTTCTGCTCTCACCGGCAAGATATTGGTATTCTTCACTTGCAATGAAATGAACCATCGAACTGGAAATATAACCACGGTATCCGTCATATTCACCAGCAACATGATACCATCCCTGCTTCAACCCTAATATTTCATATAATTCTCCAAAAAGAAACATACTCACCATCTCTGATTTCTCAGCAGGTGCTGCACGCAAGGGGAGGCAACTTACCGTGCATATACCATATTTTCTCTCACTACTCAACTTTTATTGTATTTTTGCATTAACAATGTTACGAAAATCCCCGGGATCTTACTATACCTGTGCCTTGTGAAGAAGATTACAAAACAACAAAAAGAATCGCTCAAACGTATTTTTATATACCTGTCTGCTGCAGTTATTTTGTTTTTTCTTTTTCCGTCGGAAGGCAAATTCAAATATGAATACCAAAAAGGAAGACCATGGTTGCACGAGACGTTAATTGCACCATTCGATTTTCCAATTTATAAAACCCAACAGGAAATTGAACAGGAACGAGACAGCATACTAAAATCATTTTCTCCTTATTTTCAATTAGATACCACTATTGCTTACCAGCAATCTGCTCGACTTGACTCTTCGTTTACAAAAATATATCATCTGGCAATTACAAAAATGGCCGAAGAGAAACTAATTCCATACTATCTGAAACAAGAACTTTTATTACAGGAAAACGATTTTCGGGGAGCAGTGCTTCATTCGCTCAAATCGTTGTATAATCAAGGAATCATGTCCAGCGTGGAATGGAACAAGAATCAATATAAACAAAGTCATTTCATTCAGTTAATCCGCAACAACGTTTCTTCACAGGTAGCATCTAACAACTTATACACCGAAGTCTCAGCTTACCATTTTCTTATTGGTTCAGTTAAGGAACTACCAGGACTGAAAGCATACAGCACTGACCAGATCGAACTATTGTTGCACCTGATGAACCTTAATGAATATATATCAGGCAATTTATTTTATGATGCGAGAAAGACAGAGCTTGAGAGAAAAAGTCTGGTTTCCAACATCTCACTTACTGAAGGGATGGTGCTTGAGGGTGAACGGATCATTTCAAAGGGAGAAATTGTTAGTGATGAAAAATTCAGAATTTTAGAATCCCTGCGAATAGAATACAATCAGAGGATGGGATTTGCCGGACACAAGATCCTGCTCCTTTTAGGGCAGTTCATATTAAGTATTATCTCGGTTCTGATGATTTTTTTGTTTCTGCAGTCTTTCCGTAAGGAAGTGTTCAGCAATCAGCTAAAAACCCTGTTTATCCTATTCATTATTCTTTTTATGAGTGCACTAACCAGGCTGGTGATTAATTATTCCCAACTGAGCGTGTATGTAATACCGTTTGCACTGATTGCAATTATCGTAAAAACATTCTATGACAGCCGTATAGCATTATTCATCCTGATCACAACTTTATATATAACGGCTTTCTGGGTTCCTAATGCCTTCGAATTTGTTTTCATGAACTTTGTTGCAGGCATTGTTGCTATATTCTCACTTTCTAACCAATACCGCCGCGGCAAACTGTTTATAACTTCCGTCCTTGTCCTCCTGGCTTATACAGCTGTCTATGCAGGCATCAGTCTTCTGGAAGAAGGACGCTGGACCTCAGAATCATGGACTGAACTTTTCTGGTTTGTCGGAAACAGCTTGCTACTTCTCTCCGCATATCCCCTTATGTTCATTTTTGAAAAGACGTTTGGATTTCTTTCTGATGCTTCACTCACCGAACTTTCTGACACCAATCAACCCCTGTTACGTCAACTGGCAGAACTGGCTCCCGGCACCTTTCAGCATTCACTTCAGGTGGCAAATCTGGCCGAAGACGCTGTCCGTCATCTTGGCGGAAATGTGCTTCTGGTGCGCACCGGCGCATTATATCATGATATCGGAAAAATGGAGAACCCGCTTTATTTTATTGAAAACCAGATGCCTGGCTCCAATATCCATGAACATTTCGATCCAGCTGAAAGTGCAAAAATTGTTATTAATCACGTCGAGAATGGTCTTCTGCTGGCAAAGAAAAATGGCCTTCCTGAACAGATATCAGATTTTATCTCGACCCATCACGGTACTACACTCGCACGTTATTTTTACTATAAGTGGCTGGAAAACAACAAAGAAGAAAGCAATTCCGAGAAATTATTCCGTTATCCAGGACCTCGCCCTTTTTCAAAGGAGACAGCTGTTGTAATGATGGCAGATGCTGTAGAAGCAGCCTCTAGAAGCCTTGCAAAAGTGGATGAATCTTCTCTTACCACCCTCGTTAATGAAATTATTGATCAGCAATTGAATGAAGAACAGTTTAACAATGCAGATCTTACCTTTAAAGACATCACTACAATAAAAAATGTATTTATCCAGCGCCTGCAGAATATTTATCATGCCCGGATCGCCTACCCTAAAAAACCTCTTTAGCCCGGATCCGGATTACCTGCATGCAGAGTGCGTGGACTAAAACACTATGTGGACGTTTGTCGTAACGTGTTTAGAAGATTTAAATCCTGCACAATGCCAATAAGAAAACAACAACTATCTTAATAATCTTTGATTTACTCAATGAATGAATATGATTGTGCCCTCAACTTTACCAGCTGCCGGAATAAATTCCTGCCGGAAATGAACAATTTGGCATTATCGCTTTCAAAAACGTAGATCAATAACCTCTACTTCGGGATGTTTCTTCCGGTCAAACGTAAAAAATGAATCCGGAAGATTTTTTTCAGATCGGACTTCTTTGAGTTTCACTAAATACGTCTCACCGTTTTTCCCTGCCGCTTCCGCTTCGGTAAGTTGGTTTGTTGTTTTATTTATGTTGAGCCGGATACGGTAATATGGTTTTTTCAGGTCAACCGGATACAAATCTATCCTGCAATCACTGGTGCCATTAACATCACCAAGATACCGGGTTTTATACTCTTTCTCATAATATGTAAAAAGTTCGACCGGATTATTGATGAAAAATTCATCGGATGATGTATCAGGAACAGAGATATTCACTTCCTTAAGAGAAGGAATATATGTCCACATTACTTCTCCGTCATAATATATTTCGGCATTTTTCTGAGATACAAGAATTTTGAACTTGTCTTTTTTTATCCAAGCCTCACCGTTGGCCGAAAAACTCTCTTTGGTTTGAATGTTTTTAAAAGAATAGTCGTATCGGACATAAATTACTTCCGATGAGCGGGCAAATTCTGAAAGTTTTTTAAGAATTTCCTGTGCTTTTGGATCCTGCTGAGCTGAAACGGCAACAGGAATTAAAAGCGCAAACAAAAACATCTTAGTGGACGTGCTGTTCATAAAACCTCCTTATCCCAGACTTCGCAAAATCTGTTCCAAAGTATTTTCATCGGCAATTAGAACTCTTCTGGCTTTACTGCCCTCGTTCGGGCCGACAATACCGGCTGCTTCAAGTTGATCCATGATCCGGCCTGCCCGGTTATAACCAATAGAGAAACGTCTCTGAATCAAAGAAGTTGAACCCATCTGATGCAAGACAACCAGATGAGCAGCTTCTTCGAAGAGGCTGTCCCGATGGCTCAGGTCTACGGGACCTGCATCCTCCCCTTCCTCCTCACTATGATACTCTGGAAGGAAAAATGGAGCCGGGTATCCTTGCTGGGAACCAATAAATTCACAAAGACGTTCTGTTTCTGCTGTATCTATAAATGCACACTGAACTCTGATCATATCTCCGCCTGCTGAGACGAGCATATCTCCCCGCCCTACAAGCTGGTTCGCTCCCGGAGTATCGAGGATGGTCCGTGAATCAATCATGGAGGAAACCTTAAATGCAATTCTGGCCGGGAAATTAGCTTTAATAATTCCGGTAATAATATTGGTCGATGGCCGCTGGGTAGCTATAATCAGGTGGATCCCGATCGCCCTTGCCAATTGGGCAAGCCTGGCCAGAGGTGTTTCAATTTCACGGCCAGCCGTCATAATCAAATCGGCAAATTCATCAATGATCAGTACAATATAGGGCAGGTACCTGTGCCCCTTTTCCGGGCTAAGCCTTCGGGCCAGAAATTTTGCATTATACTCTTTGATATTCCTTACATTGGCTAGCTTCAGCAGGTCATACCTCGCTTCCATTTCAATAGTCAGCGAGTGAAGCGTATTAATGACCTTCTGAGTGTCTGTAAGAATCGGTTCTTCCGCATCAGGTAACTGAGCCAGGAAATGTTTCTCAAGCCGGGCATAAGGAGTCAACTCAACTTTCTTCGGATCAACAAGTACAAATTTGATTTCAGCCGGATGTTTTTTATAAAGCAGAGATGTAATGATAGCATTCAAGCCTACAGACTTTCCCTGACCAGTCGCTCCGGCAACCAACAAATGAGGCATTTTAGCGAGATCGAGCACAAAGGTTTCATTGGAGATGGTCTTTCCAAGTGCGATGGCCAGTTCAGCCCCTGATTCCTGGAATTTCCGGCTGGCCAGAATCGACTTCATCGAGACAATTTCAGGCTGCTGATTTGGAACTTCAATTCCAATAGTACCCCGGCCGGGAATTGGTGCAATAATCCGTATACCAAGAGCAGCGAGACTCAATGCTATATCATCTTCCAGGTTTTTAATCCGCGAGATTCTGATTCCGGCTGCCGGAACAATTTCATACAAAGTAACAGTTGGTCCAATGGTTGCTTTAATCTGATCAATCTCAATCTTATAATTTCGTAAAGTCTCAACAATCTTCTCCTTGTTCCTGATCAGTTCATCATTGCTAACCTGGCTGTTTTCCGATTTATGATCATCTAACAGACCCAGGTCAGGAAACCGATACCCCGAAAGTTCTGCTCTCGGGTCGAAGGGATCATTAATTACAAGGTTTTCCGATTCAACGGCAACAAAATCTGATACCCCATTACCCCCTTTTTCAATCACAAGTTCAACTTCATCATTGGTGTCAGAAGGTGCTGAATAAACCAGAGTAGCATTTCCATTAGATTCTGTTCGTTCTTCCTTTGATGGTTTTTCAAATAGTACACTAACTGCATTCCCCTCAATCTGCTTTGTAACATCTTCGGCTGTTTTCGTCACCGTTTCACCAGCACTCCCTTCCAGAAGGGATTCTTCCACCGGTTTTGGGCGGAACAACGACATAAACCATGCAAATGTGCCCGGGATGGTAAAAAATATAAATACACTGTTAAGTATCAAAAGTAGAATTCCTGTGCCCAGCATCCCCAGAAAAGCAATTAACCACCGGCTGATAAACCAGCCGTATGCGCCTCCTGGTCCGCTTCCCAGAAAAACTGGATTACTGCCCGAGAAATATCCCAAGGTTACTGACAAAAGAATTATTGCAACCAGAGTAATCTGAAAAGTTTTCCAAAGGGGTATCAGGCGTACACCAAGTAAACGAACTCCTGCTATAAACAAAAGAAAAGGAAAACCAAACGAAGCGATGCCAAACCATTTATTCATCATCAAAGCCGCCAGCCAGGCCCCGGCTTTCCCTGCCCAATTCTCCACTGTTACATCCGGTCCACTGAATACCATTTGCCATTCAAAACTTTGATCGGCCTTCCAGCTAAATAAATACGAGATGAAAGCAGTAAACACAAATATGGAGATACCCGTTGATAACAGCCCCAATGCAACCTTCCAACGCTCATCAATTTTCCTTTTTTCCGATTTCTTTTTCATGATGATTATAAAATAACCTGCCACCTTACCTTTTAAAACCCTATAAACGTAACAGTAATAGTTTCAATCATTTCCCAGTGTCAACCTCAATTTTTAACCGGGATCAAAGGTACAAATCAATTTTGTTATGAAATAACTACGTCAAAAATAGAACACAATTTCTATTTGTCAGGTTAACATGAATAAAGAATTTGATTAAACGGAACAACCAAAATTTCTATTCCATCAAAGCTGATATAATTTTTTCCATGCGGATCCTTGTAGTGGGGACAAAATCTCCTCTTATTGAAAATGCTGAACGAGGCATGCTCCTTTTTCTCACTTCGTCAGCAATAAAATGCATTTTCAGCTTTTGTAGTTCCAGATTGAACTCCATCAGCATTCCATCTACAGGTTCAAAAGGTGTTAACCTATTGGGAAAGGCAGGTCCAATTTCGGATGAATACCATATTTCAACTGAATCGGCAGGATAGTTCCCATAAGTAACAAGGGCCCTTGAACATTCAAAACCTGCAATGAACTTCTGCTCCGGACAAAAGATAATCTTCATACCCTCATATGGATTAAAACAGCATCCATAATCCCCAGGAGGTGCCGTATACCTGAACCTGTTGTCCATTACGCGAAGAAGAGTAGTATTTGTATTGTTCCGTAAATCAGAAATATTGGTAATCATAAACATTCCGAAGAATCCTTCCATTGAACTGCTCACCATATCCTTTCTGAATTTCCTCACCATTTTCTTTGGTAATAGTGATGAAGATACGGACGTCATTGTGTTTTCAAAGTATACAATATTGTAAATGATTTCTCCTTCAATAATCTTCTCTTTCCCGACTTTCGGTTTGCAGGAATACTGCAAAACCAGGATAAGAATGATACATAAAACAATGAGGGTTCGGTTCTTTAAGAATAAATCAACTTGACCAGATACAAATCGCATATCTTATAATCCTCGCAACTTATTAAAAAAAAAATCAGCCATTCACTTGCATTTTAATGCTCAACTGATAAAAATTCCGGAATTGATATTCCGTTTCAGGTAGTAAATGTAATGATTCTCTTTCAACGAAGGCATAAATATCCCGGAATTCTGTTTGACAAATACAAAATAAGAATATGTTGTAAATCGAAGTTTTTGAATTTTTCCTGAAAGGAATATCTTTTCTCGGATGTGTTGCACAACAATTTCCTGCACATGTGTTGCAAATGGCATTTCATTAGCTTTGGCGAATAAAAACGATTCACTATGAGCCAGCTGGCAGTTGTTGCATTAGGAGGAAATGCCATTCAGCGCGGTGATCAGGCCGGGACGATTGATGAACAGGAAGATAATACTATCAGGACGCTTGAGAATCTTGTTTTTTTGATCCGGCAGGGATATCAGCTTGTAATCACCCATGGTAACGGGCCTCAGGTAGGGAACATCCTTCTAAGAAATGATGCAGGAGAAGCTATGTACGGAATTCCTCAGATGCCGGTAGATATTTGCGTTGCTGATTCCCAGGGGGGAATCGGATACATGATTGAACGCATGCTTCGCAATGTCCTTAACAAGCATAATCTTCACCGCGAAATAGTTACCCTGGTAACCTTAACAATGGTCGACAAAAATGACCCGGCTTTCAATAACCCAACCAAACGCATAGGAAAGCTATGTACATATGAAGAAGCAGAACGCCTTTCCAAAGAAAAAGGTTGGATTTTCAAAGAAGAAATGAAAACCGGTAATGGCTTCAGGCGGGTGGTTCCATCACCTGAACCTTTAAAAATTATGAATTCAGGAGTTATTGAATATATGGCTCGACAGGGCACTATAGTAATTGCTGCAGGAGGAGGCGGAGTGCCGGTTTACCTCGACGAAAAAGGCGATGTTCGTCCGGCCGAAGTGGTTATCGACAAGGATCTGGCTTCATCCCTTCTGGCTACAAGCATACGTGCCAGCGAATTCTATATACTCACCGACGTGCCGTACGTGTATATCAATTACCGCCAGCCAGATGAAAAAGCCATCGAATTCCTCGATTTAGCCGATACAGAAAAATACCTTGCCAAAGGAATGTTCGGTGAAGGCAACATGGCTCCAAAAATCAAGGCATGCCTGAACTTTATTAAACAGGGAGGACGAAAAGCAGTAATTACTGAGGCATTCAAGCTGGAAGACAAACGTTACGGTACCAAAATTACAATGCATTATGAGGATTGAACTATTTTATCTAATTTCGCCAATTCATGTTTTATAACATAAAATTATTACCATATGCCATTTAATCTTAAGAATCGCAGTTTTCTTAAACTGCTCGACTTTACTCCCGAAGAGATTCATTATTTACTGCAACTGGCTTCAGACCTCAAGAAAGCGAAATATGCCGGTTTAGAGAAGCCTCTGCTGAAAGGAAAAAACATAGCTCTAATATTTGAAAAAACTTCAACGCGCACACGATGTGCATTTGAAGTTGCTGCTCACGATCAGGGCGCCCATGTTACTTACATAGATCCCGTTTCTTCACAAATTGGGCATAAGGAATCGATGAAAGATACAGCGCGGGTTCTTGGAAGAATGTATGACGGTATTGAGTATCGCGGTTATGGCCAGGAAATTGTAGAAACACTGGCTCGTTATGCCGGGGTTCCTGTATGGAACGGTCTTACCAATGAATTTCACCCGACCCAGGTACTGGCCGATCTTTTAACTATAATGGAACATATTGACAAGCCTCTGAATCAGGTATCTTTCTGCTACTTGGGAGATGCCCGCAACAATATGGGAAATTCACTTCTGGTAGGCTGTACAAAAATGGGCATGGATTTCAGGTCTGCTGCCCCAAAAGCATGCCAGCAATCAGAGGAGCTTCAGAAAACGTGCATGGAAATTGCAAAAGAAACAGGGGCACGCATTACTATCACTGAAGATCTGGAAAAAGCTGTAAAAGGAGCGGACTTCCTTTATACCGACGTGTGGGTTTCAATGGGCGAGTCCGAAAGCGTATGGGAAGAAAGAATAAAACTGCTTTCACCCTACCAGGTGAACAAAAAGGTACTGGAACTAACCGGAAACCCGAAAGTAAAATTTCTCCACTGTCTGCCGGCGTTTCACAACCGCGAAACAAAAGTGGGAGAACAGATTTATCGCAAATTCGGACTCGAATCGATGGAAGTTACCGACGAAGTGTTTGAATCACCAGCCTCCATCGTCTGGGATGAAGCCGAAAACCGTGTTCATACCATAAAGGCCGTGATGGTCGCCACCCTTAGAGGATAAGATCGCGGAAAAAATAATACGCCATTGTAAGGCTGACACCCAGCTTCAGACCCGTACTGAGAAGAAAACCAACAAAAGAACCAAGTCCGGCTTTCAATGCCGATCCGGATTCTTTTCCGGCAATTATTTCTCCTAGTACTGCACCTATAAATGGACCAATAATGATTCCAACGGGAGGAAAGAAAAAAATTCCGGCAAAAATACCGATGGTAGCTCCCCACATACCAGCCTTACTGCCGCCAAACTTTTTGGTACCCCAAACCGGTATGACATAATCAAGAACCGTAACTGCTATTGCAAGGCATGCCATGACAAGAAGAAAAGTTGCACTGAACTGAGCAAATCGGGTCCAATGCAACAGAAGCAGACCTGCCCAGCTCAACGGGGGGCCTGGAATAACAGGAAGAATACAACCAGCAATGCCTGTCAGAATAAAGACAATACCCAGAATCGCAAGAAACCAGTCAGCCATAAAACAAAATGAATTTGTGACCTAAAAATCAAAAGTCGCTAAAACAGACAAAATAAACAATATACCTTCCAAAGAATATCCTATCAATGATTATCCGATGCCGGAAAAAGATATTTTCTTCGTTCGTCTTTTTTCTTAGGCTGTTTGCAGGAACCCGCAAAGCCGCATGAAATACATCCTTGCTTTTCCGGAGGGGCAGTCCACACCCTGATGATCTGAAATATCGTATATCCAGCTGCTGCCAGGACAATTAGTAGGGCAAGTATATTCTGAACCATCATAGTAATTTAGATTTTTTTTAAATAAAAAACTGTCCAACCAGATGAACTAAATAAGCCACTAACCATGCAAGAATGGTAGTATAAGCTACAGAAAATGCTGCCCATTTCCAGCTTCCTGATTCATTTCGGATCGCTGCTACCGTAGCAACACAAGGGAAGTAGATCAGAACAAATACCATTAAAGTTAGTGCTGTAAGAGGGGTAAACAAGGGTTGCCCTGCATGTGGTCCCTCAGTCCATACTACTTCCTTTAACTTTTCGTTTAATGATGCTTTGCTATCAGTAACGTCAACGGCAAACAAAACTCCCATCGTACTAACTATGACCTCTTTGGCTACCACCCCACTCATCAGGCATACCCCTATCCTCCAGTCAAAACCCAGGGGAACAAGAACCGGTTCAATCCATTTGCCTGCCCTGCCAATAATACTAAACTCCTGATTATCTACAAGAAGTTCATTACTAATCTCGTTGTGCTGCTTATCCGTCTTCTGAAGAAACTCCTCCGGAATATTCTGGCTAACCTGATGAAGCTTCTCCATCCTCATTTTTTCAGTCTGAGCCGCATGGTCTTTCCTGTAAACAGATGGCTTTGGAAAATTACTCAATGCCCATATCAAAATGGAGGCAACAAGAATAACTGTCCCCATTTTTTTCAGATACTGCCCAGCCCTGTTCCACATATGTTTTAAAAGGGCACGGGTAGTAGGCATCCGGTATGGAGGCAGTTCCATTACAAAAGGAGCTCCTTTTCCCTTAAAGAATATTCCTTTAAGAATTAATGCTGTAATAACTGCAAGAAAGATACCCAACAGGTATAGAGCGAATAAAACCCAACCAGCATAATGAGGGAAAAACAAACCTATCAATAAAATATACACAGGTAAACGGGCACTGCACGACATAAACGGATTGATAAGCATAGTAAGCAACCTGTCGTTCCGGTTTTCAATAGTGCGGGTTGCCATGACAGCAGGCACATTGCAACCAAACCCCATAATAAGCGGTATGAACGATTTACCATGCAAACCAATAGGATGCATTACCCGATCCATTATAAAAGCCACTCGGGACAGATAGCCTGTGTCTTCCAGAAAAGCGATGAACAGAAACAAAATAAGTATGTTGGGCAAAAAAACAATTACTCCCCCAACTCCTCCAATAATTCCTTGAATAAGCAGGTCTTTTAGAGGTCCTTCCTCCATATAAACCTCTACCTGGGCTGAAATCCACCCAACCAGTGATTCTATCCATTGCACGGGAATCTTTCCAAGCACGAAAGTACCCTGGAACATGATGGCAAGAATCAAGAAGAAAATAGGAAATCCCCAGTATTTGTGGAGAAAAATATTATCAAGCATATCTGCCGGTCGTCTGTGCACTTTGCTTTTCGCCCTAAGTGTTTCGCGAACAGCCCCTTCAATAAAACCATACCGGGCCGCTGTAATTACTGATTCCGCTTCATTACCAAAAAGTTTCTTAAGACGAATCTGCTCGGCAACGCATTTTTCGGCTATTTCTCCTTCTACATCGAACCCCTTTACAATGTTGCGCACATATTCATCATTTTCCAGCAGATGAAGCGCCAACAGGCGGGTAGGATACAATGTAAGAACAGTCTCGGGTGCCTTTTTACGAATAAGTTCCTGAAGACTGTGAACCGAATTCTCCGTTTCCTGATCATAACGGATATGAATATGCCGCACCACATCCTCCCTGTTTTCAGCCACACTAATAATGCGTTCAAGAAGATGGTCAATTCCTTCACCCCTCGTTCCTACTGTTGTAACTACAGGTATCCCAAGCAGCTGCTCAAGCTTTTTGCAATCCAGTTCATAACCTTTAGCCTGCAGTTCATCATACATATTCAGAACAAGAATCAGGGGTACGTCCATATCAATCAGTTGGGTGGTAAGGTAGAGATTGCGCTCAAGATTTGACGAATCCACTATATTAATAACTACATCCGGACTCTGGGCTGTAAGATAATTGAATACGTATTTTTCTTCGGGAGAATAAGAGCTTAATGAATAGGTGCCGGGTAGATCAGTTATTTGAACAATGTTTTTCTTCCATATAAATTTGGCAGTTTTCGAAGTAATGGTAACCCCGGCATAATTTCCTACATGTTCATGCGACTTACTAGCCATATTGAAAATGGTTGTCTTTCCGCAATTTGGATTACCAACCAGTGCCGCCTGAACAATATTCCTCTCTCCATGCCCCAGTCTTCTATGCCTTCTATACCTCCCTTTCCTTTGAACAACCTGAATTTCCCCGACAGGCTGACCGTTTCCAATGATTTCTTCATCCGGTAAGACCACATCAATCATTGATGCTTCAATTCTTCTAAGAGATACGTAATAACCCATCACCCTATATTCAACAGGATCTTTAAGGGGAGCATTCCGCACGACTTCCACCTCTTTCCCTCTCACAAAGCCCATTTCCATAATCCGTCTGCGAAAGGCGCCTCTTCCCCTTACCCTGATTATTACCGCTTTCCCTCCTGTTGGAATCTCCGATAAAACCATTATATTTATTTGGTTTAATTCTAATTAAGCGCAAAAATAACTATTAATGACTCTTTATCAATTTTATTTCAGAAAAATTATCGTAAATTTATTTTCTATCGTTTAGTTCTTTTTTTAAACAAAATGAATCAGAACGAAAATATATATACTAAGATCACTGAATTACTAGGACACAAGCCTCAGAGTTTCAGTATCCTGGAAGAGCAGATCGACCCTGATGTACAAATGGAGTACTTTGAGTTTTCCAGAAGTCTGGACCATTCTAATGATTCTCTTGCGTTACAGGAAAAAGAAGAACTTCTATACAACCCTACTACAGACAAAAGCATTAAAAAGGAGGTTCTTGCCCGTCTCGCTTTTTCAGATGAAATAGAAGCATACCGCATTTTACAAGCCTATGTACACCAGGCCGATAAAGAACTATATGACTGGGCCATTCTGGCGATGCAGGAATGCAGGGTACTTATTGAATCAAAATTGCTGGACGAGAATCAGGTTGTCATATCAACAGGTTTAGGAGGTAAAGGATTTAAGCTCCGTTATTTTATTGTACTTTTACTTCGCCCTAATAAGCGAATGTCTCTTCTTCGGGAAAAAATTATCTCCAATGAAACGGAAATTGTTTTCAGAAAGCATGCCATTGATGCTGAATCGTTTCGCTTTGCCAGTCACTTTGTTACATTGCTGGTTATGATCCCCCTGGATGTGACCATCAAAACGGTATTCGATGAAATTATCGCATCATGCAACTACTTCGGAGATTTCCTGCAAGAAGAGTTTATTGTTACTAATGTCCGCATTCTTACCGATAATGAAATTAAAAAATTCAGCAGAATAAAGAGTACTCCCAGGGATCGTCCATAAATTTCAATCAATCCAAGTACCATGAATTAACAAATTCAACCGGGCTAATAAAAATTTTTTGTTAAAACATTCATGATTAGAATTAGAGCAAAATTGTTTTTAGAGGAAATTCCATTTCTGAAACGCAATTTAGCTCTTGCTCATACTCTGGCTCTGAACAAGCCTGTGGGGCGGACGTCCACGATTGGTGTGGGCTGAGG
>CAZJQN010000023.1:0-35123 GCA_964548125.1 uncultured Bacteroidales bacterium | reverse complement strand
AACTTATTTTCTGCATACAGGAGATCCCTGCAAAAAGTTTTATCCGAAGTACCATAAATTAACAAATTCAACCGGGCTAATAAAAATTTTTGTTAAACCTACATGATTAGAGCAAAATTATTTTTAGAGGAGATTAGTCAATAGAAACACAATAAATACATAAACAACATGTTTCTAATAACTTATCGAGGTAACCCCGACTTATCAAAATCTATCATTCCGAATTTTCGGAATGATTAGATTTTGTTAGTCGATTCATCAATTGATTTTTTCAATTGACGGATTTAGGGTCAATTGTACAGAACTGTTTTTGAATTTTCTTTCAGCCATCAACTGGAAATTTCTACCTTTGGCCTCCAAAATCTTTATTGGTTATGATTATTCTGGAGGCCTGTGTTGAGAATATATCTGAAGCTCTGAGGGCGGCTTCAAAGGGGGCGCATCGCATTGAACTGTGCGAGAATCTTGCTGTGGGCGGGACGACGCCCACGGTGGGCACACTGAAAGTCTGCCGGCGGTATTTGTCAATCCCTATCTTTGTAATGATCAGGCCGCGCGGAGGTAATTTTACCTATACCGAAGAGGAAAAAGAAGTAATGCGGGAAGATCTGATCAGACTGAAAGAAGCGGGTGCAGACGGTCTGGTCATGGGAATGCTGACTCCGGAAAAAAGAGTGGATCTGGAAACCCTGTACAGTTTTCTAGAATTGGCACGGCCCCTGCCGGTTACATTCCACAAGGCCATTGATGAGACCCATGACATTCTTTTTGAGCTGAATCGCCTCAAGGAAGCTGGAGTTGACAGAGTGCTTTCATCAGGTGGTGCAGCAACTGCTATGGAAGGGGCTGAAATGCTTCGTGCTATGATAAAACTGGCAGGAAAAAGGATGAAAATTGTAGCGGCTGGAAAGATAACCAGCGAAAACCTTGCCCTCCACATCGAAAAAATACCTGCGAAGGAGTTTCATGGAAGAAAAATTGTTGGAATGCTTGAATAATGTCGAATGTTTTCACTCCTATTATATCAGTAATTTAATAAATTTGAACCTCGAACCATTTAAACCTGTAATCCATGAAAAAAGTCTTATCTATTTTTGTTCTGTTTGCCCTGCTTATTCCGGGCGTTATTATGCAAACTGGCTGTAAGAAAGCCGCTCAGAAGAAGAATATAGGTTTGCAGTTGTATAGTTTGCGTGACGATATGCAGACTGATCCGGTTGGAACGGTTGAAAAGGTGGGAAAAATCGGATATGCCTTTGTTGAAACAGCCGGATATGCCGATGGTAAATTCTATGGTATGAGTCCATTGGATTTTAAGGCTCTGGTTGAGAAGAACGGCATGCAGTTTATCAGCTCGCATACTGGCCGTCCTTTGCCCGATTCAGCCCATTGGGATGCAACTATGGCCTGGTGGGATACTTGCATCGATGCCCATGCTGCTGCTGGCGTAAAATATATTGTTCAGCCGTTTATGGGAAGAGATGCATTCGAAAAGCTGGATGTTTTGCAGAAGTACTGTGACTATTTCAATGCTGTAGGAGAAAAATGCAAGGCTAAAGGCATTGAATTTGGTTACCATAACCATGATGCTGAATTCAAAACCATCGATTCAACGGTTATTTACGATTACATGCTGGCCCATCTTGATCCTTCCAAAGTGTTCATGCAGATGGATCTTTGGTGGGTTGTTGTTGGAGGTGCTGATCCAATTGCCTATTTCAAACAATACCCCGGACGATTCCCCCTCTGGCATGTGAAAGATGAGAAAGAAATCGGTGCCAGCGGAAAAATGGATTTCAAAGCCCTGTTTGAAAATGCTGAACTGGCTGGTATGAAATATCCTATTGTTGAACAGGAAGAATATTCCACTACTCCCATCGAGAGTGTAAAACTATCCTTTGAATTCCTTAATAAAGCCGATTACGTTAAGTAAATCATTTTTTACATTCAGAAAGACATCCGCAGAAATTGTATATGCGGATGTCTTTTTGTTTTTGCACTCCAGTTGGAGGCTTTTGAATACAAATCAGGAAAACTGGTCTTTATAATTAAAAACATTTTTTTATGAGAAAATTAGTTGGTCTGATACTTTTGGTTCTGCTCTCAGGAGCCTTCTTATCAGCGCAGGTTCAGCAAAAGCTTCCTCGTATTTCAGTGAAGAAGAACCAGTTTGTAAATGAAAAGGGTGATGTGATTGTTTTTAAAGGCTTCAATACCTCGGACCCTGCCAAATTGAACCGATCAGGACACTGGACACGCCAGTATTTTGAAGAAGCCAGGGCCTGGGGTGCAAACTGTTTGCGTTTTCCTGTGCATCCTTCGGCCTGGCGTGAACTGGGCGAAGCCAACTACCTGAAGCTGCTGGATCAGGGAATTGATTGGGCCGAATCGTTAGGTATGTACGTTATAATCGACTGGCATTCTATAGGTAATTTAAGAATGGGCTTATTCCAGAATCAGGGCTATTATACAACCCTGCAGGAAACAAACAATTTCTGGCGCATAATGGCAGAAAGGTATGCCGGCCGTACTTCCGTACCATTCTTTGAGCTTTATAATGAACCTACCGACTTCAACGGTCGTCTGGGAAGCATTACATGGCAGCAATGGAAAGAAATCAATGCCGATCTTATCCGGTTGATCCGGGCGTATGACCCAGACAAAATTATTCTTGTAGCTGGTTTCGACTGGGCTTACGATCTGACTCCTGTTCGGTATGAGCCATTACCTTTTGACGGTATAGCTTATGTTTCCCATCCCTATCCTATGAAGCGCCAGAAACCATGGGAACCGCAATGGGAAAAAGACTGGGGATTTGTGGCTGATACTTACCCGGTTTTTGCCACTGAAATAGGTTTTTGCTATCCTACCGATAAGGGTGCACATGTGCCGGTTATGGCCGATGAAGAATACGGCAGGAGAATTGTGGAATATTGTGCGTCCAAAGGTATTTCATGGATGGTCTGGGTCTTTGACCCTGACTGGGCTCCGATGATGTTTTCAGACTGGAATTATACTCCTACGCATCAGGGAACATTTTTTAAGTCAGTGCTGACAAAATAAACAGCTGCAATTAAACAAATTATCCAGACTCTCTTCACCTTAGGGAGAGAAAATAAGACAAACAAAAATAAACAGATGAAAAAACGGTTTTTCCTTCTTCCTACTATATTAGTTGTTTTCTCTGTGCAGATTATCTGCCAGACAATTCCTGTTCAGTTTACCATCAATACCCATGCACAGAGGCATGCTATAAGCCCATTTATTTATGGTACTAACCAGAATATGAACGGCTCGGAACGGTTTACGGCTTTTCGCCAGGGAGGAAACAGGATGACCGGTTATAACTGGGAAAACAATTTTTCAAATGCAGGTTCTGACTGGTACCATTCCAGCGATAATTATCTTACATGGGTGGTTGGAATTCCTTCTTCTCAGGAAAGGATTCCGGGTATTGTGGTTACACGTTTTGCCGAGCAAAACAACGCTTCAGGCGCCAAGTCACTGGTAACATTGCAGATGGCTGGTTATGTAGCAAGAGACGGCCGGCAGACGGTTTCAGAAGCACAGACGGCTCCATCAGTTCGCTGGAGAGAGGTGAAATTCAGGAAGCAGGCACCCTTCAGCCTGAACCCCGATACCACGGATGCGTTTGTTTATATGGACGAACAGGTTCATTTCCTCATCAACCGCTACGGTCGTTCTTCCGAAGGTGGCATCTGGGGATATTCACTCGACAATGAACCTGCCCTCTGGCCTTTTACCCATCCCCGGATTCATCCTTTAGCTCCGACTTACCGTGAAATAAGTGACAAGGGAATTATTCTGAGCCATGCCGTTAAACAACTTGACCCTGATGCCCTTATTTTCGGACCGGTACTTTATGGGATTTCAGCATATATCGATTTTCAGGGAGCGCCTGACAAAAGTACGGAAGGAGCCGGATATGACTGGTTTATCTCTTATTACCTGCACAGGATGAAACAGGCATCCGATACTTGTGGTATAAGATTGCTGGACGTACTCGACCTTCACTGGTACCCTGAGGCCAGAGGAGATAATCGAATTACCGACCAGAATGCAACAACATCTGCCGATATTCAGGCCCGCCTTCAGGCTCCCCGAACGCTCTGGGATACTGGATACTATGAAAACAGCTGGATAGGACAGTGGAGGAAAGAATACCTGCCTTTGATTCCCTATATTAAGAAGTCAATTAATACGTATTATCCTGGAACCAGACTTGCATTCACTGAATATACTTATGGAGGAGGGAATCATATTTCAGGAGGCCTTGCACAAGCCGATGTATTGGGCATATTTGGCAAGTATGGGATTTTTGCTGCTATGCATTGGTTGACAGGCGCTTCGGATTATATTTCCGCAGGTTTCCGTCTGTTCAGAAACTATGACGGGAACGGAGGTTCTTTTGGTGACACCAGCGTATTCTCCTCCACAAGCGATAAGGTGAACAGTTCGGTATATGCCTCTGTTACAGGACCAACCGACAGTTCCCTGCATATTGTCGTCATCAACAAGAATACAATTTCTTCCATATCGGGTACTTTCTCCATCTCGGCCGGTACCAATTACCAGGCTTGTAAAATATGGGGTATGAACAAAAACAGTACTTCGCTTTATTATGCCGGTTCGTATGCAGTGACGGGAAACAGTTTTACCATCACCATTCCTGCCCTTACCGCTTATCATATCGTGTTGGATCCGGGCTTTGAGGTGAGCACTTCGCTTTATGATACCGAAAACAACCTTCGTATCTATCCCGTCCCAGCTACAGGTGAAGTTAATATTGAAATGCCTGTCAATGTGCGCTCGATAAGATCGGCACGTCTGGTTTCCCCGGATGGACGTATCTGTCTTATTACCAGCGATATGTTTGCTGCTGAACAAAACAGAATCGTTCTGCAAACAGAAAAAATCAACCTGCCCTCAGGAATGTATATTATTCAATTGGAAACCCCTGATGGCAGACTAAAAGGAAAATTGCTCCTGCAGAAAGAATAAGAGGATTCTTTTTGTAAGTTTGCCCGGTAATTACGGATTTTTTGCTTATGAAAACATTTTCTTTTTTTCCGGGCATTAAAGATATTTTCTGGTTGCCGATGCTTATCGGGATGCTATCTTCCTGCACTCATAGGAAGGAAGAAATCAGAGTAATGACGTTCAATATCCGGCTTGATACACCTGCCGATTCAATGAACAACTGGAAGTACCGCAGAGAAAATGCGGCCAGGATGATTCGTTTTTATGATGTCGACCTGTTTGGAACCCAGGAAGTTTTGCATAATCAGCTGAATGACCTGCTGGGGCTTTTACCGGAGTATGATTATATCGGTGTAGGACGAAAAGATGGTAAAACAGAGGGAGAATACAGTGCCCTTTTTTACCGTAAAAGCCGCTTTGAACTGATGAAAAAAGGAAATTTCTGGCTCAGTCAAACGCCGGAGATTCCGGGTTCCATGGGCTGGGATGCTGCCTGTGAACGCATGGTAACCTGGGGTATTTTTAAGGACAGGGAGAGCGGAAAAAAAATCGCTGCTTTCAATACACATTTTGACCACATTGGCAAAGTTGCCCGTCTGAACAGTGCTATGCTTTTGAAGGATAGTGTCAGCCAGATTGCAGGTAAGATGCCGGTTATCATTACCGGAGATTTTAATGATACCGAAGGTTCAGAACCCATACAGAAACTTTTAGAAGGGGGAAAGCTCAAAGATACCAGAAGATCCGCCACCCTCGTTTATGGACCAGAGTGGACCTTTCACGGATTTGGAAGAGTACCTTTGTATGAAAGGGAACGGATTGATTTTATTTTCGTTTCTCCTGATGTTAAGGCAAATGCCTGTGCTTCACTCGCTGAGGTATGTGACACAATCTATCTGTCGGATCACAATCCCGTCCTGGCAAAGATTCTTTTGCCCTGAAAACGAAATAGAACCCTTTGTCAGGAAGCTGTAACTTTCTCTAGCCTGCGGAGGACAGAAAAAATAAAACCGGCTGATAGCAGACAACAGACTACCAGGACACTCCAGAAAACCCATAAAGGCACAATTGCCCAGAGAAGACCGACAACGCCCACAGCATAATTTCCAATGGCTGTGGCTGCGAACCATGCACCTTGCATGGATCCCTTAAGATGGGGCGGTGCCACTTTTGACACGAAAGAAATACCTATTGGACTCAAAAACAATTCAGCCACTGTCAGTATAAAGTAGGTTGATATGAGGTAATAGGGCGAAAGCAATACGTTTTCAGGAGCTCTCACTTCTCCCAGTTCTTTTGGACTATAGCCGATCAGCTTAAAGGAGCCCAATACCAGAATCATAAATCCAACCGCAGTAATCAGCATGCCGATGCCAATTTTCCGGGGGGAGGAGGGTTCTTTTCCACGGCTGTTCAGTGAACTGAATAAACCTACCACTACCGGAGTGAGGGCTACTATAAAAAACGGATTAAAGTGCTGGAATTTCTGGGGGGTGAACTCATTCGTATCCCCATAAGTAAGAAAACGCTGATAAGCCAGAAAGCCAAAAATTATGGCACCTGCCAGTCCAAAAAGCCTGTATTGTAAGGTACTTTTCTTCCGCAGAGCAAAGTAAAGGCTCACCACAGTGAGGAAGATCGGCAGAAGCCCAAACAGATCAAACCATAGATTGGTCCATTTATCGATGTGGTCAACGGTATAATCACGGGCAAAGATCGTCATGGCAGCTCCATTCTGATGAAAGGCCATCCAGAAGAATATCACCACAAAATAGACCAACCCCAGGGCAACAAGCCTTTCCCTGATCTGTTCCTTTGAAAGGGTAACCACCTGATCCTGGTGTGCCGCACTTTTGGCTTTTTCCCGTTCGGTCATATCGGCTGACCGATAATATTTTCTGAAAACCCAGAATATGAGCATCGAAGCAATCAGGCTGATGCAGGCCACTCCGAAAGCATAATGGTATGAGGTACTAAGGGAATTCAGATAGTACCGGGCGAATTCGGTCAGATTTTGCATATGAATCGGTTGCGCAGCTGCCAGTTCAGTCAGGCGGTCCTGAACTGATGTGTCTCCGTTAAGAAACTTATGTGCCAGAGCAGGAATGTCGGCTTTATAAAAAAGATCGTGCTTTTTCAAAATGGCATTGCTGATGTATTCTGCAGCGGTCGGAGCAAACATGGCACCAATATTGATGCCCATGTAGAAAATGTTGAAGGCATTGTCGCGTTTCCCGCTGTATTGGGGATTATCATACAGGTTCCCTACCAGCGCCTGCAGGTTGCCCTTGAACAATCCGGTACCAGCGGCAATGACAGCCAGTGCGGCCAGCACAAGAGATAGTCCAGTATTGATATTGGTAGGTATAGCCAGCAAAAAATATCCTGTAAACATAACTACCAGGCCAAGACTTATTGTTCTTCCGTAGCCCAGAACCCTGTCGGCCAGAATTCCGCCAAAAAGCGGCAGAAAATAAACAGCTGCCAGAAAAATTGAATAGATTTGCAGGGCAGTACTGCTTGAGAATCCATATTTGGCCTGTAGAAATAAAGTGAAAATGGCAATCATGGTATAGTATCCGAATCGTTCGCCCATATTGGCGAAGAAGGCAACATACAGCCCTTTTGGATGCCCTTTGAACATATGTTTTTCAGTTATTGGTACAACAATACAAGGCTTTGCGGACAAATATAAGGAAATCTTTTGCATCTGCTCAAAAACTGATCGATCTCAGTCTTTAAGCAGCGCAAGTTCATGGCAAAGAAGACATAACGATAATTTGCTTACATTGTAAATAAATTTATCTGCATATGAATTCCTCTACCTTCCGGATTGCACTTATTGGTTCGGGCAATGTAGCCACCAGGCTGGGAAAAGCTTTCTGTTCTGCTGGCCATTTCATACTTCAGGTATGGTCCAGAAACAGAGAACATGCTGAAATGTTGGCCAGGGAACTGGGTGCCGAAGCACTACCTCATCCAGGCGCAATCGAACCATCAGTTGATCTGGTGCTTGTGGCAGTAAGTGATTTGGCCATTGAAAATGTACTGAGACTACGTTCATGGAACAATCTTCTGCTTGTTCACACGTCCGGTAGTCTGCCAATGAATGTTCTGGCTCATTTTTCCGAACGCAGGGGTGTTTTTTATCCCTTTCAGACACTTTCAAGACATGTAGAGGTAAATATACGGGAGGTGCCTATATTAACGGAAGCTTCCAATAATAGAGACCTTGAATTAATCAATCAGCTTGCAAAGACCGTCTCCGACACAGTGCAGGTGGTTACGTCTGAAGAACGTGTGCGGCTTCATCTTGCAGGTGTCTTCTGCAGCAATTTTATCAATCATTTGCTGGCGCTGGGAATGGAATATTTACGAAAAGAAGGATTAAATGCTAGCCTGCTGTATCCGCTGATCAGAGAAACCGTGCGAAAGGCTCTGGAATACGATCCGCGGGATGTGCAGACCGGCCCTGCTGTCCGCGGTGATGACAACGTGATAAAAAAACACCTCTCGCTGCTGGAATCCTATCCCGATCTTAAGAAAATGTATACTTTTGTCACAGAAAGTATTCAGAGATTTCAACACTAATTACCGAAGCAGTTCATGACCAACATCCGAAAAGATTTTCATGCAATTAAGGCTTTTGTTTTTGACGTTGACGGAGTTCTGTCGGGCACCACTGCTATATTGCATCCATCGGGCGAAATGATGCGTACCATGAACATCCGCGATGGATTTGCCATGCAGTATGCTGTGAGGAAGGGGTACAAAATTGCCGTCATTACAGGCGGGGATTCGGAATCGGTACGAATGCGGTTTAATAAGCTCGGAATCAAGGATGTGTACCTCAATTCGAGCAAGAAAATAGAGCATTTCCATCATTTTCTTGATAAGTACGAACTTCGTCCTGTGGATGTACTGTATATGGGCGATGACCTTCCGGATTATGAACCGATGAAAGAAGCCGGACTTGCCGCCTGTCCGGCCGATGCAGCCGAAGAAATCAAAAGCATTGCCGGATACATTTCGCACTGCCGTGGAGGAGAAGGTTGCGCCCGGGATGTGATTGAACAGGTGCTTCGCCTGCAGGGAAAATGGGCCCATGCCGATGCCTATCACTGGTAATACCTTGCTTTTATGAAACCCTATTTACGGCTCGTCCGGTTGCCGAACCTCATGATGATTGCATTTACTATGTATGCAATGCGGTTCCTGATTGTCAGGCCTCAGCTTCTGCTGTATGGCATGGATCTGCAGTTCAGTGAGGTACATTTTGCCCTGTTGGTCATTTCAGTGCTATTTATTACAGCCGCCGGGTATGTAATCAACGATTACTTTGACGCACCGGTGGATATGATCAACCATCCTTCGCGCGTTACGCTGAGTAAGCTAATCCCTAGAAGAATGGCCATTGTGGTGCATCTTACACTGAGCATCATCGGAGTTGCGGCCGGTATTTATCTTTCTTTTGCAATTAGCTTATCGTTTCTGTCCCTTATATTTCTCCTGGTACCCGGTATCCTCTGGTTCTATTCAACTACCTACAAGCGGCAGTTTCTTCTCGGGAACCTCATCGTGGCATTTCTTACAGCCCTGGTACCATTGATGGTGATTCTTTTCGAGGTTCCTCTTCTCATAAGAGAATACGGCAGAGAAATGATAAGAAACCAGATAGACTTTCATACACTCACGGCATGGGTGGGTGGCTATGCTCTGTTTGCTTTTTTGTTTACCCTTGTTCGCGAAATAGTTAAAGATATGGAAGATTTTGAGGGAGACAGGGCATACGGCAGAAATACCCTTCCGGTAGTATTGGGTTTGAAGGTTACACGGTATGTGGTTCTCGTCCTTACTGTTGTTGCCGCCATCTTTATGGTAGCCGTATTGGCGATGTATCTAACCGATGTGATGACGTTGTTGTATACCATATTGCTGATTCTGGCACCGCTTGCATTTACTATTTTTAAGCTTTTCCGTGCATCTGATCCTGAACAATACCACCGTGTGAGTTCCTGGCTGAAGGGTATTATGCTGGCCGGGGTTGGATATGCTTTTCTGGCCTGGTACATTATGACTTATACGATTCATTGAATATGCTTCTGCATGAAAAACTATCCTCATACCATCTGATTCTGGCATCAGGGTCCCCACGAAGACGGGCTTTGCTGAAAGATCTTGGCCTCAAATTTACGTTAGCCCCCAATCATGATGTAGAAGAAAACTTTCCTGACGAATTGCCTGCCCGGGAGGTGCCAATTTATCTTGCTAAAAAAAAATCTGATGCTTTTGCTGCAGGTCTTGAAGAAAAGGATATTCTTATTACTGCCGATACCATAGTGATACTTCATGGCCAGATTATTGGAAAACCTTCATCAGAAAAAGATGCTGTTAGTATGCTAACGAAGCTGTCAGGTAACATCCATACGGTAATTACCGGAGTCTGTTTTCGTACCAAAAGTAAGCAATACTGTTTTTCTGACATTTCGGAAGTGATTTTCCGGAAACTAACCGAAGAAGAAATTCTATATTATGTGAACCATTACAAGCCTTTCGACAAGGCAGGAGCCTATGGAATTCAGGAATGGATTGGTTATGTAGCCATTGAGGAAATCCACGGCTCGTTCTATAACGTAATGGGCTTGCCGATTCAAAAGCTGTACATCGAACTGGGAAAGTTTGTTGACAGTCTGGAGAAACTTTGTTAAGAACTGTTGCTTACCATAATCACCGATGTGCTGCAAACCCGAAGCAGTTTAAACCATTTGTCGGCACGGCAATAATTCTGTTGAGAAGAGTGAAAGATATTGCTCTTATTGCAATCCATTTGGTTATTTAGAAAATTTCTGTACTTTTGTGTGTTATGCAATTACGATAACGTAACACGCATGTCGGTTCGTCGATTTGGAGTATCGCTTGATGCCGGGGTTCTGGAACAGCTCGACCGGTTCGTAAAGGACGGAAAGTACGCCAACCGCAGTCAGGCCATTCGCTTCCTTATTGAAAAACACACGGTTGAACATAAATGGAAGTGCAACAATGTGGTTGCCGGAGCTATTGTTCTGGTATATGACCATCATAAGCGTGATCTCACAAATAAACTAACAGAGATACAACACGATTACCATCATTTGATTCTCTCATCTCAACATGTTCATCTTGACCATAATACCTGCCTTGAAACCATTCTCGTAAAAGGGAAATCGAAAGATCTTACAAAGCTGGCTGATCTTCTTATAGGAGTAAAAGGAATTATACACGGAAAGCTTGTTATGAGTATGATTGGATAATTTTTTTTATAATTGAGTAACACCTTTATATAAAAAGTAACACAAAGCATTAAACATTTATACAAATGGGTTTTTTAATGAAGTTTAAGTATTTGTTCTTTATTCTTTTTGTAACTCTGTCACATAGCTGGTTTAGCTTTTGTTTGGCTCAGGAACATTATGAAAATCCTTTCCATGGTAAAAGCATCGTCGTTGTCACCGACGGTTCACCAGCATCGTTTGCGGGATTATCAGTTCTTCTTGGGGTTTCAGAATTCTCTCTTAAGGGGATAGTTATTACCCGGCCTGCTGTTAAAAAAATGGCAGAGGCCTATCTGAAAAAAGTGCCCAAAAGTATAACCCCTCCTATCATTTTTACAGAAGATAAAAATACTCCCTCAGGAGATAGCATCATTATGGTATGTATGACACCGATGAGCAGTATTCCTGATCATCTGTTAGCCTCAAAGGCATGGTATCGTATTCTTATGCTTGGAAAGGACAAAGAAGAATTTCGGCGGCCCGGAAATGAGGCAAGTGTATCACCAGTAGACGTAATTGTTCCTCTGGAAAATTTTTCACTTCCTCGGAATGGTTTTCTTCCGGCCGATTTTCGAAAAAAGGGGATTGCAGGTGTGTGGCATGAATATGCTTTTAAGGAAGCAAACCCGTCACTTCAGTATGAGT
Organism: uncultured Bacteroidales bacterium; assembly: GCA_964548125.1. Classification (GTDB taxonomy): domain Bacteria; phylum Bacteroidota; class Bacteroidia; order Bacteroidales; family JAAYUG01; genus JAAYUG01. Next base: position 23,166 of record CAZJQN010000023.1, on the reverse strand, counting down.
TGCTGGCGGTGTATCTTCTTTTCCCGGAAGTGTTTGATATGAAGCCGTCAATTTCAGATCCTGTGCTGGCAAAGGCCGTTGATTATGACGCTTCCATGCTTAGAAATATTGTGGCTGAAATATTAACTGGACAGTACCGAGCGGGAGAAGGGGTGGCTCTGGCAGGCTTTCCGACTGATCCTTCGCTATATAAATATGACGTACGGGCGATGATGGAAGAGACTATACGAAAATTTGGCCTGGATGAATGGAAAGCCTGTGTGTTAACGGATGAGATTCATGGCCATTTGGGTATCTATTCTATAGTAGGTGCCAAAATGGGTATTCGCGCAAGGGAATATTTTCATGCTTGCACCGATAAGCTGCATGTAGTTACTTACGGGGGAAGCACCCCCCCGAAAAGCTGTCTAAACGATGGTCTTCAGGCCAGTACCGGTGCCACTATTGGTCAGGGCATGATCACTGTTGCGGCAGTCGATGAGGCATTACCTCAGGCGGATTTCAGTTACCAGGGCAAAACCATTCGCATACGCCTGAAGGAAGAATATAAACATCAGATTGAAAATGATATCAATCGGGGAATTGTAAAATACGGACTTCTTAATGCCGGTTACTGGAAAATGGTCCGTTCCCAGGCGCTTGATTACTGGAAAAACTGGGACAGGAACCTCATTTTTGAAATCATTGAATTACCAACCCAATAAAACTCTTATCCAATGAAAAATTTGTCAGTTCTTTTCGCCGTATCCATAGCACTGCTGAATGTTTCTTTTGTCAGGGCACAGGAAGAGGAAAAAAGCGATACCATTTCTCTTCAGGAGGTGGTTGTTTCAGGGTCGCGCATTGAGACCGGACGAAACCAGGTTCCTTTATCTGTAAGTGTTCTTACCAGGGAAGATGTCAAACGGATTGATCGTTCCAACATTCTGCCGGAGATTTCGGACCGCATCCCGGGAGTATTCGTTACTGAAAGAGGCATGACCGGATTTGGAGTATCAAATGGTGCAGCCGGGCAGATTCTCATCCGCGGGGTAGGCGGGGTGAGTCCTAATAATCAGGTTCTGGTGCTGATTGATGGCCATCCTCAGTACATGGGCATTTTTGGCCATCCTCTGCCCGATGCCTATGTGGCTTCAGATATAGAAAAGGTGGAAGTTGTGAAGGGGCCGTCTTCTGTTTTATATGGTTCTGCTGCCATGGCAGGTGTAGTGAATATAATTACACGCCGTATGCTAAACGAGGGGCCTTCCCTTTCAGCCAGGGTTTCCTATGGATCTTATAATACCCAGAAGTATATGGTGAATGGAGGGTATCGATGGAAGAAATTTGGTGTATTTGCCTCCATCAACCGGGACCATACTGATGGCGAACGCGACAGCAGCGTTTTTGATATAACCAATGGATTCATAAAGGCTTCGTGGGATCCTTCGCCCCATATATCTGTAAGTGCTAACTTTATGGCAGCCGCCTTTACTTCTCAGGATCCGGGACCTGTATTTCAACCTGCTCCGTTCTGGGTTGATATAAAAAGGGGACAAACAGCATTAAATGTGGAAAATAAATTTGAAAAAACGCAGGGAGGACTTTCGATCTTTTACAATTTTGGCAAACATCTTCTGGCTGACGGATGGCGTTCACGTGACGGACAGGCTGGTGTGAACATCTATCAGAGATTTAGTCTGTTCAGAGGCAATCGGCTTACAGCGGGCATCGATTACAAGAATACCGGCGGAATTGGAAGCAGCGGAATGAATGCCAACAAATGGCTTGCCATGGATGAAACAGCGGGATATCTTTTTGCCCAACAGCAATTTTTTAATCAGATAAATCTGAGCGGAGGTATTCGTTTTGAAAACAACAGCCTTTATGGTTCTGAATGGGTTCCTCAGGCTGGCGCTACCTGGAATCCCGGCCGCTTCACCACTCTGAGGTTCAGTGCAGCTAAAGGTTTTCGTAATCCAACCATTATGGAACTTTATCTCTTTGCTCCGAACCCGGATCTTAAACCGGAACGTGTGTGGAATTATGAAGCCGGAATTTTGCAGAAATGGTTCGATGGGAAAATCAGTACGGAACTGACACTTTATATGCTCGATGGAAGCAATTTTATTCAGGTTTTGCCTAACCCTAATCCTCCGCCGCCCATGAAGCGTCAAAATGCAGGATCAATAAAGAATCAGGGTTTGGAATTTCAGATTTCAGGATTAATGCCTTCCGGTCTTAGCTGGCGCGCCGGATACAGCTACCTGCATATGGAGAAATTAGTGCTGGCCGCTCCGCAGCATCAGATCCTTTATGGAGCAATGTGGAAAAATGAAAAATTTTCGGTTTCTTTAGACGGTAAAACGATTAGCGGTCTTTACACAAAACTTCCTACGGAAAGCGATCCTGGTTTAAAACAGGATTTTACCGTGCTGAATGCTCGGGTCTCCTGGCAGGTGGTGAAATTTACCGAAGTGTTTTTAACGGGCCGTAATCTTTTAAATGCTGAATATGAGATTTTCAACGGCTATCCCATGCCTGGAATCAATTTCATAGGTGGCATAACATTTAATCTGAAATAGAAGAAAGGTGGAACAAAATTTGTCGGTTCTCATTCCCCTGGCTGCCAGTATAGGGTTTATTCATACCCTGTTTGGTCCTGATCATTATCTTCCCTTCATTGTTATGGCCAGGGCAAGAAAATGGTCCTGGCCCAGGACGGGCCTGATAACCTTGTTGTGTGGCATCGGGCATGTGGGCAGTTCGATCCTCATCGGAGCAATTGGTATTGCTCTGGGCTATGGGGTGCAACATCTGGAAAAAATTGAATCGATGAGGGGTGACTGGGCTGCATGGGCTCTTTTCCTTTTTGGCATAGGATACTTTCTATGGGGGTTGTGGAGGGGGATAAGAAATAAACCACACAGGCATTTTCATGTGCACGAAGACGGGAGTATCCATACCCATCAGCACAGCCATGTACAGCGAGCGGTGCATAACCATGATCACCGGCCGGAGGAAAAGGTTAATTTAACCCCCTGGATTCTTTTTATCGTTTTTGTATTGGGCCCTTGTGAACCCTTGATTCCAGTACTGATGTATCCGGCAGCAAGACATAGCTTGCATGGAATTGTCTTGGTAGCTCTGGTGTTTTCGGCTGTCACCATAGCCACCATGCTCAGCATTGTTTTTCTGGGCAGGTATGGATTGAATCAGCTTCCGGTGGCCAAATTCGACCGGTGGATGCACGCGGCCGCCGGGGGAGCCATTGCATTAAGCGGTGCGGCTGTTCTTTTTCTCGGGCTTTGATTTTTAACCTGTTTTTGACCTTTCTGACTACCTGACAACCTGACAACCGGACAACATTGTCCTTAATCCCCTACGGGGAAGCAGAACTGATTTTATTGTCTTTTGTGCTATTGTCCTTTATCTCCTGACGGAGAAATGGAATAGATTTCATTGTGAAACGAACTATTGGCCTTCATCCCTTACGGGGAAATCAACAGAAATTTCCTATTTCCCGTACGAGCTCACACTATGAAAACAAAACTGCATTTAATGGGAAATGGGAAATCTGAAATTGGAAATCACAAGATCTGAAACCTGACAACAACAACCCTGATAACCTGACAGCCATGACAACCATGATAACACGACAATTTTGTCCTTTATCCCCTACGGGGAAAAGAATTGATTTTATTGTTTGTTGTGCTATTGACCTTTATCCCCTACGGGGAAATGGTATGTCACATGATGTAACCTATTGGCCTTTATCTCCTACGGAGAAAAAAGATACTTGTTATATAAATTTTAGTTTATTAACAAGAAAAAATTGATTGTATTTTCCGGTCAGGATATGAAAGACAATAGAAATCTGAAACAGACCCGCTTTCATTTGCCCGTCAAGTAATAAAGGAGAACAAAACCCCAAAGTTCTCCCCTTCAGTGTCACCTGCAAGAGATGAAAAGTTAATGGATTGCAGGATATATTCGCCGTCTGGCGATGAAGGTCAATAGAAAGAATGTTGATCATTTTCATTTGCCCGTCAGGGCATCAAGGATAATAGCATCCAAGGGATAATCCCGCTTCCAATTGCCCGTTGGATTATAAATAACAACAACATCTGGTAATAGTCCCAAACTCAATTACCCGTCAGGGAATTAATAACAATAGAATGCTGCATTCTTTCCTATATTTGCTGTACCATTTTATTAATTATGTTTCATCGGTTCTGGATTATCGGTTTCATTGTTTTTCTTTTCGGCTGCGGGAATCCGCCTTCGGCTAATGACAGCCGTTTTCAGGTAGCTGTTCTGAAAGGCCCCTCTGCGATTAGCATGATTAAAATGATCAACGATGGATTTTCCTACCTGGGAAAACATGCTGATTTTAGGATATATAACGAGCCTGATCAGGTAAAAGCTCTTATGATTCGCAAGCAGGCTGATATTGCCCTTTTACCTGCCAATATGGCTGCAATAATTTTCAATAAAGGTTTGTCGGACTATGCTCTTGCTGCTGTCCCCGTATGGGGAAGTCTTTACCTTGCCGGTACCGACACTTCAGTAACAACGATTGATAATCTGCGTGGCAAAACTGTTTACCTGATGGCCCGGGGAGCTACGCCGGATATCGTGTTTCGATATATTCTGAAGGCGAATCATATCGATCCGGAAAAAGATATTGAGCTTGATTATACCTTTAATGGACATTTTGAACTGGCCAGCGCCATAACTGCAGGAAGGGCATCCATGGGTATTATTTCTGAACCTTTTGTTTCCCTCTCTGCCTCAAAAAATCCTGATGTAAAAGTACTCATCGACCTGGAAAAGTTTTGGGATAAGATCCATGCCGATTCTGTTCCCATGGTGCAGACAGCTCTCATGATAAAACGGGATTTTCTCGAAAACAACAGAGACCTGGTAAAGGAATTTTTCAAAAAGTACAATGAAACAATAACCTGGCTCGGGGATCATCACATTGAATCCGGAAGATTGATGGTGAAGTACGATATTGTTCCTGATGAGGAAGTTGCAAAGAATTCGCTCCATCGTATTCACATCCGTTTTGCATTGGCCTGCGACGAAAAGGCAAGAATTGACCGGTACTGGCAAATATTGTTTACCTTTAATCCTGCGGCAGTAGGAGGCAGGATCCCTGATGAACGTTTTTATGCTGAAATTGACCAATAAAAAATCAGTACGGGAAACGGTAGGTTACCTGTCGGGCGTTTTGATTTTGCTGCTGTTGTGGCATGCTATTGCACTGTTGCTGAATAACCCCGTCTTATTGCCATCGCCATGGAAAGCTCTTGCGGAGGTTGTGCGCATGTTTTTGCTCCCATCTTTTTACCGGGAATGGTTCTTTACCATTTTACGTGGTCTTGCGGGGTTTATCATTGCAATGCTGCTGTCCTGGTGTATTGGCCTTGTTTCGACTACCTGGCGTCCCTCATGGTTTCTGTTTAGTCCTTTGCTGGGGGCTGTGCGCAGTACCCCGGTGATTTCTTTTATACTCCTTGCGCTTATCTGGTTTGGCTCAGAGAACGTCCCGGTGTTTATTGCCATTCTTACAATGCTTCCCCTTATTTCATTCGGAATTATTGACGGAATAAGAAATACCGACAGGGAGCTTCTGGAAATGGCAAACAGTTTTAAGGTCAGTCGATGGAAAGTAATCCAACATGTGTATATCCCATCTCTCTTGCCCTTTTTATTCAATGCAATATCCAATGCTATGGGTTTTGGCTGGAGAGCGGTCATCATAGGAGAAGTTCTCAGTCAGCCTTTCCGGGGAATTGGTTCACGCATGCGTGATGCACAGAATTACCTTAATGTACCTGAGTTAATCGGATGGACTCTGGTGGCCATCCTCACAGGATATCTTTTCGAAACCCTTATACGCAATGCTGAAAAAAGCCTGTTGCGTTGGAAATACGTTGCCTCATGAATACAGTCATTTCACTGGATAATATTTCTAAGGCATTTGGTTCACTGATTGTTTTCAGGAATTTTTCTGCAGAGTTCCCCGTCAACAAGGTGAGTTGTATTTTAGGACCTTCGGGCTGCGGTAAAACTACCCTGTTAAGAATGCTCAGTGGTTCTCTGTCACCCGATGAAGGAATGGTGAAGGGTATGGACGGCCGTACGCCGGCCTATGTATTTCAGGAACCGCGTTTATTGCCATGGCGAACAGTAGAGGAAAATCTCCTGTTTGTTCTTGAAGGGAAAATGCCTTATCAGCAGGCCAGAAAACTGGTTAACGAATACCTTTCCCTGGTTGATCTTATGGAATTTGCCGGTTTTTATCCTTCACAGCTAAGCGGTGGAATGAAACAAAGAGTTAGCCTTGCCAGGGCCTTTTGTTATCCGGCAGATGTAATACTAATGGATGAACCATTTACCGGACTGGATATGCGGCTCAGGCAAAATCTCATCCGGTCCTTTCAACGAATCTGGGAATCTCATCCCCGGACCGTATTTTTTGTCACTCACAATCTGGAGGAGGCGCTACAGATAGGACAGTACATTTATGTTCTTAGCTCAGCTCCGGCACGTTTATTGCTGACATCAGAAAACACAGCAGATAAACAATCATTACTCATAGAGAAGATACGGGCTCTTATCGATCTCTCTGTTTCGGAACAATCCGAATAAAACAATTTACAGCTAAAAACAGGAAAATCCTCCGGATTCATTATATTTGTAAAAACCTCGGTCAAAAAGAGGAATACTTTAATTAGAACTGCTAAATCGATAGTCTATGATTACTGTAAAACAATTACTTGACAAAAAAGGGCATGAAGTGTACAGCATCCAGCCCGGAGATACCGTGTATTCTGCCCTGGAAAAGATGGCTGATAAAGATGTAGGTGCCCTGATGGTATTGGATGGAAATAAACTAGTTGGGATTTTCTCAGAGCGTGATTATGCCCGCAAACTGATTTTGCATGGAAAATCCTCCAAAGAATCGAAAGTTCAGGACTTCATGAGCACTACTCTTTATACAGTGAACCCGTCTGACAGTATTTATCATTGCATGGCCCTGATGACAGATAAGCGAGTGAGGCATCTTCCGGTTCTGGACCAGAACGAAATTGTGGGGTTAATTTCCATCGGAGACGTTGTAAATGCCATTATCAGTGAGCAAAAAGCTATCATTAAAGACCTCGAAGATTATATAACCGGAAGCGGTTACGGAAATAAAATGTAGGAATATAAAGGTATATTTCAGAATTTCAAGGTTTTATCTTACAAATTCAATACTTCAGCCGTCTCGGTTTAATACCGGACGGCTGATTTAATTATTAATAGTTGTGGTATAATTTACAGACTGAACCTGTAGCTAAATTTAACAAGCCAGATATTATGCGGCTTTTTGGAGAACAGGTCTGCCAGATCTTCTCCTGGCATGAATACTCCTGTAGGATCGGAGCGGTCACGGCTTTGTGACCAGACCAGGTACAGGTAAGAACCGGGTACGTATTCCCATTTTACTACCAGATTGGACCGGAATTGCTTTACATTAAAGTCTGGAAGACCGAAAGTATATTCAGGGGTTCCGTCAGTGTTTTTATCAATCAGGAAAATCTGATCAACTGGATCATAGGAGAGTTGGGCAGGAAGGAAAGCATCATACCTCTGGCTGAAGGATTCAGCTTTGGGATCGGTTATCAGTTTATAATCGCTGTATTTTCCAGAAGCTATAAAGGGTTGTCCCCAGTACTGAATATTCAGACTGGGTAAGAGGGTGAGGTTCAGTCTGATGGATGCACTCAGCACGTTTTGCTTTATCCGGGCAAACAGATAGTGGTCCTTTCCTTCAGAAAAGTAAGTGTCAATGTACTGAAGTTCTTCATTGCTCTGCATCAGGGAAGGGCTCAGGGAGACCTGAAACACATTCAATGGTCGGTACTGGATTTCGGTCTCTGTGTAGTAACGTTTTTCAGCATTCTGAAATGCGATGTAGGTGTTGCCGAAGACGTTAAAATTTAATTTCTTGCGCTCATCTGATCCGAGCCCAAAGAAAGTTCTGAAGCCGCCAGGAAGCTTCATGTAAGGACCTCCCCGCAACATTGCCTTCGCAAGGTTCTGTCCTTCTACATTGGAACCAATACGAAACGTCCAGTAATTGGTAAACTGCATAAACGCATTGGCTTCAATTCCTTTACCCATTGAAATACCCTTGAAATCCCAGACACTGTATTGATCCAGGAACAGATTAAAGCGGAGAAATTTCCCTTTGGGTTGAAGAATCTGGTATTGTGTCCAGAAAATCTGCAGAATCATGTCGGCATCGCGCAAAAAACCGGCATCGTTCAGTTCCAGCCCAGGTGATTTCCAGTTAACGAAAGCTCCGTAATTCCATTTACTGCCTCCTATTTTCCCTATTTCCAGCCTTCCTCCATGTCCAGCCAAAGTTGTAAGAGTTGTATCAAGCCGGAAGTTGTCAGGACGCTGAAAGTATCTTGCAGGCGACTGCTGAATCTCCGTAATGGCTTCTTTGCTGCCGCTGACATTGCTGAAAATAGCCCTGGCTGCCACATAATAATTGCGGTTGTTCCAGTAACGGGCAAAATCGAGACCTCCGGTATAGGCTGAGGTTGGGAGGAAATTTAACTCCGGAGCGCTGATATCCCTGTTGACTGAAGTAACCATGGCCCCGAAGGTGGTATTACCTTTGTCAAAATCTTTTTGCATGCGGCCTACAAAATAGTTTGTAAGTGGTTCCACGTCTATTTTTCTTCGAACTCCATCCGAATCCATTTCGCCCTGTTCCCTTGCTGTAACACTTTCCAGAAAACCCAGGGAAAGTCCGTTCTTGGTTTTTCCTGTTATTTTGGCTGCACCGATAATCCTTGTTGCTGTTGGGGTTTTGAAATATTCGTTGTCGCTCAGGTCTGGATAGTAGTGGGGCGAACGGCCAATGCGCCTTGAATAAAAAAGATTGTCATTTGACATATCCCCGTCACCTATCATAAGCGGAAAGGAGTAGATATTTTTTCCTTCCACGAAAAACGGCCGCTGTTCCTTATAATAGGTTTCATATGCAGTGAGGTTCACCTGCGAAGGATCGGCTTCCACCTGTCCGAAATCAGGATTGACCGTAAAATCCATTATCAGGTTGTTGGTAAGCCCAACTTTCCCATCAATACCACCTTTTAGGGCAGAGGCTTTCCCTGTCATGAACGGATTGCCGGCTTCTTTTTCAAAACGCTCAGCCTGTGCTACCCCATAGGGAGCTATCTCTATCTGTCGGTGCGGTTTGATTCCATCAAGGCCCTGAAGCTCTCCAAACAGGTGTACAAAGCCGGAGGCTTCTTTGGGAACATGTTGCCAGAGGGATACTTCCTGTCGGCGGAACAGAACCCGAACCACTTCAAAGCCCCAAACTCCGTCACTTTTCTTCTCGAAGCGAAGCTGGGTGAGGGGAATGCGCATTTCAGCCTGCCAACCTTCAGATGTGATGCGGGTTTTAACATACCATATTGGATCCCAGGTTCGGTCTTTGTTTTCCCCGTTTTCTGAAATCACATAATCCGTCTTGACTCCCCCTGCATTTACTCCGAAAAAAAAGGCTGTAAGGCGGTCATGGTAACTGTCAAAGGCTACCATGACCATGTCTCCTTCTTCCTGGTCTTTTCGTGTAAGCCTTCGGTCAATGCTGTCGGGGTGGGTGTCGAAGGCCTTAATTCCAACATATACGTTGTTGTCGTCAAAAAGAACGGCAAATTCAGTCTTTTGCGTAGCAGGTGCACCGTTGTAAGGTTCATGCTGAACAAAATCTCCGGCCCAGTGGGCATTGAGCCAGACTTTTTCTTCCAGACGGCCATCAATAGTCAGTAATGTTTCACCTAGCCGGCCGGCAGTGTATGTTCTAACTTCCTGTGCTTTTGATAAACTGTTGAATAATAGGAATAATGCGAAAAAAGTTGCTGTACCTCTCATAGGACTTGATTAACGCCAAGGCTTCGCAAAAACTGTGCAAAAAAAATTATGTACCTTGTAATGTGCAAATTATCAGTTTGTATAATGATGGAATACCACTGAAAAAATGTCCGTTTCTGAAAAACAACTGTACGGGTGCGGACACTCTAATAGTTCTCTCAGTAGATTAACTCGTCAACCTGACGTTTATCAAAGGTTATTTGCCTGATGAGATCCTCCTGGTTCTTGAATTGCATCAATCCGCGCAGTCTCTTATGAAAAAAAAGCCGCACTGTTGTGCCGGGGACGAGGGGCTGTGCTTCCTCCAGCTGGATGAATTCAATGGAAGGCGGTAAATTGAAGTTATCGTCAGGGTAAAATATATTGCAGATGCCTTTAAGTGCTATGTCTTTGACTTTTGATCTTACCGCATAGACACCTTCCGGGGGAACTAGTTTTTCAGGATCATTTACTGTAAGAAAGCTGGTTGGGAATCCTTTTGAATGAAGAAAAGGATTCCCTTCTGCAGCGATTCCACTGAGGCAGAAAAGATGATCGAGGTAGGCGTTGGCCCTCTGTATATTCCCTTCCTGAAGCGCTTTGCGTATTTTTGTTGAACTGACACTCTCGTTCTGTATTTCCTGGACTGGAATTTCTTCGACGCCAAAACCGAATTTCTTGCTGAGTTCATATAGATAGCTGTAATCACCTTCCCGGTTATGTCCGAAATGGTGATTATATCCAACTACGATAATTTTTGCATGCAGTTTGCTCAGCAGGTGATCGGTTACAAAGGTATAGGACGAAATTGTTGAGAAATCTAAAGTAAAGGGGATGATCAGAAGATTATGAAGTCCGGTTTCTCTCAGGTGTTCAACTTTTTCCTCCTGGGTCAGGATCATTTTTAAATCGCGGCCTTCCGATTCAGGGTAAAGTACTTTCCTTGGGTGAGGATGAAAAGTAATCAACACAGATTCTCCCTGAATTTCATGTGCCAGCCTGTTTAAACGGTTGATAATGGCTTTATGTCCGACATGGACTCCGTCAAATGTTCCTGTAGTAACTACTGCATTTCTTATACATCCTGCCTCGTCAAAACTTCTGAAAATTCGCATGCGGAACTGTCTTAATCCTGTTTCTGCATTGAAGTTACGAAATAGGCTACTTTTTCAATAGAAGTAATCATATCGTATTCCTCGAGATAAACGTGGGGAGGAACGGTAACCGGTACGGTGGTGAAGTTGAGAATTCCTTTAATACCAGCCAGAACCAGTTCATTTGTTACCTCCATTGCATGATCAACCGGAACAGTAATTATAGCAATGGAAATATTTTTTTCCGAAATGATTTGTTTAAGCTGGCGCATGGGATAGCAATAAACGCCGGCAATAACCCTGTCGGTTTTAGCCGGATCGACGTCAAACGCTGCTACCAGATTGAGTTTAGGTCTTTTCCCGGAAAAATATGCGGTAATGGCTCTTCCGAGATTTCCCATACCCACAACTGCCAGATTGAGCCCTGTTTCACTGTCAAGAACGGTACCAATATACCGGGCGAGGTCCGCGATGTCATATCCTTTTCTCTGGGCTCCTGAATAGCGGATGAACATTAGGTCGCGCCGCACCTGGACGGCAGTGTAGTTATGCATGTGACCCAGTTCGTGCGAATAAACATGGGTTCGTCCCTGCTGCATCAGATTCAGCAGGGTGCGGCGGTACTGGCTCAGCCTTTCCACCGTTTTTTCAGGAAGTTTTACCATCATAGCTGGTAGCAGATTGATCAGGAAATGTTTTTTTGTTTTTTTGGCAATATAATACGAAAAGTGCTTCCTTTTTCCGTTTCACTTTCCACTTCAATGGAACCGTTGTAAAGCTCGGTAATTTTCTTTACAATCGCCAGCCCAAGCCCACTTCCCGGTATATTTTTGGTTTTCTCGTTTTTTATGCGGGTGAATTCCCTGAAAACTTTTTCGATCTCTTCCTTCGTCATTCCGATTCCCGTATCAGCCACTTCAATTCTGATTTCTTTGTCGGTATCGGAAATATTAACAGTAACTTTTCCATTGTCAATATTGTACTTTACGGCATTGGAAATTAGATTGTTCAGTACAATTTCCAGATCGGAGGGATCGGCTTCCATTAAAACCGGATCGTTGCATGAAACCGTAAATTCAATTCCTTTCTGTATGGCATAGGGTTGGAAGGCCTGGATGGCATTACGGGTTAGTTCGCCCACATTGACTACACGTATAAGCTCCTGCCGCTTTTCGAACCGGATTTTTGTAAAATCGAGCAGGTCCATAATAAGGTTGCGCATACCCTGGATGCGGGAGAGAGCACGGTCAATCATCGGGTCGTAAGCCGACATATCGTTACCCATTTGCCGTTCCTGCATCATCCTGAGGTATCCTTCAATGGCATTCAGGGGGGTTTTCAGTTCATGGCTGAGTACTGAAAGAAACTGGTAACGTATTTTTTTCCCTTCCTCCTTGAGACCCCGTGTAATTCGTTTCAGGAAAAGTTGTTTGGTTATATTGTCAATCGAAGCTTTGAGTTCCTGAGGTGTGAATGGTTTGGGAATAAAATCGTGTGCACCGAATCCGGTTGCTTTAATTGCCACATCCAGTGAGGCGTAGGATGTTATCATGGCCACAACCATATCGTAGTTCTTCTCTTTGATATATTCGAGTACATCAATGCCCTGTATTCCCGGCAATTTATTGTCAAGCAGAATAATGTCGGGTTTATGTGCATCGATTAGTTGAATAGCTTCTTCACCCGTGGATGCTTCCAGCAGTTCAAACTCAAAGTCTTCGTCCATAAACGGGTAACTGACCCTGTGGTTTCTGAGAATACGGATAATGCCCGACCGTATTCCGGGTTCATCATCAACAACCAATATTTTCAGTCTGTCCATTTATCCCAGCAATTTGTTGATTTCATTCAGTAACTGTTCAGGCCGTATTCCTTTTTCAAGGTAACAGTCGGCCTTGATCCATTTCCTGTCGTCTTCATTTTCCAGACCAAAAGGTATTCCGGTTTCAGCAGTCACAGAGGTGGCAATTATAACCGGCACTTCGGGATATCTTTTTTTAATCTTATGGCTCAGAATGAATCCGCTGTCTTCATTTTCCATCATGAGATCAAAAATAGCCAGATCAGGCTTTTCTGCTTCAAGAATTTTTTCGGCTTCCTTCTGGGAACTTGCCTGCAGAATTCTAAACCCTGCCTTTTGAAGGTAAAAACTGAGCTGAAAAAGATAATCCGGATCATCATCGGATATCAGAATGGTTTTCTGCGGTGCCATAGTCAAACGTTTTCAGTTTTTTCAGCGAATTCATCTTCCCGGGGCAAATTTATCCTGAAAGTAGTACCCGTAGGCCCGGCGGCGGGATCGGCATTGGAAGTAACCGTGATCTGTCCTTTGTGCATTTTCACAATACCATATGCCGTTGCCAGTCCCAGTCCAGTTCCCTTTCCTATGCCCTTTGTAGTAAAAAACGGTTCAAACACTTTGTCAAGGTATTCCTTTTGAATACCGGTTCCAGTATCACTAATGACAAAGGTAATACTGGTATCGGAATCTTCGGCAAGCAATGTGATTTCTCCACCTGAAGGCATAGCTTCAACTGCATTTTTCAAAAGATTGGTAATCACCTGGGTCATCTGTTCCTGATCAAAGTATGCATATTTGTTTTTGAGGTTAAACAGTGTATGCAGCTGGATGTGGGGAGGTATTATTACTGATTTGACAGCGAGTTCAATAAATTCATTCAAATTTACCCTGGTGTGGTTCACTTGATTTTTCCTGGCAAAATTGAGCAGGCCTGAAACAATACTTTTGCACCGGGCTGACTGTTCAACAATCAGTTCGAGGTCTTTACGCAGGGGAGAATCAGGTGGGCATTCTTCAAGGAGAATGTTGCTGTACATGATGATGACTCCCAGCGGGTTGTTCAGTTCATGGGCAATTCCGGCTGAAAGTTGTCCCATATGGGCCAGTTTCTCTGTTTGTTTTAGCGCTTGCTGGACATTGAAAAGTTTATCGCGCGAAACAGCAAGATCGTGAATAGATTTATGGAGCTTTTCGATGGTGTAGGGAAGGCACATCTCATTTTCTGCCAGGCCATTAATAATGGCTATTGCATGATTCCGGCAGGTGTCGTATCCGCAGGCACCGCAATCAAGGTAATCCTGAGGCGAGAATTTACCCATGCGCTGCAGAACTTGTTCAATTTCTTCTTCCGACGGAACGAACTCTCCGACCGGGCGTGAAATAAAGGTACGAGAAAGGTCGAGATCATGGAATTGCCTTATACTTTCCAGCCAGGTATCTTCGTCTAGAATTTCAAGTTTTTCTTTCACATACCTTGAAATCTTGGAAGCACCGGCGAATTTCTGTGCACCTCGTGACATGCCGGGGCCCATGATACAGCCTTCGCAGCATAAAAGTTCCATGTGTTTGGGAACAACGGAACCGGAAACAAGTTCTTTGATTGCTTCCTGAAAGTTACCTCGACCTGAGGCAACCAGAACGTTTTCTTCGAACACATTTTCGCTAAGATTCATAGAGTGCATCATGCCTCGGCTGATGGGGAAAATAGCTCCCTTGCCTCCAACAGGCGGGTCAAAGTCGGAGATATCAGTTGATTCCGGGTCAATGCCACGCATTTTCAGCATCTGGCGCAACTCTCTGAATGTTATGACCATGTCGATTTCGGAAGATTCGTCTTTTTTAGCTATACAGGGACCTATGAATACCACGCGAAGATCTTTGCCATATAGTTTTCTTGCAGCACGGGTTGTGGCCACCATAGGCGAAACAACCGGGATAAGGTGCTCAATGATTTCCGGATGATAATGCTCAATATAGTTTACTATGGCCGGGCAGTCAGATGAAATATACGTGCGGCCAGGATTGGCATGCAAAAGTTTTAAATATCGGTCAGTAACCAGATCGGCGCCAAAAGCGACTTCCAGAACCAGGCTAAATCCAAGTTTCCGGAGCATTCCTACCAGGATACGGGGTTCTTCCAATTCATCAAATTCAGCGGCAAAACTTGGAGCAACCAGAGCAGCCAGACGACCTTGCTGTTCCAGAAGGGAAAGCACTTCTTCGTGATTTTTAACAAAAACCTTTGCACCCTGGCTACAGACAATCGTACAGTTTCCGCAGGCAATACAACGTTCGGGAATAACTTCGGCCTGTCCATTGACAATTTTGATTGCCTTCACCGGGCATTCCCTTACGCAGGTATAACAAACCCTGCACCTATCGCGGATGGTATAAACAAGTCCTTTAGTCTCCATTGAAATCGTTTCCTCTTTCTAAACTACTCCTTTGTAAAAATGTTGCGCGCTGTGAAATGGGTATGAAGAAGGTCAATAGCATTTTTTCCGCCGGGCTCACCCAGTTTTTTTTCATATAGTTCCGTAATTTCATGGTTCCTGTGAGCACATTTCAGAATCTCCTTTTCTTCATTCTCAAAGGTGTCTTTTGCCCGTTGCCGGAGAATTTGCTGGGAGGGCGCTGACAGTTGTCCCCCACCTGCGACACATCCACCCGGACAAGCCATAATCTCAATATAATGCAGGTTGCATGCTCCGGAACGAATTTCTTCGATCAGGTTAGGAAGCATAGAGAATCCGCTCAGGACGGCAAAACGGTACTCATGATTTCCGGCCTTCAGCGCGTAATCACGCCGACTCTTATGATTTCTTAGTTTTTCAATACGGTATTCTTTCAAGTCCTTACCTGTAGCCATAAAATAAAAGGTCCGGATAACGCCTTCAGAAATTCCTCCCGATATATCTGATAATTTTCCTGCAGATGTCATAGCCCTCATTCCATTAAGCGGAGCTTCGCTCTCCACTATCAGAGGATCCACTCCGTAAAGCCTGATAAGCCTGAACAATTCAGTTACACTGATGGCCAGATCCGTTTCCGGAAGTCCTTTGCGGGTTAGTTCCGGTTTCTGACCTTCGTATTTTCTGGCTGTGCATGGTGAAATGGCAACCGTGAATACCTTTTCCGGTTCATTTCCAGTTTTTTCATCAGAAATATTCATTTTAGCCAGGGTACTGGCCATCTGCTGGGGTGAGCGGCAGGTAGAAAGAAAAGGGATAAGATCGGGAAATTCACTTTCGACAAAAGATACCCAGGCCGGACAGGCAGAACTTATAACTGGAAGGTTTTCGTTTTTACGGATACGGCGAAGGAGTAAGGCAGATTCTTCCATGATGAACACCTCCGTTCCGAAAGCTGATTCATAGATCCTGTCAAAACCAAGTTTTGAGAGAATAGCTTTCAGTACGCCGCTGGCATTAACCGACGGTTTCAACCGGAATTTTTCTGCCAGCAGCAACGGCACGGAAGGTGAATAATGGGCAACCACTGTAACAGAGGTATCATGAAGTCTACTTTCCAATTCTGTAAAGCGAATTTTCTCAGTAAGTGCACCGGTGGGGCAAACAAGCAAGCATTGTCCGCACTGTATGCAATTCGAAAAATTCAACTCACGGTCAAAGCTGGGAGCAACTTTAATGGAACTTCCACGGTGAATGAAGTCTAGTGTAGCCACTTGCTGAATTTCCTCGCATACTCTCACACACCGGCCACATAAGATGCATTTGGCCGGTTCACGGGTGATGCCGGGACTTGATCGGTCAGGCCTTATGAATACAGGACTTCCGGGAATTTTCCGTTCCCTGATATGCATTTCTTCTGCAATCTTTTGCAGTTCGCAATTTCCGTTTTTTTCGCAATAAAGACAATCGTCGGGGTGATTGGAAAGCAGGAGTTCGGTTATAGTGCGACGTGCTTTGATGACACGGGGTGAGTGAGTAGAAATTTTCATCCATTCTTCCACATAGTGGGAACATGAAGGAACTAAGTCCTGTCTTCCTTCCACTTCGACCACGCACATCCGGCATGCTCCGGTGGGAGAAAAATCTTTCATGTTACATAGTGTCGGTACTTCGAACCCTGCCCGACGCAATGTTTCCAGTATCGTTTCTCCTTTCCGGGCTTCAATCTCCCTGTTGTTAACCTGAATGGTAAAGACCATAGCGTGCGGTTTAGGGTTTAATAATCACAGCATTGAATCTGCAGACATCATAGCATATTCCGCAGGCAGTGCATTTATCTTCCACAATAAAGAATGGGTTTCGTTCAGTTCCGATGATAGCATTTGACGGGCATTTTCTGGCACAAAGTGCACAGCCGGTGCAGGCATCGGCATCAATTGAAAATGTACGGAGCGCAGTGCATACGCCGGCCCGGCAAACACGGTCAAAAATGTGTTCTTCAAATTCATCCCGAAACCATTTCAGAGTACTTAATACAGGATTAGGAGCGTTGATGCCCAGACCGCATAACGAAGTTTCTTTCATTACCGTGCTGATACTCTCAAGTTGCATTACTCCCTTGAAACGTTCCAGTGTGGAATGACCGTTTTTTTCGGCTGGTTTTTTGATTATATTATCAAGAATCTGGCTGATACGCCGGGTTCCTTCCCTGCAGGGAATACATTTGCCACAGCTTTGTTTCTGCATGAAATGCATGAAGAAGTTGTCTATGTCTACCAAACAGGTATTTTCATCAAATACAAGCAGGCCGCCGGAACCCATTCCTGCCCCGACTTCCCGGAGAGCCTCGTAATCGACTGGTGTGCTAATGAGCGAAAAAGGAAGTGTATAACCTACGGAACCTCCTATGTGAATGGCTTTGCATTTTTTTGCACCCGGTATTCCTTCTCCCGCTTTGAATACAATCTCTTGCAGAGTAGTTCCCATAGGAACTTCCACTATACCTCTGTTAATTACTTTTCCGGCAAGAGAAAAAACTTTGGTGCCTTTGCTACCTGTTGTTCCGATTGATGCAAACCATTCAGGACCACGGGAAATAATAACCGGAATGTTGGCAAGGGATTCGGTATTATTGATAATAGTCGGGCGATTATTCAATCCTGCTTCGGCAGGGTAAGGAGGCTTTTGTCGGGGCATACCTCTTTTCCCTTCCAGGCTTGAAAGGAGCGCTGTTTCTTCACCGCAGACAAATGCTCCCGGTCCCTGGCGAATTTCGATTTCAAGGCTTACTCCGCTTCCGAAAATATTGTGTCCAAAAATACCTGCCTCCCTGGCTTTCTTCAGTGCCGTCTGCAGGCGAGTGACAGCCAGGGAATAATCGGAACGGATGTATATTATGGCTTTCCCGGCTCCTGCCGCATAGGCTCCAATAGCAAGTCCCTCAAGAAGCTGATGGGGATTTGATTCAATAATGAGGCGATCAGTGAATGCCCCGGGATCACTCTCTTGAGCGTTGCAAATAAAATACCGAATAGGAGCTGGCGTAAGAAGAGCAGTTTTCCATTTGGTTCCTACCGGAAAACCTCCTCCTGCTCTGCCCCTCAACCCGCTTCTTTCAACCAATTGACACACTTCGGCAGGTGTGTACATTTCAAGGGTTTTAATAAAACCTCTGTACCCGCCTGAGGCTATATATTCTTCAAGAGAAGTCGGATCTAACAATCCTGCTTTTTCCATGACGATCCTTCGCTGGACAACATAGAACGGGTGTTCCTCAATCCATGGTATGTCCTTCCACGGGTCAAGCAAAGGGTTGCGGTATTGTCCAAGCAGGTTCTCGGTTGGTATAATCCTGTGCAATACATCATCGAGCAGGAATGGAACCTTATCTTCCGTAATTTCTCGAAATGAAAGGCGAGTTTTTCCGGGCAGCTGAATATCGACCAGGGGTTCAGCACTGCAAAATCCGGGACAACCGGTTTCCACAACCAGCGCCGTAAAATTCCGTTCCCGGAGATAATTTTTGATGGCCGCAAGCGTTTTATGAGCTCCTGCAATAATACTGCAGGTTCCGGTGGCAACATAGATAACAGGCCTGTCGGTTTTGTAATGCAGGGTCTGATGAATCCACTCCTGTACATATGGCTCGCCTGGGGATGTTTTACCCAAAAGAAGCTCCTTTAAGACATCCAGGTTATTCTTTCTGATGGCCATCTTCGAGCTTTTTTATTAGGTTCCTCAATTCAGATGGAGTCAGACGAATGAAATAATCGTCATTTACCTGAATAACCGGGCCTTTTTGGCAACCACCCAGGCAGGTTGTGATTTCCAGACTGAACAAGCCATTGGAAGTGGTTTCGCCGGGACGAATGCGTAAAATTTTCTCCGCTTCGGCAGCAAGCCGGGCCGCTCCCTCTATATGACATTGGGATCCATGACAGATCCGGATATGGAAAATACCGCGGGGCTTGAACGTGAATGCGTCATAGAATGTTGCAATACCAAAAACTTTACTGGCAGGTAACTTAAGGTGTTTACCTGTTTTGACAATAGCTTCCTCGGTAAGGTATCCACAACGTTTCTGAATTTCCTGAAGAATTGGGATCAGATCCTCACGGTGCGGTGAAGGAAACATTTCAAGAACTTCCATTACAGGATCCATAAAAATTTTATAACTTTCACTATAATTGAATGATTTTGAGTCAAAAATACTAAATCTTTTTTTGTTATTGCGAAAACAATGTTATTTTAATAACACAAAACTAATTAAAAAAGAATAAATTTGCTATAATTTTCAGAACCAAAAGTTTTCCCGATATACCGAATAATTTTATGGTTAGAATTGAATGAAAAGATGGCATTAGAAACCGATAAGGAGATAGTGATTTGTCTTGGCAGTTCTTGTTTCTCCCGTGGGAACAGAAGGGTCAAGGAGCGTATTGACCAGTATCTCAGAGAAAACGGTCTGGCGCAAAAAGTATCATTTCGGGGTAGCCGGTGTTTTGACAACTGCAGTCGTGGACCGGTTGTTCGTATCGGTAGCGAAATGTATTATGGGGTGAATGAGAAGAATATAGTTGACATTCTCAACAAACATTTTAAACATTAAAGCGGATGAAAAAATTGCCGCTGGTTACGATTAATGAATCTCTTTGCAGGATGTGTTATGCCTGCGTACGTGTTTGTCCGGTCAAGGCTATTCAGATGACCGAAGGTGATAAAACGCCGCGTATTCTTCCTGAACGGTGTATAGGATGCGGGTTGTGCGTGGAAGCCTGCAGTCCGGGTGCCATTTCAGTCCGCGATTCGCGGGAAGAAGTGAGAAAAATACTTACATCCGGAGAACAAGTTGTGGCAATTACCGATCCAAGCATTTCTGGAGAGTTTGATGATATTACCGATTACCGGAAATTTGTTCGGATGATAAAGGCACTGGGTTTTCAATACGTAAATGAAGCTTCGTTTGGGGTTGATCTGGTAGCCCGGCAATATGCCGATATGTTTGTAAAAATCAGGGGTAAAAATTTTATTACTTCCAGCTGTCCTGTAGTTGTTTCATATATCGAGAAGTACCATCCCGATTTGATTGCAAACCTGATTCCCATCGTTTCCCCCATGATTGCCTCGGCCAGGGTAGTGAGAAAAAAATATGGACCCGATGTGAAGGTTGTATATATAGGTCCCTGTATAGAGGCGAAAAATGAAATTCTTCGTTATGATGGGGATGCCCGCATTGATGCAGTTCTTACCTTCAGGGAATTGCGGCAGCTTTTTGAAGAGGCCGGAATCAACGAAAGCATGCTGGAATATTCGGACTTTAATTCTCCGCTGGGATACAAAGGTTCCCTGTATCCCATCAGTAACGGAATTCTGCAGGCTGCATCAATAAGCGAAGAC
Organism: uncultured Bacteroidales bacterium; assembly: GCA_964548125.1. Taxonomy (GTDB): domain Bacteria; phylum Bacteroidota; class Bacteroidia; order Bacteroidales; family JAAYUG01; genus JAAYUG01. Next base: position 2,554 of record CAZJQN010000023.1, on the reverse strand, counting down.
CTCCTCTCCGGGACGGTTGTCACTGCGGAGGGAAAAGATTCTGTGATCGCAGCTGTCGAAGCATTTAATAAGCATATTAACACTATAAAGAGCCACTTCAACCTCTTTTTCTGCGAAGGTTGCCTGATGGGGCCGGGAATGTCGAAGGGTGGTGACAAATACCTTCGTCGTTCCCTTGTGGTGCGGTATGCCAACAAGCGGCTTGGCAACTTCAATATTACAGGATGGGAGCGTAACATGGCCGGATATGGCAATATAAGTACTGAAAGGGATTTCAGAAAAGATGATCAGCGCTTGCCGGAACCCGATGAAGAAACCATCCGCAACATTCTTCGCTCTCTGGAGATGGAAAAGCCGGAAGATGAACTGGGTTGCAGCGCTTGCGGATATGCTTCATGTCGGGATTTTGCCGTTGCCATAGCACAGGGTCTTGCAACCCCCGAGATGTGCAGTGTCTTCAGCATGAAAAACAAGCAGAATTATATCAGAACTCTAAGGCAGACCAATGAACAGCTTGCCAGGATGCAGGACGCTCTGAAGGAATCGGAACGCATTGCACGGCAGGAAAAGGAATCTGCCAGAGAAGCTTCGGCCGTTATCCAGTCGATGCTACAGAAAATACCGAATGCCCTGGTTATGGTTGATCAAAATCTGAAAATAATACATTCCAACCAGGGATTTATCGATCTGATAGGTGATGATGCCCGTGAAATTAATGAAGTCATCCCCGGCCTGGTAGGTGCTGATATTAAAACTCTTCTGCCACATGCCATTTACACTATCTTCACGTACGTGCTTACCAGCAATGAGGAGGTAATGAACCGTGATGTGCGGTATCAGGACAATCTTTATAGTATATCTGTCTTTCCCATTCGTCCTAACCGGATTGTTGGGGCTGTCATCCGCGATCTGTCCATGCCCGAAGTACAAAAAGAGGAAGTAATCAAAAGGGTTGCAGAAGTAATTGATAAAAACCTTGAACTGGTCCAGCAGATTGGGTACATCCTTGGAGAAGGGGCAGCAGAAACTGAAAGGATGCTGAACTCCATTATTGAATCGTATAAAGGAGGGAAAATGGAAAAATGATCCAGCCGGTGGTATTTGTGGAGGTGAATTGCCAGCAGAAAAACCGAAGCGGTCAGCGGATTTGCGGCGATGTTTTTCTTTCCCGCAAGGTGAAGGAAGAAGGCAGGGTGGTTATTGTCCTTTCTGATGGCATGGGACATGGTGTTAAGGCCAATGTGCTGGCCACCCTCACTGCTACCATGGCCCTGAATTTTGCCCGGGAGCATAAACAAGCAGAGCGTATTGCCGAAATCATAATGAATACACTGCCGGTATGCAGTGAACGCAAAATGAGCTATTCTACATTTACTGTGGTTGATATTGAGACCGGAGGCAAGGCAACCATTCTGCAGTATGATAATCCGCGAACACTTATTTTTAGAGGCAACAAACCCCTCCAGGTTCCCTGGAATTGCATTGTAATGAACAGCGAGAAAAACCGGGGCAAAGAAATTCATACGTGTACTTTTGAACCACAGAAGGAAGACCGAATGGTTATCTGTACCGATGGTATTACTCAGAGCGGAATGGGTTCTCCATCCTATCCATTTGGCTGGGGAGAAGAGGGCCTGACCGGTTTTGTTATTGACCAGATCAGTCAGAATCCGGTAATTTCTGCCCGGCGTCTTGCTTCCAGGGTGGTCACCATGGCCAACAAAAATGATCAGTATCTTTTGAAAGATGATGCGAGCTGTGCTGTGGTCTATTTTAGACAACCAAGGCGATTACTCCTGGTTACTGGCCCTCCGTATGAGAAAGAAAAAGATTCCGTGCTGGCTGGAATGGTAAATGAATTCGAAGGACGGAAGATCATTTGCGGGGGAACAACCAGTGATATCATCGCCCGTGAATTGGGCAGGGATATTAAAGACAGTTTTGAGTTTCCTGATCCGGAACTTCCCCCAGTTTCATCTATGGAGGGAGTAGATCTTATCACCGAAGGAATTCTCACTCTGTCAAAGGTGATTCGCATTCTGCATGATTACAACAATAATACTGTCCTTGGAAAAGGACCAGCCGACCAGATTGTAAGATTACTAAGGGAAAGTGATGAAATTCATTTTGTTATCGGCACCCGGATCAATGAAGCTCATCAGGATCCTAATCTGCCAGTAGAACTGGAGATCAGGCGTACAGTGGTTAAACGAATTGCCCGGCTTCTGGAAGAAAAATTTCTTAAGGAAGTATCACTTTCCTTCATATAATGCTGAACTCTATTATCATGGTACATAAATGTTTATCTGTTCATTTGCCGATGAGGTATATTTATCGGCTTAAATACCGTTAATTAAATCCAGATTACTTGTTAGGATTGAATGCGAACTAATGCATGGGATGCGAATTTGTAGGAAAAGCATGTGGCTTCACCACAATGAAGCGAAGTGAAATTGGACATTTGGCAACCTAACATATTTTTCTAAGTAATGCGGGTTTTTCCCATCTATGTTTGTTTTACTTATAACTCAAATCCGTAAATTGAAAAAAACAA
>CAZJQN010000022.1:0-35379 GCA_964548125.1 uncultured Bacteroidales bacterium | reverse complement strand
GAAGTACCATGAATTAACAAATTCAACCGGGCTAATAAAAATTTTTGTTAAACCCTACAAGATTAGAGTAAAATTATTTTTAGAGGAGATTAGTCAATAGAAACACAAAAAATATTTAAACAACTTGTTTCTATTGACTTATCGAGGTAACCCCGACTTATCAAAATCTTTCATTTTGTTAGTCGATTCGTCAATTGATGGTTTCAATTGACGAATTTGGCTTAGACATCTTTGCAGCCGATTGTTACGAATTCATTCACTCGTTCATATATATTGAGTTGACATTCTCAATGATATTAACGAAATCAGGCTATTTAATGGCTTGTTTTTTAGCAGCTTTACATTCGCCAACAATCATTACATTTGTTCGAATCCTTTTGTGCTATGGAAAAACAATCGTTTTCTGCCGGTAATGTTGGGCCGGATGTTCGTTCCGATTGCCGGGTTACCTATACCCCGTCTGATGAACATCTTTCGGTGACCATCAACAGCAAAGTGATTTCCATGTACGGAGATGCTATCCGTAATCAGATCAAGGAAATCCTGTCATACTATGATGTCCGTTCAGGAAATATCCTTATAGAGGACAGTGGTGCTCTGCCCTTTGTAATAGCGGCAAGGGCTGAAGCAGCCATTCGTTTGGCTACCGGAAGTTCTAAAGAATTTATCCTTCCGAAAGTACCAGGTGCCATGGCGCCTCCCGTGCGCGACAGAATGCGGATGACGCGGCTCTATGTACCAGGAAATACTCCTAAACTAATGATAAATGCCGGTATACACCAGCCTGACGGCATTATTCTCGATCTGGAAGATTCGGTTGCACCTGAGAAGAAATTTGAAGCAAGAATTCTTGTGCGAAATGCTTTATGCCAGCTTGATTTTTTTGGTGTTGAACGAATGGTACGTATTAATCAGTTTCCAGCAGGACGAGAAGATCTTGCAGCAATATTGCCGCATAACGTTCATCTGATTCTGCTGCCAAAAGCAGAATCCGCAGAACAGATAAGGGAAACAGAAGAAATGATAAAAGCATCCGGATCAACTATAGACGATAAGTTACCCTTTATCATGCCCATTATTGAAACTGCACTTGGCATAGAAAATGCATTTTCCATTGCCACCTCTTCCAACCTGATAGTTGCCATGGCAATAGGTCTTGAGGATTATACCGCCGATCTGGGTGTCGTTCGAACTAAAGAAGGGAGTGAATCATTATGGGCGCGTCAGCGGCTGGTTAATGCCTGTAAGGCTGCCGGAATCCAGGCTATTGATTCAGTTTTTTCCGATATTGACGATACAGAAGGACTTGCCGAAAATGTTAGCAAATCAAAAGCAATGGGTTTCGAAGGAATGGGATGCATCCATCCCAGGCAGATTGAAACCATCCGCAACGGATACCTGCCCGGGAAGGACGAAATTGAAAAAGCTCTCCGGATTGTTGATGCCTATAACCTGGCGCGTGAACACGGACTAGGTGTGGTGGCACTGGGCAGCAAAATGATCGATGCTCCGGTGGTTCACCGTGCACTCCGTACCATTGATCTGGCTCGGAAGTTTCATCTTATAGATACTACCAACTTTGAATCCCTGTCTGGAACGGAATGAAAGTATCTTAATGCTTATAAAACCACTTAAAAAATTGAAATTTCATGACAGGTTTAGTAACGAATGCCGCCGGAAGAAAGGTTCCTCTAGTGGTAAATGGTGAAGAAGCTGTCCCGTACAAGGGTGTTGGCAAGCACAGACCAGAAGGGAGAAAATATTCTCCGCCGATTCCTACCAATATTGATTACCCTGAAGACGGCAATAAACTGGCGCCTGACCTGAAAACTGCGCTGGTTAAAAGCGGTATAAAAGATGGTATGACCATATCAACACATCACCATTTCCGTGATGGTGACCTGATAGCTTATGCAGTTTTCACTGCAGCAAAGGAACTGGGAATAAAAAACCTTCGTTGGTTTCCTTCAGCTTCCTTTCCATGTCACGGTACTTTAATTCCCTTTCTGGAAGATGGTACCATTCATCATATTGAAGGAAGTATGAATGGCCCTCTTGGGCGTTTCACTTCGGAAGGGAAAATGAAGGGGATGGGTGTTCTTCGCTCCCATGGCGGCCGCTATCAGGCAGTTCAGGATGGGGAAGTCCATATAGATATTGCTGTCATCGGTGCTCCTGTAGCCGATCCATTCGGAAATGCTAATGGATTGTATGGTCCTTCTGCATGCGGATTATTAGGCTTTGCGCTGGCTGATTCACAATATGCTGATAAGGTAATCGTTGTAACTGATAACCTGGTGGAATTTCCCTGCATACCCTGGCAAATACAGGGAAACTATGTCGATTACGTGGTCGTTACTGACAGAATCGGGATTCCCGAAAAGATTGTCTCCGGAACAACAAAGGTTACAAGAAGTCCTGACCGACTTTATATTGCCGAACTAACGGCCCGTTTTTGTGAAGCCACCGGAATCATTCATCCCGGATTTTCTTTTCAGGCAGGAGCCGGTGGAACAGCTCTTGCTGTCAGCGAATATTTCCGGAAGATCATGCGGGAAAAAGGTATTAAAGCCCGTTTTGCCAGGGGAGGAAGCAATAAATACCTGGTGGAAATGCTTCAGGAAGGCCTTGTCGACTATATTCTGGATGGTCAGACTTTCGACCTTGACGGAGTCAGGTCAATGGCCCAGAATCCAAGGCATGTATGGACCAGTCCGTTTACAAGCTATAATTACCATAGCAAAGGAAATTTTGCCGGATTAGTCGATGTGGTAATTTTGGGGGCAACGGAAGTTGATCTAAACTTCAACGGCAATGTGGTCACCCATTCTGATGGGTATCTCCTGCATGGAATAGGAGGGTGGCAAAATTGCCTGTTTTCAAAAAATGTCATCCTTCCCATACCGCTCTTCCGTGACAGGATTCCTGTTATTGTGGATGAAGTAACTACTCTCTGCGGCCCGGGTGAACTGATCGACGTCATTGTTACCGAACGAGGAATTGCCATCAATCCCCTTCGGGAAGATCTTAAATGCGATGCCTTGAAAGCCGGATTACCCGTAAAATCAATTGAACAACTTAAGGAGGAAGCTGAGAAAATATGCGGTAAACCTAATAAGCCTGTACTGACTGACAGACCAGTCGCCGTGGTCAAATGGGTTGACGGTACCGTACTTGATACAGTGTTCCAGGTTGGCTCCTGATGCTGCTTAATCAGTCTTGTCCATTTCTGTCCCTTCCGTATCTTCATACCATACACGGAGTTCTACACTATCGCGCAGATAGTCCACATCTCCGGTTTCGATGCGTATGATCGGCAATCCGGTGCGGTTTTTAATATCTTCATAAAGTTCCTGCCGTTTTTCTGGTCTTATCAGATCCGGTTTTTCATAAAGCACATTCTTGAAGGCTTCTTTTTTTCTTAACCAGAATCTTTCTCCAATTAAGGCAATAAAGATGATTGTAAGGTTGGTCAGAAACAATTCTGCATAGCTTACTTTCTTATTGGCCAGAGCATTGATAACGCTGACTCCGATGACAAGAAACAGATAGGTCATTTCCTTTATAGGGACTGTTGTTGTGCGGTATCGGATAATGCCAAATATAGCAAACAGTCCAAGAGCAAAACCAATCTGCAGCTTCACATTGGCCAGAAGAAAGCAGATCAGAAATACCAGAACACCCGTAATCAGATAAGAAAAAAAGTAATCCTTACGCCTGGTGACCGGGAAATATATATATCTGACAACGATAATAACCGTCACAAGGTTCAGCAATAACCTGAGTGTTAGCTCCAGCAGAGCTGGAAGGTCAACCAGCTCAATTCCGAAAATTTCAGTAGACAACATTCTCATGGGAAGTGGCAATTATTTGGTGAATCTTTCTGAGTTTCTGTTTAAAACGATTTTTCCTGACCTCAGGATACAAGCAGGCTATTCCCGTGCAATACTTAGAAATACTAGTACTCCGTATATGAAATGATCGAAATAGGTTTTGACAGCTCGGTCGGCGTAATTCCTTTGAAAATTTAAACTCTGCAATTACCAGAGGTGAAAAATCTTGCTTTTCAATTCCATTGGTAAAAAAAAGTCCGTAATCAAACGTGGCTCTCTCTTCCAATACCTTGTTAACCAGTGTGATCCGGTAATAATACGATCGTACCTTTTCTCCGAGCTCTTCAGGGTGGTAAGGTGAATTATGACAAAGAAATTCAGAAAACATGGATAGGTCTGCCGTAAGGGCAGGAACTTCGACCCGTTTTTTTATTACCTTTCCTGTTGCAATCCTATGCTTTACTTCCAGAAAACAGGCCGATGTAGAATGGTATTTACGAAGACGTATTTTGTATCTGTCTCCGGCACCATTATGATGAGCAAGGTAAGTGGAAAGTTCAGAAGTATCAAAATAAACAGATTCATATAGCTGAACGGTCTGGCCTCCGACAACCATCAAGTCAAAATATTCTTTTAACAGATGCAAAATATCAGGTAAAAGACCTATTGAGAAAATATACTTTCGTTCCATCCTCTCTGTCAAGGAGGCCCTCATAACCTCCTCAAGTGAAATGGTATGATAATCTTCCAGGACACTATCTGGCAAAAATGCAGCCATTGATGCAATAACAGGTAACACAACTTTTTGGTAAAAATAACATAATCTTTTCTTAACATTTCGTTTAGACTATCCAAAATGGATTATTTAGTAGTTTTTCCCGGCAGATTGTTAATTTAGCTGGATAAGCAATCCTTTTGAGGTAAATATATCTGAAAAAAAATCGATATTATTGAGAAAGAATTAAGTTTTTTGCATCTTTAAATGCATTATACTATGACGAAATTTCGTTGCACGGTTTGCGGGTATGTTTATGACCCCGAAGAAGGAGATCCTGACGGTGGAATTCTTCCCGGTACTCCGTTCGAAGATATACCCGATTCCTGGCATTGCCCGGTTTGCGGAGTATCCAAAGCCGATTTTGTTCCTATGGATTGAGACATTTTGTTTCAGTCAGGAATAAAAATTTGACCAAACATACGGAAGCATAACGCGGAGCAATCTATCTTGCTGGTAATGTTTTTAAGACATCGAGAAGCAAATCCCAGAATTTTTTCACACTGTTTATATTGACCCGTTCGTCAGGAGAATGTACCCCTTTTATTGTTGGACCAAAGGATATCATATCAAGCTCAGGATATTTTTCGAGAAAAAGGCCGCATTCCAAGCCGGCATGAATGGCCCTGACAACTGGTTCCTTACCGAACAGGCGCAGGTAAGTTGCTGATACATGCCGTACGAGCAGAGAATCAGGTTGGGGTTCCCATCCCGGATATCCTGTTGAATGCTCTGTTCTTGCTCCTGCCAGATGAAAAACACTCCTCACCTGGCCTGCAATATCATATTTTGCCGAATCGACAGAACTTCGCTGACTGGTTGCTATTACAATCTTTTTTTTGATTTCTTTAACCGATGCCAGATTGGTTGAGGTTTCTACCAGCCCGGGCATACTCCGGCTCATCCTCTGCACTCCATGAGGACAAGCGTTCAGAGCATGTATCACTTTTTCCTGGAATTCTTTTAAGAAGACAAACTGAAAATTTTCCGCTTCCTGCCATGATAGGTTCATGTTGGGATCAGTGTCTTTATATTCTTTTATGAATATATCTTTCCACTTTGTTATTTCTTCAACAAACTTATTTTTTTCACCGTATGGTATGCAAACCTTCGCTATTGCTTCCCTTGGAATGGCATTATGCTGGTGGCCTCCCACTACTGAACTGATCCGTAAGTTGAATGTTTTTTCCAGTTCATATAATAAGCGGGCAATCAGTTTGACGGAATTGGCATGGCCCTTGTCGATCTCATCCCCTGAATGTCCACCCGTAAGACCAGAAAGAATTATATTATAGGAACAGTATCCATCAGGAACAGAATCATATGATGGGTCAAATTCTGCAATCGTGTCAATACCGCCGGCACATCCAATAAACAACTCATCTTCATCTTCAGAATCGAGATTAATAAGTATCTTTCCGGAAAGCAGGGTCTTATCCAGATTTCTGGCACCCGTGAGGCCCCGCTCTTCGTCAATTGTAAACAGCAATTCCAATGGACCATGCTGCAGATGGTTGTCTTCTAAAATAGCCAGCATAGCAGATACACCGATTCCGTTATCAGCACCCAGGGTAGTTCCTCTGGCTTTTACCCATCCATCAACAACATATGGTTCAATCGGGTCTTTATGAAAGTCATGATCGATTCCCTGGTTTTTTTCGCAAACCATGTCGACATGTGCCTGCAGAATTACCGTCGGATAGCCTGAATACCCCCTGGAAGCATCCTTACAAACCACCAGATTGCCTGCTTGATCAGACCTTGTCCGGAACCCATTCTTTTCAGCATAATTTCGGATCATGTTAATAACACCGGCTTCATGGCCTGAAGGTCTCGGAATTTTACACAGTATGGAAAACCATTTCCAGATGCTTTCCGGTTGAATCACTCCAAAATCTGACATCTTTCGTCCCTCCAAACTAACAAAGGTGCAATTATAGTAATTATTCTTCCGACCTTCAGCAGAAAATTGAATTTCTATGTTGCATAACAATGATCAATGAGGTTGTTCAAATATGCTTTCATTTATTTTTACATTATTAAGCTGTAACATTTTTAATCAGATACCTATGGCAAAACAGAAAATAGTCCTACTGCCGGGTGATGGCATCGGAAAGATAGTAATGGAACAGGCTGTCCGTGTTCTTGATGCCGCAGGATTTGATGCTGAATATATTCCGGGTGATATCGGCTGGGAATTCTGGTGCAACGAAGGGAATCCTCTGCCTGATCGCACAATTGAGCTGATCAGAGAACATAAAATTGCTTTATTCGGTGCCATTACTTCAAAACCAAAAGATGAGGCTGCTGCAGAACTTAGACCCGAATTGCGCGATAAAGGTTTTATCTATTCAAGCCCCATTGTCGGACTGAGGCAAAAATTCAACCTTGATATCTGCATTCGTCCCTGCAGATCATACAAAGGAAATCCCTTGAATTTTGTAAAGCGTCGCCCCGATGGCTCTGTTTATGAACCTTATATTAATGCCGTAATTTTCCGACAGAATACCGAATGCCTTTATTCAGGTGTTGAATGGACTGATCCTCCCGACCAGGTATATCAGGCACTTTGCACACATCCTAAATTCAGGGAGAATTTCGGGAATGTACCTAAGAACGAAATTTCTCTTTCTGTGAGAATTTTTACAAGGCGTGCAACCGAAAGAATTGTGCGGGCAGCATTTGAACATGCAAAAAAATACAATTATCCTTCAGTTACCGTATGTGAAAAACCAAATGTTATCAGAGAAACATCCGGACTTATGCTACGGATTGCCAAGCAAATCCAGAAAAATGAATATCCCGAAATCGCTTTGTGGGATACCAATATCGATGCCCAAATGATGTGGCTGACCAAAAATCCCGAAGATTATGGGGTTATTGTTGCCGGGAACATGTTCGGAGATATTGTTTCGGATGGTTTTGCCGGACTTATTGGTGGATTGGGATTTGCTGCCAGCGCAAACCTTGGAGCGGAAGTGGCTGTTTTTGAACCTACCCATGGTTCGGCCCCCAGGTATGCTGATTACAAAATTCCCATTGTTAATCCTATTGCAATGATTGAAGCAGCATGTCTGATGCTCGACCATCTTGACAGAAGAAACCTTTCATACCGTATCCGGAATGCTGTCAGCAAAGTTATTGCTGAAGGCAAGGTTCGTACTTACGATATGCTGATGATGAAAGGTTCTCCCGATGTAATTGCACAGGGAGCAGCTTCAACTGTGCAGATGACCGATGCGATCATCAATAATCTTTAGGAATATGGATCTGAGTGCAATATTTAAGCTCTGGCCAGAACTGGAATGGATCTCCGACCTGGAAATTCGTCGGAAAACAGCCGAAACATGGGCTCTTGCTTTTTCCAGAAGCTCCCTTTCACCGGATGACCTGGAAACCATTCCTTTTACTCTTCTGGTTCCTGATTGCAGTGTGTCGTTTATGACGCACAAACGGGCGGTGGTCCACCTGGCGAAAAAGGCAGGTGAAGAAATCATTCGCTTTTTTGGCAAGGATTTGCCTGTAAATATGGATGTCCTCATTGCAGGAGCTATTCTGGCCGATGTAGGCAAACTTCTCGAATATGAAAAAAGGGATGGAAAAATTGTTCAGGGTGCTTACGGCAGGTATCTCCGACATCCATTCTCTGGTGTCGCATTAGCTGAGACCTGCGGTTTACCCGCTGAAGTGACGCACATTATTGCTGCTCATGCCGGGGAAGGTGACCTCATTAAGAGAAGTGTGGAGGCTACTATTGTTCATCATTGCGACTTTATGACATTTCTTCCTTTCAAAGATCGCCTGAAATAAATAAATGCGCTGATATAAATAACTCAAACGTTGATGAGTATTACTATGTATATGTCATTTTTTGTTTATATACAAAGCAACAGAAGTATCCCTTGCAGCAAAGGCAAAGAAATGAAGTCATACAGTGATTTCAGAATGGCTTAAACCAAATCAATTTTTGAATTGTTTATGGGTTCGTATATTTGACCCATGATTAGCAATTTATATAAAGTTTTATTGGGGTGGTTGCTTCTCCCTTTCGCCCTGAATGCACAAGAATATATTTCTTCGTCCCCTTTAATACCTCGTATTTTTGATTCCGATTCGGTTCTAAATGTCATCATTTTTGCTGATTATGATTCCTTACTGATTGACCGTAATGGGGAACCTGTAAGACGTCCAGCCAAAGTGAGGTATTTGGATGCAGGTGGTAAACAACGTACAATAAGCGCTTCAATTAGTGTCAGGGGAAGATTTCGCAAAAGGCCTGAAAACTGTTCCTTCCCTTCACTGCGATTGTATTTTAAATCAGACAGTGTCAGAAACAGCCTATTTGATGGTATGAAGAGTATAAAAATGGTGGTTCAGTGCAGACCTGAAGACGACCAATTTGAACAGTATGTGATTGGAGAGTATTTAATTTATAAGTGGTACCAGCGAATTTCAAAATATGCCTTTAATGTGCGGCTTATCCGATGCACATTTTCCAATCTAGGAGTATCTCTCCCTAGTTTTGTGCGGTATGCATTTCTTCTTGAAACAAAAGGTTCGTTTGAAAAAAGACTGCAGGGAAAGTTTATAAATATTGATGAAATGAATTTATCTGAACTTGATCAGGAAGAATATAAAAAACTTTGTTTTTTTCAGTACATGATAATGAATAATGATTGGGCAGCTTCCATTCTTCACAATACGGAAATATTTAAACCCGATTCAACGCAAAAGCCTGTTCCCGTACCATTTGATTTCGATTTTGCCGGTATTCTTGGAATACCTTACCGAATTCCTTCGGCTACAAATGATACAATTCTGAAACCAAACAGGGATTTTAAAGGAACTTATTCTTCCCGCAAAGAAGTTATTCAGACTATCAAATTCTTCAATAAAAACAGAAGATTCTTTTATACCACTTTGTCTGAAAACCCATACCTGACCAGGGAGACAAAAGAAAGAATGGCAGCCAGCCTGGATGAATTCTATTTTACTATTAATTTTCCACCTTATAGAAAGAAACACATTTTTCATAAAGGATAAATACTTCATGACCAATGTGTTATCTTCATAAAATGCATTTGAAAAATTTTAATGCAATGCGATAATGATGAATCAATAATTGTATTTTGCTTTCGCTGTATTGAAAGGAGATTTTGAATATCCATGATTAAATGATAATAAGTGCAAAACATTAAGGTACTATTAAATGAATCAGTTATGTTAATATTTTTTTTAATACTATTCATCATTTCGATTACTTTTGCGACCAGCTATAAATTATGGTAATATACTCAGGTGATTTGATGAAAATAGTTAATTGTGGGTAAGGTAGCACGGTTTTGGATATTGCTTATACTTTTATTGCTGGCAGGTTCAGGCGATTTTCGTCTTTCCAGCAGTGCAATTGCAGATGGAAATGAACCTGCAGGAGCCGCTTCGGCAGGAATACCGCTTAGCTGGAAAATTACAAATGACTATTCTTCTTTTCCTGCCTCCAATTATATTGATGAAGCGGTGCAGCGTATTATGCACAAATACAATGTTAGAGGCGCCTCAGTTGCAGTTGCTGTAAAAGGTCGTTTAGTCTATGCAAAGGGTCTGGGTTTTGCTGATGCCGAAAAACAGGTGCCGGTTTCCCCCGCTCATCTTTTCCGTATTGCAAGTGTTTCTAAACTCATTACAGCTGTGGCAATTATGAAACTGGTTGAGGAGGGAAAGCTTCGGCTTGATGATCATGTTTTCGGAAGTTCAGGAATATTGAATGACAGTATATATCGTATTTACAGAGACAAACGGTATGAAAAAATTACCGTTGATCATCTCTTGCGCCATGTTTCCGGTTTTAGTACACGATACGGCGATCCGGCCTTTAATCCTGTAGCTGTTGCCAGAATACTACATAAGGATCTTCCTCTAAATTCATCCGATCTAATTATATTTGCTCTGCATTATCCACTTGCCTGGTCTCCGGGGCATCACTATGCTTACTCCAACCTTGGGTATATCATTTTAGGAGAGGTGATCGAGAAGGTGACAAAAATGCCCTATGAACAATTTGTTCAGACGCAGATCCTTTATCCTCTTGGTATTTATGACATGCATATTGGGAAGAGTTTCCTTACGCAGAGATATCCAAATGAGGTTAAATATTATGAACAATACGGACCCAGACTTTCTCTTGCCATTGATGGTAGTGAACAGCAGGTTGAACGTGCCAACGGCGGTATTGATATTCCTTTGCTTGGGCCTGCCGGCGGGTGGATAGCTTCTTCTCCCGAGCTGGCAATGCTGATGCTTCGTATTGATGGATTTCCTGAAAAACCTGATATCTTGAGTTCTGAGTCAATTGCTGTTATGACAAATGCAGGTTATCTTGAGGATGACCTGCTCGGATGGATGGGGAAGGATAACGAGGATAACTGGTGGAGAACCGGGACCATGACTGGAACACTGGCCCACGTCATGCGGCGCAATGATAATATCATCTGGATTGTCATTCTCAATACAAGTTCTCCCAGGAGAAATACTCTTCACAACGAAATTGTAAGGCACATGAATTCGGCTATAGATTCGGTGAGATCATGGCCGCCGTTTGATTTGCTGAATCCTCCTCCTTTAACCTCTATTTCACCTAAGATTCCTGATAAAATCAATTAGAATAACGTCTTTGTTATTTGTTCTGATTGGCTAGTTTTGCAGGCAGCAGAATGTTCTTATGGATCGCAGACGAAAAATTCAGGAACTTATTCATTCAGGCAAAATCCCGGTTTGCGACGGAGCCTGGGGAACTTTTTTACAGCAGCTCGGCCTGCGGCCAGGAGAATGTCCTGAGGAATGGAACCTTTCTCATCCGGACCTGGTATTAAAAGTTGCATCGGCTTATGTTGAAGCCGGCGCTGATATTATTGAAACCAATAGCTTTGGTGGCTCCAGAATAAAACTGATGCATTACGGGTTATCTGCAAAAGCATACGACATCAACAGGGAGGCTGCCAGAATTTCCCGCATGGCAGCAGGAAACAGCGTTATTGTTATGGGATCAATCGGCCCCACAGGAAAAATTCTTTTAACAGGTGAGGTTTCTTCCGATGAACTTTATGAGGCATTTAAGGAACAAGCCATGGCACTTGAAGCAGGCGGTGCCGATGCAATTGTCGTCGAAACCATGTCTGATCCCGATGAGGCCCTGATTGCTGTTCGTGCCGCACAGGAAAATACAAACTGTGAAATTGTTTGCACCTTCACTTTTGAGAAAAATAAAGATGGGTTTTACAGAACAATGATGGGGTACCGCCCTTCGGATATTGCATCCATGTTTAAGAATTCCGGAATAGATATCCTGGGTACAAACTGCGGAAACGGATCGGAAGGCATGATACCCATTTTAGAAGAATTTTCTGAAATCTGGCCCGAAATACCATTGATCGTTCAGGCAAATGCAGGTCTTCCTTTTGTTTCTGAAGGAACAACCATTTATCCTGAAACGCCACAGATAATGGCTTCCAGAGTTTTTCAGCTTCTTGATGCAGGTGCATCAATAATCGGAGGCTGCTGTGGAACAAATCCTGAACATATACGTACAATAAAGAGTAAACTGACCAGCATAGGCAAATGAGGTCCTGGTTGAATGTCTGAAAGTTCAGGAAATGGAAATTATTAATGCACGGCAGATTTTTCCTCAGGAAATTGATAAACAAACCTTTGATGTATTTATTTTCGCCCATTCCGGAGATGCCAGATGGTCTCAGCTTAACAAGAGTTTCAATATCCGTGCAGGTAGACGTATTTTGCTGTTGCTGAAAGACTTTGAAGATCTCTTCCCTGAGGGTAAAACTGGGGTGATCGATCTCTCCGGTACCGAGATTTGTAAATTAAAAAGTACTGATAATAAAAGTTTTATTGACTTCTTTGATTCGATTTTACGGGAAACAGAAGGCAGCCAGCCCAAAATCCTGGTCGATATATCATGTTTCCCTCGTCAATGGATTGGCGCTTTGCTTTATTCTATGTTCGTTACCGAACTCGACCGATCAGGGGTTCATTTGCTTTTGTCTTATTTTCCTTCATCATTTTATATGCCTCCCCGGCTCAAGAAGGTGAGGGATGCCAATTTGCTGATGGAATTCGGATGGAGCAGAAAAGGTGATCTGCCTGTGGCCTTATTCATGATTCTTGGCTATGATAGTCATTCGGCCATGAATCTTATCGACAGGGTCAAACCTGATAAGGTTGTTGTTTTATACACAGCGCCCGACTTTGATAAAAGAATAACTGAAGAAATTGAAAAAAGGCATAAAAAGCTTATTGCTTCCCTTCCTCCGTCCCAGGTTATAACATATCCCTTGCAAAACCTGCATAAAGTTAATGCAGTTATCACTTCCGAGATTTTACGTTACCGGCTTACCCATAAAGTTTATATTGCCGTAATGGGGCCAAAAATCCTTACGGCACTATCTCTCATAATACAATTACGATACCCCGATATTGAAGTGTGGGACCCCGGCGATATCGATTTGCATCCAAATCCCCTTCCTTCCACGTTCCCACCGTTATTATACTTTCTGCATTTCGAACAGACTGAAGATCTATAAATTGCTAGCAAAAGACATACGCTGCATCTGTTGTGAACAGAACACTTTGGTTACAACCAACCTACGAATATAAGTTCTAGCAGAAGCCATAAAGTATTCAGAATCCGCATAGATCTGAAGTAATGCAAATATCGAAATATATGACAACCTTGTGCAATATGTGTGATCATCTGTAGCCATCTCAGGCAAAAACTTGGCATACCCTTTGCTCGAACCCTCAACTCACGAAAAACTAATGGAAAACAACGAACAACAAAATAATTCACTTCCTTTTCCCCACAGGGGATGAAGATCAATAGATCGGATGTAAAAACCATCCAGTTCCCCGTAATGGGATTAAGGCTTATACACTATAGCATTTCCCGGCAGAAAATATTAGGGCTTTCAGATCGAAAGTTAAACCAGGGTTTGAACATTGTACATCATCGATTGTTTTTTAGGCAGAAAAATAATAACTTGTAATGAATAAACTTTAAGTCATTATGGCTTTATTCGAAATCAAAATGCCCAAAATGGGCGAAAGTATTGAGGAGGCAACAATTACCAAATGGTTTGTCAAGGAAGGCGACCAGGTACAGGAGGATGATGTTCTCCTGGAAATAGCTACCGATAAAGTGGACAGCGAGATTCCATCACCTGTCGCCGGAAAAGTTGCTAAAATTCTTTTCAAGGTGAACGATCTTGTTCCTGTCGGTAAAGTTGTTGCTCTGATTGATACTGAAGGAGGTGCTGGAACTGTAACATCATCAACAGTTGCTGCACCTGTCGTTGAAGAAACCAAACAACCGGAAGTGCAGCCAAAAACTTCTGTTAGCAAAACTGATTACAAAGAGACAGATACTCGTTTCTATTCCCCCCTGGTGCGGAACATTGCCTCCCGGGAACATATTTCTCCTGAAGAATTGAGCAGAATTCCCGGCACAGGGCGTAACGGTCGCGTGCGGAAACAAGATATTCTTGCATGGATACAAAGCAGAGGAAAACAACCGGATATGTCAGCTAAAACGGAAATCGGATCGGTTTCTGAAACAATTGTTGAAAAAGCTAAACCATCTGTTTCTGTATGGCCTGGTGATGAAGTGATCGAAATGGACCGGGTAAGAAAACTTATTGCAGATCATATGGTTATGTCAAAAAGGACGGCTGCACATGTTACCAATATAGTAGAGGCTGATGTTACAGAACTGGTAATGTGGCGAAACAGGGTGAAAGATGAATTTGAAGCAAGAGAAAAGCAAAAATTCACTTTTATGCCGGCTGTTACCCAGGCTGTCGCCCGTGCATTAAGGGATTTCCCCAGGGTTAACATTTCAGTTGATGGCTATAATATCATAATGAGGAAAGCTGTCAATATTGGAATAGCAGTGGCTACACCCGACGGGAACCTTATTGTTCCTGTTGTTAAAAATGCTGATCAGTTAAGTCTTACCGGACTTGCCCTGGAAATCAACCGGTTGGCTGATTTAGCTCGTAAAGGAAAACTCAGTCCCGATGACATCCAGGGGGGAACTTTTTCTATAACCAACTTTGGTACATTCCGCAACCTGATGGGAACTCCGGTAATCAATCAGCCGCAGGCAGCTATTCTTGCTGTGGGTACTATCGAGAAAAAACCAGCTGTTCTTGAAACACCATCCGGTGATGTAATCGCCATTCGCCATAAAATGTATCTTTCCCTGACATACGATCATCGTGCTATTGACGGAGCTCTGGGTGGGGCTTTTCTCAGAAGGGTGGCTGATTACCTCGAAAAATTTGACACTACTGCAAAGGTTTAAAATTAATTATCTGATAATATGAACAATCAAAAAAAATATCACATTAAAAGAACACCTAAGGAAATCCTGGAAAAATGGTTTTATCTCATGACGCTCGGAAGAAATCTTGATGAGCGTGCACCAAATTATCTTAAACAAGCTATAGGATGGTCCTATCATGCTCCCTATGCCGGGCATGACGGAATCCAGCTTGCTATCGGGCAGGTATTCAGAAAAGGTGTTGATCATCTGTTTCCGTATTACCGCGATATGCTGACAGCTATTTCGGCCGGCCTGACTGCTGAAGAAATCATCCTTAACGGAATCAGCAAGGATACTGATGTTGCAGGCGGCGGAAGGCACATGTCCAACCATTTTGCCAAACCTGCCTGGAATATTCACAATGTTTCCTCTGCTACCGGCAATCATACGTTGCATGCAGTAGGTGTAGCCCGTGCGATAAAATACTATAAACATAATGGCCTGGCCATCTCCTCTCAGGGAGAGTCTTCCCTTTCTGAAGGTTATGTCTATGAGGCCATAAATGGCGCTTCGAGAGAAAAATTGCCGGTGCTCTTTGTTGTTCAGGATAATGGTTTTGGAATCTCTGTTCCTAAATACGAACAGACAGCTAATCGCAAAGTTGTGAACAACTTTAGCGGGATTAAAAACCTGAAAATATTTTTCTGTAATGGAAAAGATGTATTTGATTCAATGAACACCATGGAAGAGGCTCATCAATGGGTTCTGGAAAATCAGATGCCAGCGATAGTTCATGCAAATTGTGTTCGAATACATTCTCATTCCAATAGCGACCGTCACGAGTTGTATCGCGACCAGAACGAACTCAATTACGTTATGGAATATGACCCCCTTGCCAAATTCCGGCGCCTTTTGTTGCGGTATGACCGTTTTACCGAAGAAGAACTTGTAGCTATTGAACAAAAGGTAAAGGAAGAGGTGAAGGAAGCACATCGAAAAGCTATGAGCGCCCCTGATCCTGATCCGTCTTCTATATTTGATTTTGTTGTTCCCGAGCCGTACAAGCCGGAAAAATTTCCCGACGGAACCCATACATTTGACGGGGAAAAGAAAAAGCTGATTGAAGCACTCAATGAAACTTTAAAGGAAGAATTCAGACATAATCCGGATACTTTTCTCTGGGGTCAGGATGTAGCACATAAAGAGAAGGGTGGAGTATTCAATGTTACCAAAGGACTTCAGAAAGAATTCGGAAAGGAACGGGTTTTCAATGCTCCTATTGCCGAAGATTTTATCGTGGGAACTGCCAATGGCATGAGCCGCTTTGACCAGAAAATCAGAATAGTAATTGAGGGAGCAGAATTCGCTGACTACTTCTGGCCGGCTATGGAACAACTGGTCGATACATCCCATGATTACTGGCGAAGCAAGGGTCAATTTTCTCCTAATATAACCATTCGCCTTGCATCAGGAGGCTATATTGGCGGAGGTCTTTATCATTCACAAACTATCGAGGGTGCCTTAACCACGTTTCCTGGAATCCGGGTTGTATATCCGTCTTTTGCCGATGATGCTGCCGGATTACTGCGTACTGCCATCCGCTCCAAGGGAGTGACTGTGTTCCTTGAACCTAAAGCTCTATACAATTCTCCTAAAGCAGCCACGCCTATTCCTCCTGATTTTGAGGTACCTTTTGGGAAGGCCAGAATAAGAAAGGAAGGATCGGACCTGACCATCGTTACTTATGGAAATACCACCCATATGTGCATTGAAGCCGCCGATATTTTGAATGAAAAACATGGTGCATCAGCGGAAGTTATAGACTTACGTTCACTCAATCCGCTTGATGAAGATACTATTATTGCATCTGTGCAAAAAACAGGAAAAGTATTGGTCGTTCATGAAGATAAAGTATTTGCAGGTTTCGGCGGAGAGATTGCTGCCATTATTGCGGATAAGGCATTTGAATTTCTGGATGCTCCGGTAAAAAGGGTAGGAGCCACTTTCACTCCTGTCGGATTTAACAGAATTCTTGAAAAAGCAATCCTTCCTGATACAAACAAAATTTATTCAGCAATGGAAGATCTGCTTCTTTTTTGATTCTTTCAATAAGAGAGTTCCTTATTAGAAAATGAATTTCATGGACTGAAATAGGATATTTCTCCAAACAGGTTCAAGTAAAAATATTCAATATGAAAAAAATAGCACTTATTTACAGCTTTAATACAAAAAAAACAGCCATCATAGCCGGAAAAATTCTCGAACGATTTGGTCCGGAGTTAATTGAACCGGTTAACGCTGAAGAAATTGATGAAAAAACTTTCCTTTCCTATGATAATTTGATCCTCGGAGTGCCAACATGGTTTGACGGAGAACTGCCAAACTACTGGGATGAATTTGTTCCTGCCCTGGAAGAAATGGACTTGACTGGAAAAAAAATAGCGATTTTTGGGTTGGGCGATCAAATAGGATATCCGGAAAATTTTCTTGATGCTGTTGGTATCATGGCAGATCTGTTACAATCCAGAGGTGCTGATATTGTCGGGTTTACGTCAGCTGAAGGATATACTTTTGAACATTCCCGTGCACTGCGTGACGGCAAATTCTGTGGCCTTGCCATCGATTTTGAAAACCAGAACAAGCTCACTGACGAACGGGTCGACCAATGGGTCGAGCAGTTGCGCAAGGAGTTTGGAATCGGTTAGAGCTTATCTAAAGCTAACTCTTTTCCTATTTTTTATAAAAGGATTACTAATACCTTGGGTTCCGATTTTTTGGTCTATATGAATTTGTAAGATACTCTTTTTGTATCTTTACAGATGTGGATTCAATTCTGAAAATACGGAACCGGATTTTCATTTTGTTTCTGGGCTTGATCCTTATTACCGAGGGAGAAAGCCAGATTATCCCTTTCCGAAATTATACTATTAGGGAAGGATTACCCCAGAATTCTGTCGTTACTATATTTCAGGATTCGAAAGGCTATATGTGGTTTGGAACCCAGGTAGGTATAGCCCGGTTTGACGGAAAATCCTTTAAAAATTATAACGTATCCTCTGGTTTATGTGGAAATACTGTTTCTTCAATAATTGAAGACAGAAAAGGTCAGCTCTGGATTGCTTCACATGATGGAGGGATTTCCGTAAGACAAAAAGAGGCATTTTATACCCTGAATAAGGATAGCGGACTTGTTTCGAATGACATTAAATCATTGTACCTCGATTCAAAGAATTCTGTCTGGTGCCTTTCCGAAAATGGCATCTCTGTGATTACACATAGCGGCATAACCAATTTTACTGATCAGAACGGGTTGCCACATAATAATATTCTTACCTGGTTTGAAGATTCAAAAAAAAGAATCTGGGTTGGTACACAAAAAGGTGCTGCTGTTTATGATGCCGGGAAATGGATCTCCTTTATAACTGAAATTGCTTATCAGATAGAAGGAAGGGTTGAAAATGTAGTATGGTCCATTGCTGAAGATAAAAAAGGAAACATATGGATAGGAACTCAGGGTGGGGGAGTGTTTGTTTATGACGGAAATAGTTTTCGCCATTTCACGCAAAAAGATGGACTTTCAGGCAACTATGTGCTGTCGATGACTCAGGCACCTGATAAAACCTTGTGGATGGGCCATTACAAGCAGGGTTTTACTCATTTCGATGGAGAAAAATTCCGTGTTTATGCCACAAACCTGATTCCGAATGACTACATTCTGGGAATTAAGTTTGATTCCAGAGGCCGCATTTGGGCGAGAACTTTGCAATCAGGTGTTGTTACAGGTACTCCTGATCAATTTCGGATCCTCGGAAAACCAAATGGTCTGATTGACGACCGTGTGCAGGATATATGTATTGATGGTACCGGAAATATTTGGATTGGGACCCTAGGTGGTGTTTCTATGTATGGCAAAGGCATTTTTGAAATCTATAATACATCATGCGGATTGCCTGATAACAATATTGTCAGTGTTGCCTGCACGCACGACCATTCTGTATGGCTTGGCACATATAACGAACTGGTGAAACTTCAGGAGAACCGCATCACGGTGTTTCCGCAGATTAGGGGACTTTTTGAAAGTGTAATCTTAAGTATATTCGAAGACAATCGTCATCAACTCTGGATTGGTTCATATGGTTCTCTGGTAAAACGTATCGGAGGTACAATGATAAAAATTCGGGCGGATGAACTTTATCACGGTGATAATGGAATCTATTCCATTTCTGAAGATAAAAACGGAAATTTATGGCTTGCTACGGAATCGGGGGCATGGAAATATGATGGTAAATCATTGGTACGTTATGGGGTGCAGGAGGGTCTTTCCGGAGATAATGTAAAAAAGATTCTTCCGGATGGTAGAAATAATCTGTGGTTTGTTACAACAGAGGGTTTAACAATTCAAACACCATTGCGAATTCAGACTTTTACTGACCGCAACGGCCTGCCTTCTGATGCTTGCACCGACATTGCCAGTGCCGGTGACAGCCTTTACTGGATTGGCACAGAAGCAGGGCTGGTTGAGATTATCCCTGTAAACGATAGTTTCAGAATTCAAAAAGTGTATACGACCCAGAGCGGATTAGCCTCCAATACCATTTATTCACTCCTGTTCGATAATCAAAAATCCTTGTGGATTGGAAATGAGAAAGGTCTGAATCGGATTGATATTTCCTTGCACAAAATATTTTATTACGGAGCTTCTGACGGATTCCTGCCATTGGAAACCAACCTGAATGCTGTAAGCATGGATGCCAGAAATCATATATGGTTTGGAACTGTTGGTGGTGCTGTTGAGTATTTCCCTGAAAATGATATTCTTGCTCTCGATCCCCCGAAAACTTACATCACCGGGATTCGGCTTTCAGGAACTGATGTACCTCTCAGTAATTATTTCCGGCAAATCGATTCTGTCACCGGCCTGCCTCAGGATTTAAAACTCCCATACAACAGAAGCTCTCTGATATTTGATTTTATCGGACTCCATTATACCATACCTGAGAAAGTAAAGTACCAGTATAAGCTGGATGGTTATGACGAACAGTGGTCAGAACCAGTTGCCCAGAATTTTGCGGAGTATAAAAAGCTTCCTAACGGACATTATCGTTTTTTGGTGAAAGCCTGTAATAGTGACGGTATATGGAATTCTGATCCAGTTTTTTTCTCATTCCAGATCAAACCTCCGTTTTGGAAGACTCCCTGGTTTGTTTTAATTGTTATTGCAATAGGTGTGGCTGTGATAGTGGAAATTATCCGCTACCGGGAAAGGAAATTGCAGGAAGATAAACGGATACTCGAGCAGAAAGTGCGGGAAAGAACTGCTCAAATTGAACAGCAGAAAAAGGAAATTGAGGAAAAGAATGAAGAATTGCAGCAACAGCAGCTCGAAATCCTGGCGCAGAGAGATGAAATTGAACGCCAGCGGGATATTGCCACCCAGCAGCGCGACCAGATTGCATTGCAGAAAAAAGAAATAACGGACAGTATCCATTATGCCAGTCGTATACAGTCTGCTATAATACCCTCTCGTGAAACAGTTCTCTCTGTTTTACCCGAGCATTTCATTCTCTTCATGCCTCGGGATATTGTCAGTGGTGATTTCTACTGGGTTACAAAACATGATCATAGAATTGTTGTTGCTGCTGCCGATTGCACTGGACATGGAGTTCCGGGTGCTTTTATGAGTATGTTGGGTGTCACCCTGCTGAACGAAATCGTCAATAAGGAAGATACTTTTCAGGCAAGTTTGATTCTCGATAAATTAAGAGAAAATGTTAAAATTACCTTGTCTCAAACCGGCAAAGAAGATGAGGCAAAAGACGGAATGGATATAGCACTTTGTGTTGCTGATACTCAGAATCATACTATGCAATTTGCCGGAGCCAATAATCCTTTATACATCATCAGAGAGGATGAACTTATTGAATATAAAGGCGATAATATGCCTATTGGTATTCATGCCGGAGAGGAAAGACCTTTTACCAACCATGTTATTGAAGTGAAGCCTGATGACAAGTTCTATATCTTTTCTGATGGATTTGCCGACCAATTTGGAGGTCCTGAGGGTTCTAAATTCAAAACAAAACCTTTCAAACGGCTTCTTCAGCAAATCTGTTCGTACCCCATGGAAAAACAGCACAAACTCCTTCTTGATGCTTTTCTTGAGTGGAAAGGTAATCTTGACCAGGTCGACGATGTGTTAGTTATCGGATTTTGTCTGAAATAATAGATTAATGTAAAATGACTTCCAATTTTATTCTTTTTATCTAATTTTTTTTACATTTTGTCAAATCACACATAACCTTTGTCAACAATTACCGTAAAATAAACCGATTATAAAAATTAATGCCTATGAAATCAAAAATTACTCTTCGTTTAACTGTGCTTCTATTATTGGCTGCCTTCAGCCTTAGCGCCCAGGTGCCTCCTTCTTTCCGATGGTCTGATTATGCCAGTACTGCCGGTAGTGTTTATCATACAGATAAAATGGTTCCTTTGCCAGACGGATCTGTAATTGTGGCAGGATCTTTTATGGGCGGTTCAATAACATTTGGTTCAACAACCGTTAATGGCTTTTCTGGCGGGGAAGGTAATTCAGCATTTATTGCCCGCTATGGTAAAGATGGTTCTTTATTGTGGGCAAAGTCAGTCTATTTTTCCTCTCTTTATTGGGGTAATACTTTGATTGAAAGTATTCTCCTTCAACCCGATCTGAATCCTCTTCTGGTGCTTTCCGGTTCAGGAGATACTATATACCTGCCCGACGGAAAAATCATGACAGTTCCCACAGGAACCAACATCAACGTGTTCATGAAACTCGATCTGAATTCCGGTAATCAGGTGGCAGTCAATTATATGTATGCCGAAAATGGTTATATGGATTTCCAGGGATGTGATATTGATAAGGACGGTAATATCGTTTTCATCGGAAATGTTAACGGTGATGCTCTCTATCTTTCCAGAACTGCGGTTGAACCTGTCCCATTGCAGGGGGGAAACTTTTATCAGTCATGTCTTGTCAGATACGACAGGAATCTGAACAATCCTTTGTGGTATCAATTATGGACTATAGATGATATTTCCTATCAGATGTCGGCTACTTCGGTCAAAATCAACCCATCCAACACTGTTATCGTTGTCGCAGGATATTTTAACGGTACCATCCGTTTTGATGGTGAAAATTCTCTGTCGTCAGTAAGCCAGAATGATATGTTCATTGCCGGATATAATATGGACGGTCAGTTACTGTATAATCTGGCTGGCCAGGGTGAAGGTGATGAATATTCCGGAGAAGTCATTTTTGATGCAGACGGTAATTGTTATGTAACTGGAGCTTCATCAAGCAACCAGGTTACGTTTGGAAACCACACAGTTTATACTCTCACTGGTAGTGGCCAGTTTGATTTGTTCGGATTGAAGATGGTTGAAAGCCATCTTTCCGAGGTATTAGGGTCGGTTGTTATTAATACACAGATGAACTTTTATACTCCCGGATATACTCTGAATAAAATTAACTATATCAAGGACGAAAACAAAATTCTGTGGCTTGCCACTTTCAGAGCTGCTACCCTGGTTGCAGGACAGTTAAATGTGCCAAAAGTGACCCCTGTAGGAGCTTTCAGTGCACCTGAATATGCCGTTCTATGCCTTGACCCTGCTACCGGTTTATTTCTTTGGGGTCAGAATTTTGGCTACAATATTGATTATGAAACAAGTTTTGCATCTACTGTAAATTCCTCAGGAGCCTACTTTGCATTGCCCCTTGTTGATTATTATAATTTGTATCTTACCGGAAACACGATTCTGAGCAATAACGTCGCTGGATCACAGGGTTTTGTACTACTTCATGTAAATATGGCAGGAGCATTGGATTATTTCAAAACCGTATTGCCGGCCAACTCTTCTGATAATTTCAATATTAATGGAATAACCCTTCTACGAACCGGTCGCGTTATGGTGGCTGGTTCTTATTATAGTCAGTCTGCATTTTCTCTTGACGGAAATATATTACCTGTTACAACCGGGAATTATTTCTTTGCGGCCGCTCTTGGTTACAGCATTCAGGGAACAGTATATACCCCTGATCAACAGCCTGTAACTAAAGGTGTTGTTAAACTTTTTGGCATCAATACCGACACCCGTGGCATTGAAATGGAAAAATCTGATATTTCGGCTTCAGGCAAATATGCATTTTATTCTGCTCCTTCGTCTATGTTTGTGATTTTCGCTGAACCTGATCCGGAATTGTACCCTAATTTGTTGGGTACCTACTATGGAAATGTTAACCGCTGGATCAATGTTCCGGCAGTTGATCTGGCCGTTGCTGCACCTCAGGTTTTCGACATTACCCTCAGGGAACGTCCCGCATTGACCGGAGCAAATTCAGCTATTGGTTCAGTAGCCTTTGCCGAGGATTACCTGTTTGATGTTGCCAAGCGTCTAAAATCAATTGAAGGTAAACCGGTTAAATCAGCTTCCGTTGTTCTTGTGGGCAGAACCAAAGGGAACGGCGAAAATATTATTGCCCAGACCTATACCGACGAATATGGTTACTTCTCTTTTTCTAATATCCCCGATGGTTCGTACACCGTCATAGTTGATATTCCCGGTTATCAGCACAAACAATTCTTTGATTTTGATGTAACTGGTGGACAGGGTGTTTCCGGCATCCATTACCTTGTTACCGAGGAGGGTATCATTCTGCGTCCTACGGGAATAAAAGACCCTGTTTCAACTCGTAATTTTATGATCTATCCCAATCCTGCCTCCGGGATGGTAAGTATTTCATCCCGACAGCCTGGTAATTATCTGGTGGAGTTGTTCAGTCTGTCCGGTCAGAAGATTATGAGCACTACCATGCTGTTGAATGAGGGAGAATTACGAATGGATCTCAAGGGGATTACTCCGGGTATTTATCACCTTCGCATTTCAGGAGAAAACACCATATATAACTCCAAACTTGTTGTTCAGTAATCGGACATAGTTCTGAAGAAACCGGTCAGTGTATTTTCCTGACCGGTTTCTTCATTTATGGGTATGTTTTATAGCATATTTTAAAGATATTTCTTTTCTTTGCAGATAATACCATTATACTTTTTGTTCATGGAAACAGAACGCGTTTACGTATTTGATACAACCCTTCGCGACGGAGAACAGGTTCCCGGATGCCAGCTCAATACAATAGAGAAAATTGAAGTGGCAAAAGCCCTGGAGGAACTTGGTGTGGATATAATTGAAGCTGGTTTCCCAATCTCCAGTCCCGGTGATTTCAACTCCGTGGTTGAAATTTCCAAGGCGGTCTCTGAACCGGTGATCTGTGCACTGACAAGAGCTGTCAAAAAAGATATCGACGTGGCTGTTCAATCGCTTCAGAAGGCGAAAAGGGCTCGTATCCATACTGGTATCGGTACATCCGATTACCACATTAAATATAAGTTTAATTCTACAAGGGACGAGATTGTTGAGCGAGCCGTGGAGGCAGTTAAATATGCAAGGAAATTTGTGGATGATGTCGAATTTTATGCTGAAGATGCCGGCAGAACAGAAAATGCTTTTCTGGCAAAGGTGGTGGAAGCTGTTATTAAAGCCGGAGCTACGGTTGTCAACATTCCTGATACTACCGGGTACACCATTCCTCAGGAATATGGTGAGAAAATTAAATATCTGTTTGAGCATGTATCCAACATTCATAAAGCTATTATTTCCACTCACTGCCATAACGACCTCGGCCTGGCTACCGCCAATTCTCTGGCAGGAATCCTGAATGGAGCGCGCCAGGTTGAAGTTACTATCAACGGTATTGGTGAACGTGCAGGCAATACTTCTCTTGAAGAAGTTGTAATGATTCTGAAAAGCCGGAAAGACATTAAACTGGACACTGGCATAAATACCCGTAAAATTTTCGCTACCAGTCGCCTTGTATCTACCCTCATGCGGATGCCCGTTCAACCAAACAAAGCTATTGTGGGGAGAAATGCATTTGCTCATTCCTCAGGTATACATCAGGATGGAGTACTTAAGCACAGAGAAAATTATGAAATTATTGACCCCAGGGATGTGGGCGTGAGCGAATCGTCTATTATTCTTACAGCCCGAAGTGGAAGGGCTGCCCTCAAACACCACCTCGAACGTCTGGGATTTAAGTTCGGGAAACAAAAACTGGATGAAATTTACCAGAAGTTCCTTGATCTGGCAGATAAGAAAAAAGATATTACCGACGAAGACCTTATGGTGCTTGCTGGTGTTCAGGAACATACCGACAGAAGCATTAAATTGGATGCTCTTACAGTTGTATGCGGAAAATCAGCTGTACCTGTTGCTACGGTGCGTTTACTGCTTTATGGGGTGCCTGTTACTGAAACAGCCACCGGTAATGGGCCGATCGATGCGTCATTCACTGCTGTGAAAAAAATAATCAAAAAGAAAGTCCGGCTGGAAGAGTTTTTGGTACAGGCAATTACACGAGGCAGCGATGACCTTGGGAAAGTTCATGTCCAGATTTCTTATAAAGGCAACATTTATTACGGTTTCGGTGGCAGTACGGATATAATTACAGCATCTGTTGAAGCATTTATCGATGCTATTTCCAATATCATTAATCTTTAGTTTGTTTATTATTATGGGGAAAACACTTTTCGATAAGATCTGGGATAAACATGTGGTTGAAAGTATTCCTGATGGTCCTGATGTACTGTATATCGATCGACATTATATTCATGAGGTAACCAGTCCACAGGCTTTTGCAGGGCTTGATGCACGCGGGCTCAAGGTATTCCGACCTGAAAAGGTTGTAGCAACCCCGGATCACAATGTTCCGACTATTAACCAGCATCTGCCAATAAAGGACGAACTTTCGCGCATCCAGGTTGAGAAACTCACTGAAAATTGCCTCCGGCATGGAATTACCCTCTATGGGCTCAATCATCCCTATCAGGGAATTGTTCATGTGATAGGTCCTGAACTTGGTTTGACACTGCCCGGAATGACCATCGTTTGCGGCGACAGTCATACTTCTACTCATGGAGCTTTTGGAGCCCTGGCTTTTGGAATTGGAACCAGCGAAGTGGAAATGGTCCTGGCTTCTCAGTGTATAATGCAACCTAAGCCAAGAAAAATGCGGATTACCGTAAATGGTAATCTCGGAAAAGGTGTTTCAGCAAAAGACCTGATCCTTTTCATTATTTCCCGCATTACTGCTGGCGGTGGCACGGGATACTTCATTGAGTATGCCGGTTCTGCCATACGTTCCCTTTCAATGGAGGGAAGAATGACAGTATGTAATATGAGTATTGAAATGGGAGCCAGGGGAGGACATATTGCTCCAGATGAGGTTACATTCTCCTATCTGAAAGGTAGAGAATTCGTCCCCAAAGGATCGGACTGGGAGGCAGCAGTTGAAACATGGAAAAACCTCACATCGGATCCTGATGCCGTTTTCGACAGAGAGATAAGTTTTAATGCTGAAGAAATAGAACCAATGATCACATATGGAACTAATCCGGGTATGGGTATTCCCATAACTGGCATTGTTCCCGACGGATCTGATTTGTCAGAGCAGGAGAAAATTACTTTCAGTAAGGCCTTAAAGTACATGGAGGTAGATCCAGGAAAACCTTTGCTTGGTAAGAAAATTGACTATGTTTTCGTAGGCAGTTGCACTAATGGAAGGATTGAAGACCTCAGGGAAGTTGCCAGGCTTGTCAAGGGGCGCAAAAAAGCCTCCCACGTCACGGCCTGGATTGTTCCCGGTTCCAAACAGGTTGAAAAACAGGCTTATGAGGAAGGGATTGTAGCTATATTAGAAGAAGCCGGGTTTAATCTGCGTCAACCCGGTTGCAGTGCCTGCCTGGCAATGAATGAAGACAAAATTCCTTCAGGGAAATATGCAGTTTCTACTTCGAATAGAAATTTCGAAGGCCGGCAGGGACCTGGTGCACGGACCTTCCTTGCAAGCCCGGCTACTGCTGCTGCGGCTGCTATCGCAGGCAAAATAATTGATCCCCGTGAGCTTTTTTGATGACAATTTTCCAACTTTTATAATCTAATATCAAATGGCAAGAGAACCATTTCAGAAACTGACATCAACTGCCGTTCCTCTTCCGGTAGAAAATGTCGATACCGATCAGATTATCCCGGCACGATTTCTAAAGGCAAATTCTCGCGAAGGTTTCGGTGCAAATTTATTTAGAGACTGGAGATACCTATCTGATAATACTCCCAATCCCGAATTTGTACTGAATAACCCCGCTTTTTCCGGGAAAATATTATTGGCCGGCAAGAATTTCGGAAGCGGTTCCAGCAGGGAACATGCTGCATGGGCTATTTATGACTACGGATTTCGCGTGGTTGTTTCAAGTTTTTTTGCTGATATTTTCCGTAACAATGCCTTAAACAATGGATTACTGCCGGTCCAGGTTTCCAAAGACTTTCTGAGTCATTCCCTGGAATGTGTCATGAATAATCCCGAAACCCTCTTCACAGTTGACCTCGAAAATCAGGTAATTTTAAATCACCATACAGCTGTTTCTGAAACGTTCGAAATCAATCAGTACAAAAAATATTGTCTTCTAAAGGGATTAGACGACTTTGATTACTTGATGAGCATAAAAGACAAAATAACCCGTTTCGAAAGTCATTATAAACTGTACTAATATATGTCGTTTATTAAAGTTGCCCTTTTACCTGGTGATGGAATAGGCCCCGAAGTAGTGGCTCAGGCTGTTAAAGTTCTTAATGCAATTGCCGCCAGACATAAATTTGTCGTTCAGTTGGAAGAAGCTCTCATCGGAGCTGTTGCAATTGACAAAACTGGAGACCCTTTGCCTCCCGAAACAATTGAATTGTGCAAAAATTCAGATGCTGTCCTCTTGGGTGCGGTAGGGCATCCGAAATATGATAATGATCCTTCAGCAAAAGTGCGACCCGAACAGGGCCTACTCGGAATCAGAAAAGCGCTTGGTTTGTTTTCCAATATTAGGCCTATCGCAACCTATCCGTTGCTATATAAAGCATCCCCCCTTCGTGAAAACCTTTTGCGGAATGTTGATTTTGTCATCTACAGAGAATTAACCGGAGGTATATATTTCGGCGATAAGGGCAGAACTAATAACGGAGAAGAAGCATACGATCATTGCGTCTATTCCCGGCAGGAAATTGTCAGAATTGCCAGAATGGCATTCGAGGCCGCCAGAAAAAGAAGGAAGCATTTAACACTGGTTGATAAAGCTAATGTCTTGGAAACATCTCGCCTCTGGCGCGAAACAGTCAGAAATATGGCCCCGAATTATCCTGATGTGGTGGTTGACTATATGTTCGTTGATGCCGCTTCGATGAAAATTATTCAGAACCCGTCTTTCTTTGATGTGGTGCTTACAGAAAATATGTTTGGAGATATACTCACCGACGAGGCATCTGTTATTACTGGTTCCATCGGTATGTTGCCCTCCGCATCCCTGGGTGAAAATAAAGGCCTTTTTGAACCTATTCACGGCTCCTGGCCTGAAGGAGCCGGCAAAAACATCGCCAATCCCTACGGAACAATTCTCTCAGTTGCCATGATGATGGACTATCTTGGCTTAACAGATGCAGCCTCTGATATCAGAAGAAGTGTTTCAGTCGCTCTTGAGAACAAAATAGTAACCGGTGATATCGACCAGCTTCACGCACGGTCTACTGAAGAAATTGGCGACTATATTGCCAACATAATTGGTGGATAAATTACTTTCTTATTAACCGAAGTACCATAAATTAACAAATTCAACCGGGCTAACCCCGATGTAACAAAGTGAAATCGGCCTGACAGGCACAATAGGCATCGTATAATGCGTATTGTTGGTTAAAACCTACATGATTTGAATTATAGCAAAACTATTTTTAGAGGAGATCAGTCAATAGAAACACAATAAATATTTAAACAACTTGTTTCAATTGACGAGTTTGGAGTAAAATAAAAAAGCCGCCAGGTTTTCCAGCGGCTTTTTACATTTTTGATGAATAAGTTATTGCTTTCCAGTGAGTAGACTATTCATCGTCACTGGGTATGTTTTCAATATCTTCATCCGGTGCTCCTACGAAATCATCTGCGTCATCTACTCCCGGAGCAACCGTATCGTCATCGGCAAAGCTGGGTTCAATAAAGTCTTCATCTTCCAGGGTATCAATCTTAACATCCACTTTAACCAGGTAGCTGGCATCAGGTGTATCAAGGGTTACAGCATAAAAAACCTTGTCATTGGGAGCAGTGATTTTCATTACATATTCCAGGTACCCGGTCGGATATTTCTTTTTAAATAGATCCAATAATTCAGGTGATAAATTATGATAACTTACTATCAACCTCTTTTTGCTTGTAGAAGCTGAGGTAACCGTTGCATTCTTGCTGGCAGATGTACCAGTCATGCGACTTTTTGTATCCTCTTTTTTGGTAACTGTAACCTTCTTCTCTTTTTCGACTGGCTTTTTCTTCAATTTGTCATCTTTATCAGATGCAACTGCCTTCTTCGGAGATTTTTTCTCCGGATTTTTCAGCGTATTCTTTTTTATGGATCCACCGGATTTAGATTCCTTTGCCATAAAGAAGTTAATTTTATGGTGCAATAATAATGGTTTAATTGATTTAACAATACAGCTTATAAAAAAATTTTTAGAATTATTTTTTCTGCTGTAAAAGGTACAATTTTTATTTGAATGTCATTGTGCCATGTATCAGTGCTTTCAGCATGAATTTTGAGATGACCGTCATAGATCGTCATCGCCGGTGCTTTGTCGAGGAATGCAAACAGATCCTGTTTTGTCATACGGATCTCCTGAGAAAAAAGGATGAAGTCTTTGGAGAATATGCAATCTGGTTAAGATCTCGAATTTTTTGGTAAATAAATCAGCCGGTTAGCATTTAGTGCCAACCGGCTGATAGATAAAATTACTATAATATTATCTATTGCTTCAGTTCCCGGGGGCTTTTCCCCTGACGCCAGTGCTCTTCAATCTTTTCAAGGGTTACCTTTTTCGTTTCAGGAATATAAAAATATCCCCAGATCAGACCCAGTATTCCAATCAACGCGTACAGAAAAAATGCACCGGCAGGATTCCCCAAGTCTTCTCCTTTAAGGATAATTGATGTATCTGGCAGAGTAAGGGCCTTGACGATTTTAAAGAAAGTAAAAGCTACGATCCCGTTGAACAGCCAGTTGGATAGAGCTCCGATACTGGAACCGATACCGCGGACACTTAACGGGAAGATCTCTGATATGATCAGCCAACCCAAAGGTCCCAGGCTGATGGCAAAGAAGGCAATGTAAACCCATACAAGCGAAATGGTAATCCATTTGATTGAATCACCCAGGGTTGCCTGCAGAGCAAAACAGGTACCCATAGCAATCAGAGCAATCACCAGGCCTGTTAATCCAATGAAATATAGCTTTCTTCGGCCAAGTTTATCTATCAGGAAAAGCGAAAGAATGGTAAAAGCTACATTAACAACTCCAGCACTTACCGAAGCCCAAACAGCAGCCTGAGCGTCAGCAAATCCCGACATCAGGAAAATTTTCGGACTATAATAAATGATGGTGTTAATGCCTGTAAACTGCTGTACAAACATTATTCCTACAGCAATGATTAAAGGGACACGTAGCCATTTTTTAAATATTTCTGACCATACAACTTTGTGCTTACGATCTTCCTCCAGGTCATTCTTCATTTTGGAAATAACATCTTCCACCAGATCAGGGTCTTCCACTTTTTGAAGCACTTTTCTGCATTCTTCTTCACGTCCTTTGCTGATCAGCCAGCGCGGCGTTTCCGGCAGGAAAATCATTCCAATGAACATGATGAGAGCAGGAATAGCACCAACATAAAACATTGGTCTCCAGCATTCTGTGTATGCTGGATGATTATCGGGTACTGTGAAAATTGAATCGCTGAGATACGAAACCATAATGCCAATAGTAATCAACAACTGAAAAAGAGAAACCAGCGTTCCGCGGATCCTTGTGGGGGATATTTCAGCAATGTAAAGAGGAACAGAGAAAGACGATACCCCGATAGCAATACCAAGAAAGAATCGTGCCACCGTCAGCATAGGAGCTGAAGGAGCGGCACCTGACCATAAGGCTCCGATGATAAAGATAACAGCGGCTGATAAAATTACCTTTTTCCGTCCGATTATATCGGTAATTCTACCACTGAACATCGCTCCGATTACGGCACCAATCAGTCCCGATGTAGTAATGATCTCCACCCAATCGTTCCCGATGTTGAATGCCTTCTGAAAAAAAGGAATTGCACCAGAAATAACACCGGTGTCAAATCCGAAGAGCAGACCACCCAATGCCGCTACTGCAGCAATGATAATCACCAGCAATTTGTTCTGTTTCACCTGATTATTAGCCATAGTTCATAGTTTTTTTGTAGAGAATTTTTTATATTAATGCCATAAATATACAATTTGGATTATTATCTGATTCGTAATGCATCCTTAATTTGATATTTTTATTGCAGGAATTTTGGTACTTTTACTCTGAACAATGGAGAATAGCTATGATTACTAAATATATGCACCTAAGGCTTTTTTTCCTATCAGTATTTTTTTTCATTACCTGCCTCACAGGTCGCAGCCAATCAAAAAACCTAGTCCTGAATCCGGGTTTTGAGCAGTATATCAAATGTCCTGTAAGCCATGTTCAAACCGAACCAAAACGTTTTCTGGCTCCTGATTGGACGTATCCCACCCAGGGGTCTCCTGATTATTTTCACCGTTGCAGTACAGGTGATGCCGGAGTTCCAAACAATTTTGCCGGTGTAAGTGAACCTCATTCAGGAGATGCATATGTAGGTGCCATCCTAAGTGGGACAGAAGACGAGTATCGCGAGTACATTCAGGGGCGACTATCGGCCCCACTGGAAAAAGGCAAAATGTATTGTGTCAGTTTCTGGGTGAAACTTGCTTCCATGTCACGTTTTGCGGTTGATCAGCTCAGCCTTAAATTTTATGACTCCGAACAAAAAAGCGAAATTAAGACAGCACTTGGAGGAGTTCCTGATATCACCAACCAACCGGGCCTTTTTCTCGATAATACATCCGAATGGAAACAAATATGTGCTGTTTATACTGCTCATGGCGGTGAAGACTATTTCATTATTGGAAACTTCCGTAACTACGAATCAACCAATTATGTGGTAACCAATAAAAATGTCAAAAACCTCCGTGATAAAACATATGCATATTACTATTTTGATGATGTTTCTGTAAAACCTCTCGATAATTGCACAGACTGTCCTTGTGTTAACCAGGATTTGAAGGTTTTTCTGAAAGATACTTCGTATACTGGCGGCCGAAATCCTTATACTAGCAGAATTACCAAAATTATTAATGATGGTAAGATTTCTATAGAAATCCAGGGAGGCAATCCGCCATATTCCATCCAGTGGTCTAATAAAGCAACTGGCACCACACTCACAAACCTTCCTGCCGGAACCTATTCTTATAAGGTCACTGATAAGTTCAACTGTTCTGTCTCCGGTTCCATCACCTTTGTCGAGCCTAAACTTCCGGAGGATGAGTTTCTTGCTGGCCTAAAGAACATTGAAGAAGGATCATCCATTATTTTAAAGAACATTTTTTTTGAATTCAACAAAACAACTCTTTTATCGGCCTCTTTTGAAGAATTGAATAAAGTTGTCAGCTTTATGAAAGAATCGAATGTGAGTCTGATTGAAATTTCAGGTCATACCGACAGCGAGGGTTCTGATGAATACAACCGGAAACTTTCCGACGGCAGAGCAAAAGCAGTGGTGGATTATCTTGTCTCACAGGGAATTGAGCCTGTACGGCTTCGTGCAGTGGGGTACGGAGAATCCAGGCCCATTGACACCAACGCTACTCCTGAAGGACGTGCACAAAATCGTCGGGTTGAATTTATGCTGGTAAAAAAGTAACAATTACACCTGTTATAAAGAATTTAATAAAAGGCAAATTGATAATTAGCTCAATGAATCCATCGCATAATAGCTACTAAATGAACATCATGATGAAATACAATCGGATTTCGATTATTTCTTGCCTGAAATTACTATTCTTGTTCTTGGTTTCTGGCTCCATTTTTGCCCAAAATGTTGATCGGGCATACCGCCTCATCGAAAAAGGTGAGTTTGATAAAGCCGCAGAAATTCTTATCAAAGCATACAGCGCAGATTCATCAAAAGCAACTGTGAATTTAGGGCTCGCGTTGGTCTATTCAGCTGATTCCTATCCTCAACACAATTATTTTAAAGCATGGCAGTGTATGTTGTCAGCCGGAAAAAACATCGAAACCGCTTCTGAGGCTGAGAAAGAGTCAATGAAACTGCTGTTATTCAATATTGAAACACTGAAGAATAACTGGCCCCTTAAGCAAAAATTTGAGTTCCGCCAAAAGGATATTGAGAATAAATTGATAAAGTATGTGAGGGAAGAAAAGGACCTGAATATGGTAAATGAGTTCATTACTCGTTTTCCCGATTCCAAATTCTATGAAAATGTTGTTCACATAAGGAACTACCTGGAATTTGGCAAAGCAATCCAGGAAAATACAATCGAATCTTATAATCAGTTTATTGCACAATTCCCTGAAGCTGCCCAGGTTCCCGAAGCAATTGAATTACGAAATAAACTGGCCTTCGATTTGGCGCGTAAGGCCAATACCATCCAGGCTTATAATGAATTTATCAAAAGATATCCTGGAGCATCCCAGGTCATTGAAGCTACTCATCTCAGAGATGAACTGGCCTTTGAGGTAGCCAAAAAGCAAAATACTATTGAAGCGTACGAAACTTTCATCCATCAATATCCTCAGGCATTGCAGGTTACAGCAGCAACCCGGCTCTACCAGCGCCTTATTTTTGAGAAAGCCAAACAGATAAATACCTTTGAGGCTTATACCGATTTTATTAAGAGATTCCCTGAGGGAGAGCAGTTTATTGATGTTTTTAACCTCAGGTCAGCAGCCCTGGGTCAGAAGTATCTCTCTTCTGTTCCACAAATTTTCAAAACATTATGGATCAGAGGATTCGATCAGAACGGGGCATCGGACAGGCCTTCTGGCTTATTTGTTGCTCCGGATGGTAAAATTACCTTTGCCGGTTCAACAGCTTCTGTTGAAGGTTCTTCTCCAGAGGCATGGGTCGTATCACTCGATCAGGAAGGGAAGTTGTTGTGGAATAAAACCTTTCCGGCCAATAAGGGTTCCCATATCTCAGCTATTTTGAATACAATAAACGGAGACTACATTTTGGCAGGTTATACCCAGAAGGAACTGCCGGAAGGTGAAATAAAGGGCTGGCTATTAAAGATTAACCACCAGGGTTTTAAATACTGGGATAAGGAATATGAGGCGAATGAATTTACGGCTTTGAAAATGAATAAGTCTGGGGAAATTTTGTGCGCCGGATATTATTATGATTCTTTGTCTTTGCCATGCCAATTTATTGGAGAGTATAAAGAGTCAGGAAAAATCTTTTGGGAAAGGAAATATTCTAATCGTGGCATATTAAAGGATATTGAACCAGGTATGATGAACGAGGTTTATGCCGCTGGCAACCATTGGTGTTTCAAGACAGACCCGTACGGGTACATCGTATGGGAGTTTTATACCTCGCCTGTTGACAGCATACTGGCCATGACGACATCAAAAACAGGAGAGACTTTTTTGCTTTGTCGCGGAGCAGAGCAACAGCTAAAAATCATAATCCTTGACAAGTCAGGGAAAAAGGCTTCGGAAAGAGTGTATATGAGCGTTCCGAATCTGATGGTTCAGGGAATAATTTTGCGTCCTGTGGGAGATATTCTTGTCTTCGGATCAGAAAATCAGAAGGCCGTTGTTATTAATCTTTCAAAAACCGGAGCGTTGCAAAAAGTACTCTCTTTTGGTACAGACTATTCTTCTTCGGTTCAATCCCTGGCTTTGTTGCCTGATAACACCTTTATTCTGCTGGTCCAAACGGGTTCTGAAACAACCGGTACAGACGCTCTTGTTATGAAGGTTGCACCAGAATTGTAATTCATAGCCCTTTTAACTCTCGCATGAATAATTTAGTGATAATCCTAATCTAGAAAAACCAACTTTCTGCAAAATTGAAGATTCGACTGAAAGATAGGTTTTCTTAATCCCGGATTACACATCAGGAGCTATTTGAACTGATGGGTAGTAGGATAGCTTTAGGTGCTTGCATCAGGGTCAACCCTGATTACGCATTGGCAGCTTTGCGAACTGATGTGTAGTGGGATAGCTAGAGATGCTGGCATCAGGGTTAACCCCGAATGAACAAAGTGAAATCGGCCTGTTGGGTACGATATGCATCTATTAAACCGAAGTACCATGAATTAACAAATTCAATCGGGCTAATAAAAATTTATGTCAAAACTTATAAGATTAGAGTAAAATTATTTTTAGAGGACTTGGGTTAAATGC
>CAZJQN010000021.1:7912-36078 GCA_964548125.1 uncultured Bacteroidales bacterium | reverse complement strand
AAGTAACTCAGGGTACGGGGTGAAACCCCGCATATCTCTTTGCATAAAGACCCTTCTCCTCACCCGTAATGCAAGCATTGCATTTAACACAAGTCCTCTAAAAATAATTTTACTCTAATCTTATAAGTTTTGACCCACAATACGCATTATACAATGCCTATTGTGCCTGTTAGGCCGATTTCACTTTGTTCCATCGGGGTTAGCCCTGTTGAATTTGTTAATGCATGGTACTTCGGATTCATTCATAAGAAACTCTTGAAAAGAGTAAACCAATAAATTAGTTTGAGTTCACCTGATTTAGAAAAGCCAACTTTCAGGTGAATTGAAATTCGACTGAAAGAAAGTTTTTTCTTAATTGAGATGAGCTAAAGATTTTGCTTAAACGTTTATGAACGAGAAAAAATTAGCGTTGTTTATAGATAGAATTGGTAAGTTAATCGATGTTTATTTAGAATTAATCGTTTACCTTTTCTCCTTTTCTAAAAAAGAAGGATCTTTGTAGAGTAATCATAACAAAAGGAATAGATCTGGCAAAATATAGAAAATTGATTATCCCTTGTATTCACATTCTGATGTGGATAATTCTCTTTTTTATTCCCCGTATTTTTATCCCCAGACCCATAGAACGTATTCATACAACCAAAGAATGGACTTTATGGATTTCGATGGTCATTGTATTTTATACGAATTACTTCGTTTTGATTCCTCACCTTCTTGTGAAAAAAAAATTGCTGATGTTCTTCTCTTTTGTCGTCATTTTCATAATCGCTGGTTTCTTCTTAAATATTTATCTCGAAAAAAAATATGGCAGAAAGTTCTATGGGCCTATAAAAACGCAGCTCATGCGGCCGGTCCATCCGCTCCCTGAACAACGGCCCGGAATATTGTTTATACCGCCCGAAAAATTCAGAGTCGGCGATGGTTTTCGTGGAATGATATTTATAACCCTTGTTTTAGCCGTTAGCACAAGTCTCAGGATAACAGAACAATGGTATGGGGATGAGAAGAAGATAAAAGAAATTCAAAACCAAAAACTCACGGCCGAGCTTGCTCTGCTTCGATCTCAAATAAACCCTCATTTCTTTTTCAACACATTGAATACTATTTACTCACTTGCAAGCAGGAAATCAGATCTCACTACTGAAGCAATTCTAAAGCTATCCTCTTTAATGCGATATGTAATTTACCATTCAGAAAAACAGTTTGTTACTTTAAATGATGAAGTAGATTACGTTAGAAACTATCTTGATTTGCAAAAGCTACGATTTAAGAATAACGTCGACATTCGACTAAGAATCTCTGGAATATTGGATGATAAAGTTATTGAACCCATGCTTATCTTGCCATTTATTGAAAATGCGTTTAAACATGGCATTGATTATTCCAGGGCCAGTGTGATTGACATTTCTTTTGAAGTATCATCCGACCAATTTGTAATGCACATTGAAAATCCCATTGTATCTGACTCATCAGAGAAAAAAGGCGAAAAAAACGCAGGAATCGGTTTATCTAATACAATAAAAAGGCTTCAGATGCTTTATCCTGATTCGCATAAACTGGAAATAAAAAGAGAAAATAACACATATATATTGAATCTTTTAATACGGCTACATTCAACAATTAATTAGACAGATGCATATGAATTGTATAATTGTGGATGATGAACCTCCTGCACAGGAAATTCTCGAAGATTTTGTCAGAAAAGTACCTTTCCTTAATCTAATTGCCCGATGTTCCTCGGCTTTCGAAGCCATGGATGTGATGGAAAAAAACCAGATTGACTTGATTTTTCTTGACATACATATGCCAAATGCCAGTGGAATCCATTTTCTCCAGAGCCTCGTTCAGAAACCCCTGGTTATTTTCACAACTGCATATTCAGAACATGCTCTTGAAGGATTTAACCTCAATGTCACTGATTATCTTCTTAAACCCATTCCTTTTGAAAGGTTTCTTAAAGCAGTTATGAAAGCAAGAGATTTGTATACCTTTCGTAAAAGGAGCAGCGGACAAGAATCAGAAAACATGACATCAGTAATCCTGGAAAAACAATTTCTTTTTGTTCGCTGTGACTACCAGCTTGTTAAAATAAAACTTGATGATATACAATATATTGAAGGGCTGAAAGATTATGTCAAAATTTACACCCTCAATCCTAAACCAT
This sequence comes from uncultured Bacteroidales bacterium, assembly GCA_964548125.1. Taxonomy (GTDB): domain Bacteria; phylum Bacteroidota; class Bacteroidia; order Bacteroidales; family JAAYUG01; genus JAAYUG01. The sequence goes on along the minus strand of CAZJQN010000021.1, from coordinate 33,914 downwards.
ATATTACACTTAATTCGCTGAAATTATTGTCCGACAAATTGCCAGGAGATATCTTCTTCAGAGTGCACAGATCATTTATTATATCCCTTCTCTATCTCAAAACTGTTACTAAAAACAAACTGCTCATCGGTTCAAAATGGATTCCGATTAGTGAAAATTACCGAGATCTTTTTTTTGAAGGGCTCAAAAACAAAGGTATTATTACCGATTAGTTGTGGTAGATTATATGACCCAGACTTAGCATTGGTAGTGTCAACGAACAATGCTTATCGGGTTGGTAATTTGCGGATGCTTCTGGATTAAACCAGATTGCGCATTTGAAATGGGAAAGAATTAATGCGCAGTGAGTTGGTTTTAAGTATAAGTATCTGGCTTAACCCCAGCTAAAACAAACTGAAAACAACCATTTGAGCGAGAGTGTCTAAAAAGTCCGATCGAAGCGTCATTGCAAGAAGGAACGACGAAGCAATCCTCTGATTAACAGATTGCTTCGCTTTGCTCGCAATGACAACAATCTTATCTTTTTGACTTTTTAAACACCCTCGGATTAATGGATCAGCCCAATTTGCTTCAGATCATTTTCTGAGATAGATGGAATTTTTCCTGCCCTGAGTCTCTCCAGCATAAGTGTTCCAACTTTCGCTGCCGATAAACTGTCAGGAAAAGGAATATTACCTTGCAGAACCGGCAGAAAATCTTGCACTATATATGGTTTACCATTGACATCGATAATGAACATCCAGCTTTCGTCCTGTTGTTTGACTCTCAAATTCACATCAGGTAACTGCTTATTCCTGTAAAGTGCACCAGGTTTCAAAAAAACATCATTTGTTGTTAAAAAAAGCAACCAGGCCAGTAAGAATAAGCCTGCCGTAATTTTTTTTTTCATTTATGAAAAAATTAATCATCTTCATTGTATTCTGCTCCTGGATCAAATGCCCAGATATCATCAAAATAATAGGAACTACTTTTTCCTGTTACCACATACCCTCTGCTTCCAATCCCAAAACCAACGGCTTTAGTACGTGCTGATCCCTCGAATGATGTTCGCTCTGTCCATAAATCCTGTATAGGATCATATTCCCATGTATTTGATCCTATGGAACCTTGTCCACCAGCCACAACATAACCTTTGCCCAGAACAGCAAATGCTACTTTACCTGTGCCAGCAATTGAAGTATACTTGTTGTCATAGCTTTCGTCCGAAATATTTGAAATGGATCTTTTCTGTGTCCATGAATCCGTTGAAGGATCATATTCCCATAAATCGGTTGTATATGTTCCATTATTGATACCCGTGCAGATATAACCTTTATTATTAATTACAAACGCAACGGCATCTCTTCTTTTATATCCACCATAACTTGGCTTTTGTGTCCATGTGTCAGTTTCCGGATCATATTCCCAGAAGTCTTTCAAATAGTTGCCGTCATATCCGGTTGCAATATAACCTTTCGTACCAATACTGAAAGCAACTGCACTAACTCGCGGTGTACCTGCAAAATCAGCCTTCCTGGTCCATGTATTGGTGAGGGGATCATATTCATAAAAATCATTGAGCCTGCTGATGCCATCATAACCGGTGCCAATATATCCTTTAGTTTCGGTACCAAACCCAACGGCATCATTTCTCGCTGATCCGGGAAAGCTAGCCTTTTGAGTCCATGTATTTTTCACCGGATCATATTCCCAGAAATCATTTAGACGTTCTTCTCCATTATAACCGGTCCCAACGTATCCTTTATTCCCTATTGCAAAACCAACAGCATTACTGCGCGCCACTCCATCGAAATCAGAAAGTCTTACCCAGTTTCCAATAAGTTCCTCCTCATCATCACTACCGCAACCTGCAAACGTAAACGCCATAAAAATAGCAGTAATTGTCATTCTGCAAATCCTACTTCTGCTAAAATAAAAAAGCCTCATTTTTCAATAGTTTTAAATTGTATCGGCAAATGTAAGGCATGATAAGAATCCACCTAATTAAATTAGATGGATCCCCATTTTTCTTCTACCAGATGGATAGAAATTACTACTTTGCATCTTTATCGCACTGACTGGCCATTAATCATTGCATAAGGCCTACTGAAAGAATAAATAAGGCTACTGGTATAATTTACAGGCTTCATATTAATAGCTAATATTTCTTTGCACTCATAAACCAGCACATGTAATGTTATTGATTTTCGAAAATAATTTATTGTCCGGCATTAAGCGGCTTTTTTGGGGTGCTATAGCTATATGCTCAGTATTTGCATGTTCTTCTGAGGAAACTTATGAGTTAGGGCTAAACTTCGTTGAACCATCAACCAGGCTGGTAGTTTGCGATACATTTTCAGTAGTATTATCTACTATTATTGATGACTCAATTAAGACATCAGGAACTGAAACTGCATTATGCGGCGGTTACTCAGATTCTATTTGTGGAAGAATATCCTGTTCGAGCTATTTTCAGATAACCATACCATCGTCATTTCTTGTTTTGGAGCAGGAAGTGTATGATTCTATCATTTTTTACCTCACAATGAACAAATATTATTATGGTGATACCACACGATTTATAAGGATAAACGTTCATAAACTCACAGAAGATATTGACCCGGGAGATAATGGAACCAGCATTTTTAATACAAGATTCTTTGCCTATGAACCAGATCCAATTGGCACCCTCGAATTCACGCCCCGCCCGAATGGCTCTGACACTATTCACATTCGGTTTCGGGATGATCTCGGTCAGGAGCTTTTTAATATTCTGAAAGAAAAAAACGAAAGTATGACATCCTCAGAAGGATTTCTTAACTGGTTTAAAGGTTTGGCCCTCATCCCTTCAGAAAATTGTAATTCCATATTGGGATTCAAAGCCAACAGCGAAAACATTTACTTTACAATTTATACACATGATAAAAATGACTTCGAAAATACCAAATCATACAAATTTGCACTAACCAATACGTCTTATCAATTCAATCATATTACCCTCTCAAAAGACAATGGCTTTTTCAAAAATCTTACAAGCAAGTTGTCTGCACTTCCCTCAAAAATATCAAATGACAAGACTTGCTTAATGGGTGGCACAGGTGTTTACACAAAAATTCAATTCCCCACATTAGATCAGTATTTCATAATGGAAAAGACCATTCTCCTGAAAGCCGAATTATTCCTTCGACCTGCCAATAAGTTATTTAACCAGTTCAACTTGCCAGATACTCTCCTTCTGGCAGAAGTCAACAAATATAATGAACAGTCAGTTTTACTAAGAAGTGATAACAGCTATTTTTCAGGCTATTTATCCGATGATAAGCTGTATGGTGAAAATACATACTATTATTTTGATATTACTGACTATCTCAAAGAAATACTTTCCTCTGGATCTTTTGCTACGGAAAAAGGTCTTTCCGTGCGCCTTCCTGATGAAAAAGAAAAGAAAACTGTTGACAGAGTTATTTTTGAAACAGCTGCATTCAAACCATCCCTCAGACTCTATTTTGCCAGGTATCTGAATTAAAAGGAATTTGCTTGTTTCAGTTCAAAATGGGAAGAGTAAAAAATGAATAATGGGATTAATAAAGAAGTTTACAACAAAATGACATCTGGCACAACACGACAAACGATACTATTGCTGAAATGGTTGCTGACAGGTTCTATTATTTCCGCTCAGTCCATGCAATCTCCTTATAGTTTTTTCGGAATCGGACAAATCCATCGTTCCTCAACTGGTATTAGTTCCGGTTTAGGAGGTTCGGGAATTGCTCTTCCATCAACACTCTCACTGAACCCTATAAACCCCGCATCGTATGGAGGGATAGACAGCCTTCATTTTATATTTGAATTAGGTTTTACAATTAAACAGTCGGCATTCACATCAACAATAGCAAAGGGAAACCATTTTGATGGAATGGTCAATTATGTGGCCCTTGGGTTCAAGCCGCATAAACGCTTTGGATTAAGTATAGGCTTAAGGCCCTTTAGCACTATTAGTTATTATATGACCGAAACGGAGAAGGCTGAAGGAGAAATTGTTTCAGTAAAAAAATATTTTCAGGGTGATGGTGCTATTAATCAGTTTTATGCCGGAAGTTCGTTTAATCTGTTAAGGAATCTATCGGCTGGAATCAATCTTTCATACTTTTTCGGATCCATTAAGCGAAGCGAAATTAGCAAATCGGATTTGTTTACCGATGAATACTCTTTCCAGCAAAATAACTATGTGAAAAGCTTTTATGTTGATTATGGTCTGCAATATAAAATACCACTCCGAAAATATAGTATATCAATTGGAATAATAGCAGGAAATCAACAAAGACTTAACTCATCAACTTCAGCATATTTTTCCGTAGGAAGTGATACCATTCATCTCCAATCCCCTTCAGTTAAAATTAGCTTACCATTGCGCTACGGTATCGGAATTTCACTGATAAAAAATGAGAACTACAGCATTACAGCAGATTATGAAGTATTTAACTTTAAAGGTATTACAAGCAACAATCCTTTGCTTGAAATTACAGATGGCAAAAGATTTTCGCTGGGTGCTGAAATCAGCCCTGGAGATATTAGCTTGGCCCCTTCGGGAAAGAAAACATTTTACCGGTTTGGTGGGTTTTATCAACAATCTTATATGAAAATTGATGGTATTCCTGTCCCATGGAGTGGAATTACCTTCGGTGCAGGAATACCTGTGAAAAACAATCTGAGTTATATGAATTTTACACTCGAAGCCGGTATTCTTGGAACCAGAAAGAAGAACCTGATCAAGGAGAATTACTTTCTTCTTCACCTCGATCTATCATTGCATGATCTTTGGTTCCAGAAAAGAAAGTTCAATTAGTGTTCAAATTCAAAGTATAGGCATTGAAAAAAAAGCAATTCAAATATTATTGGCTTCTTGTCATAGGAAGTCTCATTTCCACGAATCTCTGTGCACAGTTTAACGAATATGGATTCTGGTCAGATCTGGGAATTGCAGTTAAATCGGGGAAATGGAAAATGAAAACAGAAGTCGATATCCGAACAAAAAACTATCTGCAAGTTGTAAATCGTTATAGTGTAAACATAGAAATGCAGAGAAAAATTGCTAAGCCGGTTTATATAGGTGCATCATACGAATATCAGTATTTCAATGATACCAAATATTCCGATTATCAGCCGCGTCATCGTGTGTACATCCTTATTTCAGGGAAAAGCAAGCTAGGTCGCCTTACATTACAATGCAGAGAAAGGTTACAGGTTACAATGAAGGATGAAAGTGACAGAATAAAACAAAGTGGAGAAATTGACACCTATAAAATAAATCCTGAATGGTACTGGCGTAATCGTATCAGAATCACATATGATTTAAGAAAATCCCCTTTGTCTCCTTCCTTTTCTCTTGAATCATTTTATCAGTTAAATAATCCTGAAAAAAACATATTTGATAAAATTCGGTACAATCTGTCAATTGATTATCATTTTGCAAAACACCATCTTGTTGGGCTCAATATTATCGTTGATCGTAAGATAAACACCCAGAAGGCTGAAACTTGCTTTATTGCAGGATTGTCATATATCTACACATTATGAAAAAGAAACATTTTTCGGTAATTTTGATTTTCAGTTTTTTTCTCCCATTTCTTTCCTGCGAGAAAGATCAGATTAATGGAACTTCAGGCAATGATCAGATCGCAGATACAACCAGCCATGAAACTTCAGATGATTATGTTGTAGATAGTACAAATGCCGTTCATATTTTTTTAAAAAATACAACGGCATCAGTTGATGGACCAGGTGTAAATATAAATGGTTCAGAAATAACAATTTTTTCGGCAGGTACTTATCAATTAAATGGAACCCTAAGTAATGGGCGTATTCTGGTAAATACACAGGATGAAGCTACCATCAAACTGATTCTCAATCAGGTAAATATAACTTGTTTATATAGTGCTCCGTTGTACATTGTCAAAGCCAATAAAGTAGTAATTAACCTCGCCGACAATTCGGAAAATTTTTTACAAGATGCTGTAACCTATTCCTTTCCTTCGGGAGAAGACGAACCCAAGGCTGCACTTTTTAGCAAATGCAATCTTTCAATTTTTGGAACCGGCACTCTGAATATAACAGGTAATTATAAAGACGGAATTTCCTGTAAAGACGGACTGATAATAAAAAGCGGAATAATAAATATTACTTCTGCCGATGATGGTATCAGAGGTAAGGACTATCTTGTTATTCGGGATGGGAAGATTAAAATAAATTGCGGTGGCGATGGCCTGAATTCTGACCTGGAAGGATATTCCAATGCAGGTTATGTATATATTGAAAAGGGAGATATTAATATTACCTCGGGAAAAGACTGTATTTCAGCAGTAAATGAAATAAAAATACATTACGGCACCTTCACTCTGACGTCTGGTGGTGGGAGCTCACAAACCATAACAGACGGAACATCCGCTAAAGGGATTAAAGGACTTGTGCGCACAATTATTGAGGGTGGTTCTTTCTCAATTAATTCAGCTGACGATGCTCTTCATTCAAATAATGAAATTCAGATTACCGGAGGAAAAATCATTGCTTTTTCTGCTGATGACGGCATACATGCCAATACCCAGGTAGAATTAAAAAACGCCGAAGTTTATGTAAACAAATCATTTGAAGGAATTGAAAGCGCATCCATTACCATTGATAACAGCATCATCTACATTTCAGCAACAGATGATTGTTTTAATGCAACCAAGGGTGCTGCCACTGAAATGAATGACAATAGTAATCTCAATATTAACAGCGGCTACGTATGTGTCAATGCAACAAAAGGTGACGGATTGGACAGCAACGGCAACATTACTATCAGCGGAGGTACGATTATTGTTCACGGCCCACCTTCACAACCTGAAGTAGGAGTTGACTGCAATGGTAGTTTTAAAATCAATGGTGGTAATCTGGCAATTTCTGGAATTTATTCCAACATGACAAGCATACCTGCATCATCATCTTCCCAGTTTAGTGTTTTTATTGTATTTACTTCTTCCCTGCCAGCAAAAACAATTGTTCATATTGAAGATGCAAGCGGTAACAATATCCTCACTTTCGCACCAAGCAGAAATTATCAGTCGATTATTTTCTCTTCCCCAAATTTGATTAAAGGAAACACATATTCTGTCTATACCGGAGGTTCCTCAACAGATACAGGGATAGATGGATTATTTATAAACGGAGAATATTCAGGAGGGACTATCTACAAAACATTCACAATTAACAATAAAATAACAACTGTTGGAAATGTTTCATTAAATCCTGGTGGCAGACCTTGAGACAATTAGAAAAATTTAATCATTAGAAAGAGCATTGTAATAGCATCTGTATTAGCCGAATTGAAACGAAAGTAGGTCTGATGAATTATATAAATTAGTGTGGAAAACCAAATTCCTTCAATAAACTATATGATAATGTTTGATCTTTAAAACGGATGGATTGGTGAGCTCACTTAAATCCATACGATTCTCAGAAGAACCCGCAAAGGTACGCTGACCGGTACCAAACCCCCCTGGTCTTCCACCGGGCGGGATCTGACCGGGGACAGGCCCCATACCTGGCATCCCTGGCTCTCTGTTACCCATCCCGGATGGCAGTTCCAAGTGTCCGGTTACTGCAAAGATTCCAACTTCCCGATGGGACAAACTTGCTTCACCTTGCAAAAACAACATTTTCATTGGAATAACTGCCTCATAAACAAGCTCGTGAGCATCCGAAAGCTGTATTCCTATTTGGACAGGAGAATCTGCCAATTTCCCCGTAAATTTCTGAGGCATAGAGGGGAAACCAGTAAGTTCAACCTTTTCATTTTCCATTACTATTTTCTCATTCCTGTTTCGATTCCTTGCAAACTCTTCGGGATTCACCATTCGCCGCTGATCAGGCTGCCCTCCGTGACCCAACTCCCTGACGGGGCATCTTATTCCAATCTGCTTACTTGTTGAACCAGTTGTATCAACCCAGACCGTAAAACCAAATCTCATGATTTTCTGTACCACATTCCTATCTGTTGCTTTTAATCGAATGTACAGAAAATTACTATCATTCGACAGGTTGAAGAAAAATCCATTTTTCTCGTCAAAATTATCTCTGTCAGACCATTCAACGTCTTTTCCATCAGCTATAATGGGGAAAGACTGATAAGTTCCTTTGTTCATCCGAATTGTTGCGCAGGAAAAATCTAACTGACAAAGGAACACGATAATAATAAACTTGCTAAAGTTTCTCATATCTTTTAAGAATTTGCCAGATAATTTTGTGATTATTTGACAAGAAAAAGCCCAAAAGTGGTCGCTCAAGAATAAAAAAAGCGTCCTGAAAACAGAACGCTTTATAATAAATTCAGCTAAGATATGACCTATTTAACCTTAAAAATAGTCGTATCAACAGGCTGATTAAAGGTAATCTTTGTTACTTTCTGCGCCATGCTGAATTGTCCGCCAAAATCCATGAACGTATTGAATGGCAATGTGAGACCAGCTTCAGTCTTTCTAAAATCACTCATGGTAATGGTAATATCGACGGATTGTCCCATCATATCCCCTTTCATTGCGGTTTGAATGATCTGCCAGGAATTGGGGTCGATGAAAAGAAACATCTCGCGGTTGGAGGGATCTGTTAGTTTCAGTTTGTAAGCATTTACTGATCCCACCTGTTCCCTTCCAATCAGTTCCAGTTTGTTTCCCCTTTGCTGGTAATCAACAAGAGCATCGCCAGGGAATATCTGGTCGCGATTCATTTTGTACTGATCTTCGGGCATGGGTTGAGGATCAGTGCCTCCCATCATGGGGTTAATAGTCCATCCCGCCTTATCGGTAATGACCTGAACAATTTTATTCCCCATTATTTCCATTTCAGTTCTTGCTCCCTTGCCAAAAAGAATAGTTGTAACCGATGGAGCTTCGGTTCCCATCACTTCTATGGTTTGTTCCATTGTCATGGAAGTAACCTTCGAGATGGCGTCTTTTCCACCAAGGGCATCAACATGTTTTCCAACAATCTCATCAAGAGTCTGTGCAGTAACAGGTGCAATCAGAGCTAACAGGAAAAAGATAATCTGAACTTTTGTTTTCATGGTAATTGAATTTAGTAGGTGCAATTTAATCATTTCCGATTATTAATCAATTTTAATGAATATCTTTCTGAACATTTCTTTCTGTAGCTTTCCAGAACAGAACAAAGAGGCAACAGAAAGCGGAATCTTCGCAAATTCATTTCCTTTTATTCATCCATTCAAGAAACAATTCAATCCATTGGTCGCTGGGCAGGTTCTGTTTTCGCATTCCAAAACCATGTCCGCCTTTTTCAAACAGGTGTACTTCGACAGGTCTGCCGGCCTTCTGCCAGGCTATACCTGCTTCCAGGGCCGAGGATGCGGAAAGGGCGTCATCATTAGCAGCCACGACAAATAAAGGTGAAGCATCCTCTGGTACCATGAAATTTTCCCATGGTGCATAAATAGCAGCAGCAAAATCAGGTTTACAAAGAGTATCAGTAAACTGTTGTGCAGTTCCTAATGCTACCATTCCGCCTGCTGAAAAACCCATTATTCCAATTGCATTTGGCTGAACATTCCAGTCTTTTGCATGCTTTCTTGCAAACCGTATTGCTTGCATTCCGTCTTCAATGGCACAACGGATTATGGTGGCCAGAGCTGTATCATTGGGAGCTTTCTCGCTGAAATGCTGCGGATTGTTCTTATTTCCTGCAGCTGCTATTTCTCTGAAAAGCACCTGCAAAGCTTTCTGAAAATCCTGTTCCGTTGTTCCGGTATTCAGGAGACGGTATTTAAGAACAAATGCTGTTATGCCATTGGCAGCAAGGTGTTCAGCAACCTTTGTGCCTTCATTCTCCCATGACAAAAATCTGAATCCTCCGCCAGGACAAACTACAACTGCTTTTCCGCAGGCATTCTCACGGGCAGGTAAAAACAAAGTTAATGTTGGCTCAGTTATATTACGCACAACTTTCTGACCTCCGAAAATAACCGAGGTAATTTCGGTTGAGAGCCTATTTTCCGATCCGGTCGCAGTCTCTTTCCAAATAGAAAAAGAAGTGTTCTGGGCAATCGCAGTAAGATTTACAATGATGAAAAAAACGCTCTGGAATGCTTTTTTGATCATTTTACCGTTTCTTTGTCGTTTACAAGATCTGATGAAAAAGAGGGGATATCTCAATTTTGAGACATCCCCTACAGAGATTTCCTATATCATTTGCCTGATGGGGCATCACCAGGCGATTGATATAAGGCAAATTGTAATTTCCCGGACTCCATAAAAGGTTAACATGGTTTGTTACCCCCTTTTATCTTTCGTTCTAAGAATACTTGTTCCTTTAAGGCTTTAGCACCTTAATCTCCCTTTCCGGCACCAGAGCTTTTGTGTTTTTCTCAACAATCAGGTCCTTACCCAGTTCAAAAGTCGCCTTCTGCCGGATATCGAGTGATGAGACCCCAACACGTAATTCGTAATTACCTTTTTCGGCAATCCATGTACTGGTAGCTTCGTCGAATGAAGCAAGGTCACGGGGAGCAAGAACAAAGTGAAGGGTCTGTGTTTCACCTGGCTGTAGAAGGGAAGTTTTGGCAAATGCCACCAGCTTTTCAGCAGGCTTTACAAGTTTTCCCGCCGGTGCTGACAGATAAACCTGAACAACTTCCCGTCCGGGTGTATTACCGGTGTTTTTGACATCCACACTGAATTCATATTTCCCTGCAAACTTACCGGAAGGTGCAACCAGATTGCTGACATCAAAGGTAGTATACGATAAACCGTATCCGAATTCATAAGCAACGGGAACGTTGAATGTGGTAAAGTAGCGGTATCCCACAAAAATATCTTCTTCATACACAACTTCAGCGGGTCTGGCACGCAGAAAAGCTTCCTCAAGCGGAGAACCGGGTTTATGTGCTGAAGTATCGGGCAGTTCGATGCCAGGGAAATTCTCTGCTGAAGGCACGTCTTCATACTTTATCGGGAATGTACAGGCCAGTTTCCCCGAAGGGTTAACCTTTCCCAGAAGAACATCGGCAATGGAATTGCCTGCTTCCTGCCCGGGCTGCCATGCCAGAAGAACAGCATCAGGAATATCTCTCCAGCTGGCGGTTTCAATAACACCTCCGATGTTCAGCACCACCACAACTTTTTTCCCAGCTGCATGGAATGCATTGCTGACAGTTTTTATGAGGTTTATTTCCTCGTCATTTAGGTAAAAATCGCCTTTCTCGGCTTTTCTGTCGAGACCTTCACCTGAATTACGACTGATAGTAATTAAAGCTGCTTCAGCAGTCTGGGCCGAAGCTGCAGCAAGCGCAGGCTTTATCGGAAATTCAGGGATTACAGAAGGGGGAGAAAAGAAGAACATTCGCGGCGGCTGTTTGGCCTTGATCTTCTGAATATAATCTTGTTGTTCTTTCAGACTTTTTTCTTCAATTGTCAGTCCTGCATTTTCCAGACCCTGGATAAGTGACACAGTATACGCCTCATTCACATCTCCGCTCCCTGTACCGCCTGATACCAGATCGAATGAACCCACTCCGAAAATGGCTATCTTCTTGATATTGGATAGGGGCAGTGCATTATTTCCGTTCTTAAGAAGCACCATTCCTTCGGCAGCAGCCCGTCGGGTCACTTCGGCATGCGCTTTCAGATCGGGCTTGTTTGAATAAGCATATTCCCTGAACTTTGGTGATTTCAAAACAATGTTCAGGATGTTCTCAACGTTTTTATCGAGAACTTTTTCTTCCAGTCTGCCCTCTTTTACTGCATTGATGATTTCAGCAATCTGTTTTCCGCTTCCCGGCATCAACAGGTCGTTTCCGGCTTTCATCTGGGCAACCGGATCTTTTCCCCCACCCCAGTCGGTCATTACATATCCTTTGAATCCCCAGTCATTGCGTAATATCTTTGTCAACAAATCATGGCTTTCTGAAGTATATGTTCCGTTGATTTTATTGTACGACGACATAACTGTCCATGGCTGTCCTTCCTGAACGGCGATGCGGAAACCTTCCAAATAAAGTTCACGCAATGCTCTTTCGCTCACGATGGTGTTTACCGTATTCCGGTTGGTTTCCTGGTTATTGGCTGCAAAATGCTTGATGGAAGTTCCTACACCCTGCGACTGAATCCCTTTTACCATGGATGCCGCCATCTTCCCTGTAACAAGAGGATCTTCAGAATAATACTCAAAATTGCGTCCGCAGAGCGGATTCCTTTGTAAATTCATCCCTGGTCCTAGGATTATATCTGCTCCGTATTCCAGTACCTCATTTCCCATTGCTTCTCCAACCGATCTAACCAGTGCAGTATCCCAGCTTGATGCCAGCAGGGTAGCAATCGGAAATGCAGTAGCAAAATAGGTATTTGCGTCCCCTTTACGTACAGGGCTAATCCGCAATCCGGCCGGACCGTCACACAAAACAGTAGTAGGTATGCCCAGGCTTTCAAATTCGGCAGTACGACCGGCAGCTCCCGGCACAAGATCCCGTATTTTTTCCACCATAGCCCAGTAAGAGGAATCGTTCAATTCATCCTTTTTGGGTGCAAACGGGTTTACCCCTCCCGGCATCAAAGCCAGCAACGAATCGGGAATTTCAAAATACATGCCTGTCCCAACTACCAACTCTGCCTTCTGTTGAAGAGTCATCGCTGCCACAATTTTCTTAACAGGTGTTTTCCCAAGTTTTACAGGACCACTGCTGCACGATGTCAGTACAGCAAAGCCCAGAATCAGATAAAATATACGTGTTCTGCTTTTCATAAAATTACTTTTAATGGTTAATTAGTCAGTAATTTATCGTACCCAGTTAATTTTTGCTTCTTTAACATCGCGAGAATTTCCTCCTATCATGATGATAAATTCCCCCGGTTCCCAGTCGTACACCAGATTGGAGTTGTAAAACTTCAGATCCTCCGGGGTTATCTTAAAAACAACCTCCTTCTTTTCTCCCGGATTGAGCAAAATCTTACGGCAGTTTTTTAATTCTTTTACCGGACGAGATATACTTGCCACCGGATCGCGCAAGTAGAGCTGAACAACTTCTTCCCCTGCTTTCTTTCCCGTATTGGTAATTGTAATGCTGGCCATCAGGGTATCCTCCCCTTTCAGGCTGGTTTTGTTCAACCTGATATCGCCATATTCAAAGGTAGTATAACTCAATCCGAACCCGAACGGGAACAGGGGTTCATTAGGAACATCCAGGTATTTGCTCGTGAATTTATTCCTTGGATCAGCCGGCCTTCCGGTATTTAAATGATTGTAATACAATGGTATTTGCCCCACACTGCGGGGAAAAGTAGTTGTCAGTTTGCCCGAAGGATTATAATCTCCAAATAATACATCGGCAATGGCATTACCTGCCTGAATTCCAGGGGCCCAGGCCTCAAGGATGGCATCGGCCCAGTTCGCCTCATCGTTAAGTATAAGAGGACGGCCGTTAATCAGAACCAAAACAAGGGGTTTTCCTGTCTCCCGTAATGCCTGTAATAGCTTCTTCTGGCACGCAGGAAGACTTATATCAGAACGGCTGGCAGCTTCACCTGACCAGGCTGCCATTTCACCAAGAACTGCTACAATTACATCAGCCTTTTTGGCCACAGCCAGTGCCTCGTTGAGAAGGGAAGCATTCGTGGCAGCTATATTTTCTGCCGACGGCAAAGGTCCTTGCGGCCCAAAAGGAGATCGGCTGTTTTTCAGCAAAACCGGATCATCAGTAAATTCTGACCCCCGGGAATATAAAACCGTCAGACCTTTGCCGCCCACGTTTTGTAATCCTTCTTTTATGCTTACGGTTTTCGATGCATCACCAAATAATGTCCATGTTCCCAGAAGATTGCTCCTGTCGTCAGCCAGAGGACCTATCAGCGCAATGGTACCACTTTTTTTGAGCGGCAAGGTCTCTTTTTCGTTTTTTAGTAATACCATTGAACGTGAAGCAATTTTCCTGGCTGATTCACGATTCTGTTCAGTAAAAATTTCTGTTTTGAAACGATCCTCATTCAGATACCTGAAAGGATCATCGAAAAGACCCAGTTTATACTTTGCTTCCAGAATTCTCCGGCAGGCACGGTCTATCTCATCCATGGTCACAGTGCCATCCTTAAGGGATTCTTTAAGGGTAGTCAGAAATCCCTCCCCTACCATATCCATATCAGTACCTGCTTTTAGTGCAAGGGCTGACACGGCTTTTAGGTCGCCCAATCCATGCTGAACCATTTCGTTTATCGCGGTATAATCTGTAACCACAAATCCTGAAAACCCCCATTGATTACGCAGAAGATCAGTCAATAGCCAGTGGTTTCCGGTAGCAGGTACGTAATCTATAACATTAAATGAAGTCATTATGCTTCCGGCACCGGCATCCACTGCAGCTTTATAGGGTGGCAGAAAGAAATTATACATGGTAACCCTGCTCATGTCAACTGTATTATAATCACGTCCTGCCTCAGCAGCACCATATAAAGCAAAATGTTTTACACAGGCCATCATCGTATTGTCTTTCGAGAGATCATTTCCCTGATAGCCTTCTACCATTGCCCTGGCAACCTGAGATCCCCACCACGGATCTTCGCCTGCACCCTCGGCAATACGGCCCCAGCGCGGGTCACGTGCAATATCAACCATCGGACTATAGGTCCAGCAGATTCCGGCCGCTGTTGCCTCAAGGGCTGATATTCGTGCCGTTTCCCTTATCAGATCAACATCCCATGTGCATGACAAACCCAGAGGAATTGGAAAAATGGTCCGGTAGCCATGAATCACATCCATACCGAAAAGTAAAGGAATACGATGGGGCGACTCCTTGACTGCTATCTCCTGAAGCGCTTTCATATTCTGAAAAGAAAAACTGTTCAGCACTCCTCCCACGGCACCGGCTTTCAGTTTCTCCTCCATGTTCTTACTTACAGCCGCTCCGGTGACAAACCCTCCGGCTGTGGAAAGATTTAATTGCCCCAGCTTTTCTTCCAGGGTCATCTTGTTCATCAGCTGGGTAATAAAAGCATCCATTTTGTTATTCTGACCTACAGCAGTATGCCCGATCAGCATCATGCAGAAAACAACTGCCCATTTACATACATTCTTCATTTTTTATTGAATTTTAAAAAAAGGAATCAGAACATGCCATACGTCTGATTCCCTTGTTGATCAAACAAAACAGGACATAAATTTTATTGTATCATTATGATACAATAATACAAAAAATTTCTTTAATTTGCTGTATGACAGGAAAGAAAAAAAACGGTAAAAATTATTCGCATTTCCCTCTTCAGAAGGAGTTTCTCCCGCATATATCAATCGATATAGTAATTTTTGGTTACCATCATGAAAATCTGAAAGTTCTTTTATTACGATTATTCGATAGTCCCTGGCATGTTCTTCCGGGAGGGTACCTGGGGAAAGATGAAGATCTGGAAGAAGCTGCCGCCCGGATTGCCTTTGAGCGTGCAGGATTAAAAAACATTCGTCTGGAACAATTTTATACTGCCGGAAAGAAAGACCGCATCCAACCGGAATCAGTTCGTGAAATACTGAAGGACAAAAGAATAGACGAAAAAATGAAGCAATGGATAGAAGCACGATTTGTTTCGGTCTGTTACGATACCCTTGTTGATTACACCCAGGTGGTTCCGGTGCCGGACCAGTTTTCAAGTGGAATAGGCTGGTTCGACCCGCTCCTTCTGCCTCCTATGTTTTTTGATCATGCCGACATTATAGCTCATGCAATGGAAAAACTCAGGAATAATCTTGATGCATGGCTATTCCGGGGAAACATCCTGCCGGAGCCTTTTACAATGAAAGATTTACAGAGGTGTTATGAAACCATTCTTCAAAGGAAACTGGTGCGAACGAATTTTCAGCGTCGCATGCTGGCATCAGGAAACCTTGAACGGCTGAGAAAACATTTTACCGGGAAAGCCCATAAAGCTCCCTACCTGTATAGATTTGTCGCTAAAAGAGCTTTATAAAATGTAATTCAAACACGTGCCTTAACCTGGACCTTTGATTCAACCGATAGGGTTTTAATTGAAAGAGGTTGGGACTGGGAGAGAAAACAGACTGCTGTGCTGTTTACCGGCCTGAATTCAAATGGAACAGCTATCTGGGGAAAAAAAATTCCGTGAATCTTTGAAACCTCTGAAAAAAAATGTTTATTTTACACTTAAAAAAATAATCCTATGAAATCTATACATCGTATTGTCAGCTTCCTGGTGGTAAATTCAGTCTTTTTCTCTCTGATGGCCCAAACATCCACGGGCGTATTGAAGACCCAGGCAGTTATTAATGCCGATCTGGGGAAATATGTAATCAGCCGCCACATTTACGGGCATTTCTCAGAACATCTGGGACATTGCATATATGGCGGATACTGGGTTGGCGAAAACTCACCGATTCCCAACACCCGGGGTATCAGAAACGACGTGGTTGAAGCCCTGAAAAAGATTCAGATTCCGAATCTACGCTGGCCCGGAGGCTGCTTTGCCGACGAATACCACTGGATGGACGGTATCGGACCAAGGGAACTGCGGCCTAAAATGATCAATACCCATTGGGGTGGAGTTACGGAAGACAATAGCTTCGGAACACACGAGTTTATGGACCTGTGTGAACAACTCGGAGCCGAACCTTATATATGCGGCAATGTAGGCAGCGGAACAGTGGAAGAAATGTCGAAATGGGTTGAATATCTTAATTCCGATGCGGTAAGTCCGATGACAGAACTGCGCCGGAAAAATGGCCGAGATAAACCCTGGAATGTAAAATTCTGGGGTGTAGGTAACGAAAGCTGGGGCTGCGGCGGAAACATGACACCCGAATTTTACGCCGACCAGTTCAGACGTTATGCAACATTCTGTCGAAACTACGGCAACAATCGCCTGCTGAAAATCGCAGGAGGAGCTAATTCGGAAGATTACAACTGGACTGAAGTACTGATGCAGAAAATCCCTCACTGGATGATGTGGGGAATTTCCCTCCATTACTATACAACCAACTGGAACGACAAAGGCCCCGCTACAGGATTTCCTGAAAACAAATACTTCGATATTCTTAATCGGTGCATCAGAATTGAAAATGCCATCGACCGGCATATTGCCATCATGAACAAATACGACCCGGCAAAAAATGTTGCACTGGTCATCGATGAATGGGGTACATGGTATGATGTTGAACCCGGAACAAATCCCGGATTTCTGTACCAGCAAAATGCATTGCGAGATGCCCTGGTGGCTGGCATTTCCCTGAACTACTTCAATAAAAAAGCCGACAGAATAAAAATGGCCAATCTGGCACAGACAGTCAATGTGTTGCAGGCACTCATTCTGACAAAAGATGAAAAAATGGTACTCACACCGACATATCATGTCTTTGAGATGTACAAGGTTCATCAGGATGCCACTCTCCTGCCCCTTGATATTACACAGCAGGATTATTACGAATACCAGGGAACAAAAATTCCGGCGCTCAGCATTTCCGCATCAAGAGACAAGAACGGCCTGATTCACATTACTCTGGTCAACATACATCCTAAAAACAGGATGAACTTCAGTACCGAAATCCGCGGTGCCAATGTTTCATCGGTCACGGGACGTATTTTGACTGCTTCCGTTATGGATGCCCACAATACCTTTGAGAACCCTGACAACATTAAACCCGTTGTGTTCAAAAATGCATCAGTGAAAAATGGCATTCTGAATGTAGAAATGCCCCCTATGTCAGTTATTGTGCTGGAATTGAAATAAGCTTACGGGTGGACAGCAAAATTAACTTTGGCTTTCCCTGTGGCACCCTCAGACATATGAAAACGGCCGGCGAAGATCAAACAGCAGTTTATCAAATGAACAAAATGCACCTGTTTGGCTTGATTTGAACTTTTATCACACCAAAATACAATGAGACAAACTTTGGCAATAGCGTTGCTTCTGATAACCGCAGCATGTGCACAGAAACCCGCAATACATGATTACCCTTACTCTGAAGTTCAATTTACCAAAGTGCATCTGAACGACAGCTTCTGGCGTCCCCGGATCGACTCTGTCATTCGGGTTACTATACCTTATGCTTTTAGAAAATGTGAAGAAACCGGTCGGGTAGATAATTTTGCTTTTGCAGCCGGTTTAAAAGAAGGCGAGTTTTGCACGGTATTCCCTTTTGACGATTCCGATCTCTATAAAATCATTGAAGGGGCTTCTTATGCCCTGATGGTACAGCCCGATTCTGCACTCGACCACTATCTCGACAGTCTCATCTGGTTAATTGGTAAAGCGCAGGAACCTGACGGATACCTGTATACTACCCGTACCATTGGAAAGAATGTTCATCCCTGGGCAGGTAAAGCACGCTGGGAGAACGAGCGGGACAACAGCCATGAACTGTACAACATGGGGCACCTTTACGAAGCCGCCGCCGCTCACTATTATGCTACAGGAAAGAAAAATCTGCTGGACATTGCATTGAAAAATGCAGAACTTCTTTGCCGCACTTTTGGACCAGGAAAACGGGAAGTTGCACCGGGCCATCAGATTATCGAAACCGGATTGGTTAAACTGTACAGAATTACCCATGATGCACGGTATCTTTCCCTCGCTAAATTCTTCCTCGATGCCCGGGGAAAACACCAATACGAAAAAGTAAACCACCCAAATCAGTTTCAGGATGGCCGGTACTGGCAGGATCATAAGCCGGTAATTCTTCAGGATGAAGCTGTTGGTCACGCTGTCAGAGCAATGTATATGTATTCAGGTATGACAGATATCGCTGCTTTAAGCGGAGATAAAGAATATCTGAATGCAATAGGCAAACTCTGGAACAACGTGGTAACAAAAAAAACATACCTTACCGGCGGGGTTGGGTCCTCTTCCTACGGGGAAGCATTCGGAGCCAACTATGAACTGCCCAACAAAACTGCCTACAATGAAACATGCGCTGCCATTGCCAGTTGTATGTGGAATTTCCGAATGTTTCTCCTATATGGTGATGCAAAATATATTGACGTTCTTGAACGGACACTTTACAATGGTGTGCTCAGCGGGCTGAGCCTTTCCGGTGACCGTTTTTTTTATCCCAATCCACTGGAAGTTGATAAAAACGGTCAGGAACGAAAACCCTGGTTTGACTGTTCCTGTTGTCCGACTAACCTTACACGCTTCATTCCTTCTGTACCGGGATATATGTATGCCTTTCGTAAGGATACCTTATTTATCAACCTGTTTGCCGGAAATGAAGTTTCTTTTCAGCCTGAAAAAAACAAAATCATCCATATAAAACAGCAAACTGCCTATCCCTGGGACGGGCATGTTCTTATTACACTTGTGGAAGTACCCCGGGAAAAATGGACTTTCAAACTGCGTATTCCCGGATGGGTACGTGGTCAAGTATTGCCCGGCGATCTCTATTCCTATGTTAACCATTCAGAAAAGCCGGTAAACATTACTGTTAACGGCCAAACCCTTCCCTACACAGAAAAAAACGGGTATGCTGTTCTCACCCGCAAATGGAAAAACGGAGATACCATTGAAATGATACTCCCAATGCAGCCGCTTCTGGTAAAAGCTAATAACAAAGTGGAAGATGACAAAAACAAAATTGCTGTAGAATATGGCCCTGTTGTTTACTGTGCAGAATTTTGCGATAACGACGGAGAAATCAGTACAATAGTACTTCCTGACACTGCATCATTCAAGGCCGTTTATCAGCCGGGCCTTCTGGGAGGAATTACTATGCTGAAAGGGAAAGCGTTACGAATGGTTAAAACGGATGACAACAAACTGACACAAAAAGAAATTCCTCTCTCCCTGATACCCTATTATGCCCGCTCCCACAGAGGAAGAGGGGAAATGAGTGTATGGCTTCAGGATTCTCCGGCTCCGTTTTTTCAGAAGTTACATGAAGAACAAAGAGTTATCGACCGGGTTCTCATCGGGAACCCAAACTCAGAGAAAGAGCATCAGCTGAAAGGGTTGAATTCAGAATCAGGTGGCTCCCCTGCCTGGAGGCATGCTGTGAATGGAGGATGGTTTTCCTATTCGATGCACATTAAACCCGATAAACCCCAGCAGCTGGTTGTCACGTATTTCAGCATGGATGAAGGAAACAGGATGTTTCAGATTCTGGCAGAAAATAAACTGATTGCTACAGAACAATTACAGGGAGATTCCGTGGCCCGCTTTATTGATAAAAAATATCCTCTTCCGCAGGATCTGGTTAAAGGCAGAAATAAAATTACCATACAATTTAAAGCGTTGCCAGGCAATACAGCCGGCGGAATCTTCGGTTGCCGGATTGAAATTGCCGAATAATATTTCGTTGCCTGGTTCAATACCCTCTTAAATATCAGGAAGTATAATATTGATTTTCATTATGTTAATAAATTCGCAATGACTTAAATCAATTTTTTTTCTTTTTTTATCCGTGGTATTAAATTTGATTATAAATTTGCGCTTGTTTTTCAACTTATTAATGAACGTAAACTTTTTAATCCCAAAATTTAATTGAATATGAGAAACAAAGTATTATTTGCCCTTGCAACCGTTGCAATGGTTGCTTTTCTGAGCAGTTGCGGAAAGCTCCCGCAGGAAAAACTGGATGCTGCCAAAGCAGCTATTGATTCTGCCAAACTGGCTGAAGCCGATGTTTACCTGGCTGCCGATTTTGCAGCTCTGCAGGATTCACTGAATGCTGCCAACACCGAAATCGAAGCCCAGAAATCAAAACTTTTCAAGAAGTATGGACCTGTAACCCAGAAGCTGGAATGGATTGTTACCAGGGCTAATGAAGTAACAGCCGGTGTTGCAGCCAAAAAAGAAGAAGTAAAGAAAGAAGCTGAGGGGCTGGTTACCGAAATTACCGGGCTGATGGATGAAACCCAGAAACTGATGAAGAAGGCTCCCAGAGGCAAGGAAGGTGCCGCTGTGCTGGAACAGATGAAAAACGAACTGGCAACTGCCGAAGCTGCTTTGAATGAAGGCAAAACCCAACTTGAAGGCGGCAAATACATGGATGCTGTTAACAAGCTGAAAGCTGCCAAGGAAACCGTTACCTCGGTTAAGACGGAACTTGAAAATGCTATTGCCAAGGTTAAGAAATAACAAGCTGATTAATTGATTACCTCATAAGCTAAAGGTGTCTGATTCTTCTTTCAGACACCTTTTTGCTATGCAGGAAACTGCTATTTTTGCTGTTAAATTTGCTGAACTCCAGGAAAACGATAATGAAGAAAAATAAATTGCGGAAAGCATTCTTTATTTCAGCTCCGGTAGCAGTTGTGCTGGGTGTTTTTATCACATTGTTCAGATCTGTTCCTGAATCTCCTTTTGAGAAGGTTGATTTTGCAAGATCCTCTCTCTCCCTGGCCAGACAATGCCAGGCACAGAAATATGCTCCCCGGCTTTTCACAAAAGCCTCAGCCATGTATGATTCTGCCTTATCCTGCTGGAGGAGAGAAAATGAACGTCTCATTTTCTTTCGTGATTACTCCGACGTTATAGAATATGCCGGGCAGGCAACCAGTTTGGCAAAGCTGGCAACCAGAGAATCAAAAATGCTTGCGTTGAATATGGAAACAACGGTAATACAGAAAATTGATTCTCTCAACATTGTTATAAGCTCTCTGAATAACCTGCTCAGGAAACTCCCTCTCTCCGAAAAGCAAATGAAAGATATTGCTGCAGGCAAGGTAATGCTGAAGGAGGCCGAAATCGAGTACAACCAGAAGGATTACCTGAAAGCCGGTTTCAAGGCATCAAAGGCGGAAAATCTGCTTCTTCCTGTTTTTCAGAATATCCGGCAGCAGCTTCTTTCTTACTTTCAGTCACTTCCCATCTGGAAGAAAATGGCCGCTTCAGCTATTAAGAAATCAGCCGAAAATCAATCAACGGTGATCATCGTCGACAAATTCGCCCGTCAACTTTTTGTTTACCAATCAGGAAAAAAGAAATACACCTTTAATGCCGAATTTGGCTCAAACTGGATGCAGCACAAACGTATGAAGGGTGACAAAGCTACTCCGGAAGGGGTATACATGGTAAAAACAAAAGTTCCTCCCGGAAAAACAAAATACTACCGGGCCTTGCTTTTAAATTATCCCAATTCGGAAGACAGGGAACGTTTTGACAGGGATAAGAAGGAAGGTCTTCTTCCGGCAGGGGCTGCCATTGGAGGATTGATAGAAATTCACGGTAACGGTGGAAAACAAACCGACTGGACCGACGGATGCATCGCCCTGGAAGATTCCGACATGCTAAAGGTATATAACCTGGCAAGTCAGGGAACTCCCGTAATTATCGTAGGCTCTCTTGAAAATTTTGACACTGCCTTGCTGCGGCATGGCGTATCTTCATTCCCGAATCTATGAATACTTTGTCAGAAGAAATTCAGCCAAATTCCGGCACAGAACCTCAGAAACCGGAATCGACCGGGAATAAAAACCTGTTTCTTTTCATAACCATACCGGCCGGCGCCCTTCTCCTGTACCTGGCTTTTCTGCTTTATGCAGTTCCGTTCTTTCAAGAAGCGGCCCTGACTCCACCAAAGACTATGGCACCCGACAGTGCCTATCTTGCCGGGAAAAAATACAAAAAAGACCTTCAGATAGCCCGCAGCGAACTGCGCATTTTACAGGACAAATTCAGGAATCTCACTCCCTGGAATCCATATCTTGTTGTGAATACCACCGATAACCGCTTCTATCTTTATCGCAACCGAAGGCTTATCCGCAGCGGAGTTTGCAGTACTGGAAGCTATACTCTTCTTAAGTCGCACGACAAGCGGGAATGGCTTTTTCAGACCCCAAAAGGCGTGTATACCATCCAGGGGAAAATTACTTCTCCCGTTTGGCGACGACCGGATTGGTCGTTCGTTGAAGAAGGTCTTCCCATACCTCCCCCCAACGATCTTTCCCGTTTCGAAGCCGGTGTGCTTGGCGATTATGCCATGAGCATCGGAAACGGATACCTCATTCACGGAACCATTTATACCCGTTTTTTCGGTATGCCCGTTACGCACGGTTGCATCCGGCTTAAAGATGAAGATCTTGAGGCTGCATACTTTACTCTTATGATCGGATCCAAAGTCTATATCTTTTAACTGGAATAATATCATGGACAAGCCCCTCCGATATCTGTTGTATGGCACGGTAACTCTGGTTTTTCTACTGTTGATCTATACGTCCTTTATGAGCATGACGTCGGCCGTCAGATTGTCTGAGCGATTTTGCCGGCAGTTCTCAACCGACACAAACGGTCATTCTTTTCAAAAAAAAACGTATGTGATTGATCCATTAACTGATAGCCTCCGGAAAGAAAAAGCTTTTCTTCTGAACAGAATTGAAGCGGCAAGAAGCGATTCAATTGTTCTGGTTCTTAATTTTCCCGACAGCATTGCCCAGCTTGAACTGAAAGGAGTCATGTTATACCAGGTAAAAATTGAAGAATTTTTCATCAGCAGGTTCTTTCAAACACTTTGCCCGGAAGCCCGTATAAAACTTTTCGCATCTCCCTGGAATATAACCTCGTATGAATCGACAATACCCAAAGTGCCAGTTATGGTGAAAATTGCCCCACGTGATACGTCGGAATACACTCCCGATATTGCCCCCGACACCACTAACCGTGATCCTGTTCATTTCTTGCTTGAAACCGATCTTGGATTCAGACTTAATTTCCATGAATCAATTCCCGACAGCCTGGGCGGGAAATCAAAATATAATGCTGTCCGATTCCGTCAGAAATGGAATGATGCGGTAGCCGCCCTTAAAAACCTTTTGCTTCTTACGCCTCCCGAATATAAACCCCTGATAAGTATCAGGATTCCACGCAGAGACGCAAAAATCATTTTCAGAGCTATCCCTGAGAAAGCATTGGTGGTTGTGAAATTATAAGTACTGTAGAGATTCATTTTTTTAATCCATAGTAACCCTTCTCTTTTGACCAGAAAGTCCTATCTTAGCCCTGCTGCTAAAACCTGCAGGATATGAATCGTCGTGAAACACTTTCCCTTCTTGGCATCGGGACGCTGGCGAGCCTTCTTCCCCGAAAAGCTTTTGCCATGCTGCGAAATCCGTACCTGTCTCCCTATGCGAATTTAGACAGGCCTTTGTCGGTATATATTTCCTGGGCCTCGCATGATCAGCTTTCTGATAATGTACCCCTCACCGAAGAACTGGCAATGAAAGAACTCGAGGCCCTTGTCAGGCTGAAAAACCAGGGTGTTCAGTTCGACTATTACCTTCTCGATATGTTCTGGTTCGATAAGCACGAAGGATTCAGGGAATTTGACCGTGAAAAATGGCCTCATGGACATGAACGCTGGATAAAAGCCTGTTATGACCATGGAATAAAACCTGGACTCTGGATTACAACCAATATAACCGGCTGGACAACAGATCCCTGGATGCATAAAAAACCGGAATGGGAATCTTCTGCCGGGGGATGGCTTAACCAGGTTATGAGCCTGCATTCAGGCGATTTTCTCGCCTACCATATAGGAACTCTACAGCACTGGTATAACCGCGGCATACGGATGTTCAAGTTCGACTTCGCTGATTTCAACGTAGCTACTCAAATTGCTTCCCAACTTTATACTCCAGATGAAATTACGCGTAAAAACAAGGATGCCTGGTTCGATGCGCTGAAACAATTTCGTTTAAAAAACCCGGATGTTAAACTTCTGGCATATAACGGTTATGGAGGCGATATGTCGGACACCTGGCCTGTGTTTCGTAAAACGGTTGATCTGCGCTGGTTGGAAGTTTTCGACTCACTCTACTGTGGCGACCCGCGTCCTGCCGATATTCCGTGTATGAATTTCTGGCGTTCAAAAGATATCTATTCTGATCATATGGTATTTCAGCATCATTTTAATGGGGTGCCCTTACACCGCATCGACAATTCTTCCTTTATGATCGGAACTACCGGTACCTGCTACTACCGGGCTAAACAGGCATGGAAGGGAATGCTGATTCTTTCAGCCGCACGCGGAGGACGCATGAACACCTATTACGGAAATATGGACTTGCTCGACCAGAAAGACGGATACTGGTTTGCCATGGTGCAGAGGCTGTTATATTCTTTCCAGCGCAGCGGAAGGATTTCCCTGTTTGGTGAGATACCCGGCAAAGGCCTCCCGTATGGATATCTGGCTGAAAAAGAAGATGGATGCCTGATCACAGTCGTTAATCCTTCGCAGGAAATGGCTAAAATTTCATTTCCTGCCGGGGACTACGGGCCTATGCGCGTTCTTTTTACCGATGCAGGTTTTGTGCCTGTCCTCGAAACAAAGGAGATAACGCTCGGCCCGGAACAAATGGCTCTTGTGGGTACCGGAATTTATGCTGCACCTGAACTGGATCTTGGAGTTCAGGATGACGTTGTGATTCCTCAGCATATCAAACCCTTTCCTGCTGTGTGGGAAAACTCCGGATATAACGAGGTGCAGGCTCATTTCAGCTATCAGGGACCCTATGACCTGCGACTGGTATTTTCTATTACAGCAGATGATGGACATCCGCTCAGAATTACCGGAGGTTCTCCTCCCGACGGAAAATTCATTGGTGAACTGCTTAAAATCAGCGTGTTACAGGGAAGGACTGAACTTCCTCTGCGGATAAATTACAATAAACAAATCTGGAGCGGACTATCATGGGCGGTAGCTGAAATTGACCGGAAACTAATTTCAGGCAAACAGCCCGTGCAAATACGCTTCCGGTTTACCGATCCTGCCGGCCGGAAAGGGACAATCCATCCGGCTCTTTATGAAGTAGGCTATTGAAGATTCCTTCATTACTATATTATTCTGCACTCTGTAACCCGCATTAAACATCAGGAGTGCGTCCGAATAAATGCATAGCTGGTTAGAATTGTATGGTGGTAACGGGGTTAAACCGGAACTTCAATAATAGGAAATAGGAAATTTCCTGCTGATTTCCCATTTCCCATTCAATGAGGTTCTTAATTCAAAGCATGATTTCAGGCAGTAAATAGGAAATTATCTCTGACTCTCGGTTTCT
>CAZJQN010000021.1:0-7812 GCA_964548125.1 uncultured Bacteroidales bacterium | reverse complement strand
ACACAATCTAAGCAGAAAGCGGAAAATTTCGCAGTTCTTCAATCCAACGGCACAAAACATATCAGGCGAACCAGCTAATTCTTATATTTACGGCATCAAACCTTATAAAATATGAGACATTTCGTTTTACTATTATTTTCCCTGCTGTTATATTCCTGTTCTCAGGCACAGAAGCTGGAAATACCGCCGAAGAGTCATCCCGATGCGGTTCAATGGAAGGATCTTTTTACTCCTGATCTGAAAAATGCCCTCTATCCGGAAGGAGTATGGACATACGAAAACGGGATTCTTACTGCCTCGAAAGACGAAGCCATCTGGACAAAACAGGAATATTCATCGTTCATTCTGGATCTGGAATTTAAAACTGATCATGGAACCAATAGCGGGATTATTCTTCACTGCTCCGACATAAAGAACTGGATTCCCAACTCGGTGGAAGTGCAAATCGCAGATGATTTTGCTGAAGAATGGGCAAATGCCCCGGCAAGCTGGCATTGCGGTGCCATCTTCGGCCACCTGGCTCCTGCAAAAAGCCTGGTAAAAAAACCCGGAGAATGGAACCGGATGACTATTACCTGTAAGGAACGCATGATCTGGGTTATGCTGAACGGGGAACTGATCACCGAAATGAATATGGACCTATGGACTGATGCCAAAAAGAATCCTGATGGTACTGAAATTCCTTCATGGTTGAGCAAACCTGTTGCATCGCTGGCAGCAAAAGGTCATATAGGCTTTCAGGGCAAACATGCCCACGCCCCGATATGGTTTCGTAACATTAAAATTCAAGAAATCAATTGATTAGTTTTTTACGAGGTTTAATTAAATGGAAAAAACAGCCCTGTTTTATTCTGGATTACGATTTGCGTTAATCAGTGCCTGCATTCTCATCTATTCTCCAGTTGCAGTAGCACAGCAATCCGACAGCTTTCATATACCTCTCCCAACTAAACCGCAGTTACGATGGCAGAAATATGAACGCATCATGTTTGTTCATTTCAATCCTACCACATGGACCGGAAAAGAGTATGATGATCATTCCCTGCCTCTCTCCAGGATGAATCCTGCCCTGCTGAATACCGATCAATGGTGCGAAGTAGCTAAATCATGGGGGGCCGGTATGATTTTGTTTGTTGCCAAACACACAGGAGGTTTCTGCTGGTGGCAGACCAATACAACCGATTACTGCGTCAGGAATATCCCCTGGCGAAACGGCAAGGGAGACGTACTGGCCGATCTTTCGGCTTCATGCCATAAATACGGCCTTGGACTTGGAGTATATATTTATCCGGGAGATGATAACTGGGGTGCCGGAATCGGCAGCGGAGGGCGTACCAAAGACCCTGCAAAACAAGAAGCCTATAACAAGGTATTCCGTCAGCAACTTACCGAAGTACTTACAAAATACGGACCAATGCAGGAAGTATGGTTTGATGGAAGTTGTGTAATTGACGTATCGGATATTCTTAAGAAATATGCATCTGATGCAGTGATATTTCAGGGTCCGCAAGCCACAATCCGATGGGTGGGAAACGAAGATGGTATAGCTCCTTACCCCAACTGGTATACGCTGAAAAGTTCTGATTTAAAAACCGGCGTGGCAATTGCATTACATTCCGATCCGGACGGAGATGCTTATGCGCCGGTGGAAGTAGACCTGCCTCTGCTGAAAAACGGAGGCCATAAATGGTTCTGGGCTCCCAATACCGACCACCTTCTGCTGAACGTCGACCAACTGATGGATATTTACTACAAATCGGCCGGGAGGGGGGCAGTAATGCTCCTTAATTCAACCCCCGACACAACGGGCCTGATACCTGCGCCACATGCTAAAGTTTACAAAGCCTTCGGGGAAGAAATTAAAAGAAGGTTTGAAAAACCAATAAAAACCACTTCGGGAGAAGGATATGAGTTTATCATGACTTTTAACAAGCCGGTTTCAGTAAATCATGCTATTATCAGGGAAGATATTGCAAAGGGACAAAGAATACGCGCTTATGTGCTGGAAGGATACTCAGATAATGAATGGAGCAAAATTTGTGAAGGAAGTTCCGTAGGAACAATGAAGATTGACCCTTTTCCCGGGAAACGATTGCAAAAGATCAGACTGAGGATTACAGAAGCAAATGCCTGTCCAGTGATTTCCTCCTTTTCTGTCTATAATGTCAAAGGATATCAAAAAACTGATTTGTCATCGGTATCAGAAAACCGGACTCTTACAATTGGCAGCTGGGATGCAAACACATTTACGGATGAATGGAAAGAGATGATCTTCGATCTGACTCCTTATGTTGACCACATTGGACAATATGAAATCAGCTTCCGGATGGTAACCTGTGACTGGTCGAAGGAATGGGGGCTCGAATTCAAAGATTGGAATGTTGAAATGTACGGTCGTATGCTTCCTGAAGCTGTTGAAAGAATAGGAAATTCCTGGTCATTCCGGATCACACGCTCCCAGCAGACCGACAGACCCGATGATTTTCCCACCCGTTTTCATGTAAGTGTTCGCAGTAAACCCGGCAGAACAGTCGGAACAATCGATTTCAGGAGAATCAGTTATTAAACTGTTTGATTAGCCTGTCCTAAGGTATCGCACTGAATAAAGCCCTGAAACATGCCGAAGGAGTTTGGTTACCTCCGGCATCTTCCTCTTCGTTTTTTCTGATCCCATAAAAATCATCCATAAACGCACCTGCATCTGACCATACTGTCTGAACTACACCCTGAAACCTCATACTCATTTCGGGAGGGCAACTTTTCCGGAAACGAATGATATCATTAACCTGTTGGACGGCCACTTCGGGTTTGCGCCACGGGCAAGACACCACCCGAAAGCCTTTCATGGCAAAATAAACGGCAGTAGGTACAGGCTGCTCATAATGCCAGTCGCATATTATCACATCCTTTGGTATAAGATCAACAGCTCTGTGTGTGTTGTTAAAGCTTGCCTCCCATTCTCCCAGTCCGGTGGTTTTTCCGTCAAGCAGTCTGTCACCCCAGATCCAGAGGCTACGTCCTTTCACCTTCAGATGGTCCCTGATCAGTCTTACCTCCCCGGCAAACAGCTCAGCTTTGTCATATCCGGCACATCGGGGGCACCGCGACTCACCAATGTAAAAAACTTCATCCATTCCGGCATGAAAAGCCTTTGCTTCACATATATCGCACAATTCGTCCACCAGAGCAAGAACCACCTCATGCACCTTCGGATGCAAGGGACAGTAACTCTTGCAGTAAAGATTATCGGCATTAGGCCATTCATATTT
This sequence comes from uncultured Bacteroidales bacterium, assembly GCA_964548125.1. Taxonomy (GTDB): domain Bacteria; phylum Bacteroidota; class Bacteroidia; order Bacteroidales; family JAAYUG01; genus JAAYUG01. The sequence continues at coordinate 4,543 of CAZJQN010000021.1, read as the reverse complement.
CTCAGGCATTTTTACCCATGGAGTTTCATCAAACTCAGGGTACACCGAAAGCAATTTGTTTGGGGTGCTGGCCCAGGATTGATGTCCCAGAAGATTTATCTGGGGTATAATCTCAATTCCGTGCTTTTTACAGGCAGTAACAATCTTCCGCATCTCTGCCTTCGTAAGAGCACCTTCTTCCCTCAGCTCAGGATGGCTTTCATACTGATATCTGTAATCTACTCTGAGGATGAGGGTGTTTACTTTCCGGGGAACCAGCTCCTCCCCTATAAACCGGATAAAACGATCCACATCGGTAGACTGTGGTGCTGCTATGCAGAAACCGCGCACCGGAAGAAGACTGTCCGTTGGAACTTGCGAATAAACAGCTCCTCCTGCGGCAAAAATTCCAATCAGAATACTTATCAGCATTTTCATATAGGGAAGTTCTTTTTTTCAACTATTTTTTCCGGGACCAACTATATTAATGAAGCCTTTAGAACATAAAGCAGACAAGAAATTCATAGAATTGCTAAACCAGGGGATGGTGGTACTGGTTAAACGCATTGATTACGTTCTGAATAAATGGTTATTTACCTGGTTTGGTATACTCTTACATAATCCACCAGCATGGTAGTGGGAAATGCAGTACTGTCAACTCCTTTCTGTCCTCCCCAGCTGCCACCAACAGCTATATTAAGAATAAGATGAAAACGTTTGTCAAAAGGCCATTCTGCAGAACCTTTACCCGAGTTCATGAAGGTAAAATACCTGGTTTTATCGACAAAAAAATCGATCTTTTCCGGAGTCCATTCAACGGCATAAACGTGAAAAGCATCCATTGCATCATCTATGCGGATGGTATCGCCTTTCTGGGTCCCGATCATATGGTTAAAAGCTCCCGTATGCACTGTACCATGAATTACATTGGGATTAAAACCGACATGTTCCATGATATCGATCTCGCCGCTGTGTGGCCACCCCCCATATTCCCAGTCGGTTGGAAGCATCCAGATAGCCGGCCAGGTTCCAACCCCTGAAGGAAGCTTAGCCCGCACTTCAATCCTCCCATACAGCCAGTCACCTTTTTCTTTTGTTACAAGCCGGGCCGAAGTATAATTCCTTCCACCCAGGTCTTCCTTTCTCGCTTCAATGATAAGATTTCCATTTTCCACCCGGGCATTTTCAAGACGCTTCTCGGTATAATACTCCAGTTCATCATTACCCCATCCATGACCACCGGTATCATACGACCACCTGGCTGGATCCGGAAGTCCCGTGTAATCAAACTCATCGCTCCATACAAGTGTCTGCTTGCTTTTTGGAGCGCAGCTCATCAAACCGTATAGCAGAAAACATAACACTAAAAAATTTAAATGTTTCATGGTTCTTATGTTTTGGATTTTCTGAACGGCAAGATATAAAATATTTGCTACCTGAAAAGGTCGATTTTGTCCGAATAGAGTAATGTTTTATCTTTCGGTACATTTTCACACTTTCTTCAAAGTCTGACGACATGAAAATTTCTCCCTTTCAACTGTTCATCAGTTTCCTGTTTGCCATAATCTGCCTGGGAAGCTGTACCCGTCAGCCCGATTACTTTATTACCCTGCCCGATAAAGCTTCTTCCACAGAGGTTTTAGGCGCAAGAGAAATCAGAAGGTATCTGTACCTGCGTACCGGAATCCTTCCTTCCATAATACCTTTTGATACCGCTGATACAAAAAATGTTCCGGTAATTCTGATAGCTTCGGTACAAAATATTCCGGCTTCGCTTTCTTTTCCGGACAGCCTGAGGAAAGCCATTTCTTCTATGCAGGAACAGGAATACAAAATCATCACCCTCAAGCCGGCTTCAGAAAAGAGAATACTTTTGCTTTGCGGAAAGGATTCCGTGGCAACTTTATATGCCTGCTATCATTTTATTGAAACACTTGGCGTTCGTTTCTTTCTGCATGCCGACGTAATTCCCGACAAAATAATCACATTTTCCATACCAGATCTGAATATTTCTGCAAGGCCTTCATTTGCTTTACGGGGCATTTTGCCGTTCCACGATTTTCCGGAAGGCCCTGACTGGTGGGATGAAGAAGAATACAAAACCGTTCTCAGCCAGCTGGCTAAAATGCGTATGAACTTTATAGGCTTCCATACGTATCCCGAATCATTCCCACAGGGTCCACATTACAATTTCAAAGCAGAACCGATGATATGGATCGGTTTGCCCGATGACGTCGGGGAAGATGGAAATGTCAAATCAGCATATCCTGCGATGCATTCCAATACCGGGGATAGTACCTGGGGTTACTGGGGAAAACCAACTTCCTCTTTCTCTTTTGGGTCTGCTAACCTGTTTGGAACTGATGTTTACGGCGCCTCCTACATGCGCAATGTCAGTCCATGGCCGCATTCTGATGAAGAAAATATCAGCATTTTCAACAATCTGGGAGCTATCCAGAGCAGAACCTTCTCTTTTGCCCGTCAACTTGGAATAAAAGTATGCCTCGGTACGGAAACTCCTCTAACCATTCCGAAAAAAGTAAAGGAAAAACTGAAGAATCAGGGAATTCACCCCGATTCCCGTGAAGCCGTACTGACTATCTACAAAGGCATCTTTTCCCGTTTGAAGAATCTTTCCCCGCCCGACTATTACTGGCTCTGGACACCGGAAGGCTGGACATGGGAAGGAGAAACCAGGGAACAAGTAAAAAAGACCGTTCAGGATATTCAACTGGCTCTGGAAGCTATGAAGGAAACACAATCCCCCTTCACCCCGGCTACCTGCGGATGGGTTCTTGGCCCTTCGTTTGACCGAACCTGGTTCGATAAAATGTTTCCAAAATCTATGCCTTTCAGTTGTATTAACCGCGATGTAGGTTTCAGTCCCGTTGAACCAGGTTTCGCAGGTCTATCCGGACGGCCCAAATGGCAAATCAGCTGGCTGGAAGATGATCCTGCCCTTGTGAGTCCTCAGCTCTGGGCAGGAAGGGTAAGGAAAGATGCTGCCGATGCCTTCCGCTATGGCTGTACAGGATTGATGGGTATTCACTGGAGAACACAAAGCATTGCCCCTGCCATGGGTGCCCTGGCCAGAGCCGGTTGGGAAGCAGCGACTTACGACACCACTCCATTGGCTGGGGGTAGAGATCTTAATACTGAGGACTTTTATACCGATTGGGCGCAGGCCATGTTCGGGGAAAAGGCAGCACAGCCGCTGGGAAAATTCTTTGCCCGGCTCGACGGCGGCCCCCTGCACATTGAAAATACCGAACGAAAGGCCAATCTGCCCCGGACATCCGACTGGGCTATGTCAGGTCCGGGAGGAATCAGAATAAATTATTCATCGTGGGATTCGGTAAAAAGATCGTTTCACTTTGTCGAGGAATTTGAATCATTCAGGCCTCTGATCAGGGGAAAATCGTCTTTAGAACGTTTCGATTACTGGAAGAATATGTTTCTTTATAGCAGAGCACAGGCCAGGGTAGGATGCCTGTTGGGTGAAATGGACCGACGGATGCAAAAACTGTTACAGAAATCTGCCCCCGATGTTCAGGAAGCCTTGCTTTTTTCTCTGATCCTGCCCCTGAGGGATTCATTAAAAGAAGCATGGAGTGAAATGATGCGCCACTTTCTGATGACAGTTGGAACAACAGGTGAACTGGGAACAATAGCCAACCTTGAATTGCATAACCTGGGTCAGCTGAATCTTCTATCAAAGTATGACTCTCTGCTGGATTCTCTTTTTCCAGGCAAGGTGTCTCCCATTCAATTTCCGTCGTTATGGGATGGAGAACCCCGTATAATTGCAACTGCAAACCGCAGTCTGCTCAATGCTTCAGAGAATTTTCACCTTCGTGTAAGGGTACTGGCAAAGAATCCTGTCGAAAAAATCGATTGTTACTGGCGACCTCTCGGAAAAGGAAAATTCAGAAAAACAGCATTCACTTTTCAGGAAAGACAGGTATTTGAACTGGAAATCCCTGCAGGGGTCATCAACGGAGAAGACTTTGAGTATTATATTGTCGTAAAAACCGACAGTAAGGTTATTTACTGGCCGGTAACAGCCAGAGAAAAAAATGCGACAGTGGTTGTTATGTAAAACCTAATAATACAGCAATTATGAAAAACCATTTGACAATGCATTTTGTCATCCTGTTCCTGGTCACTTCCTGTTTGCGGATTAATCAGCCGCAGGAGGCAACATCCGGAAACAAAAAAAATGATGGCTGGCAGCAGCTTTTTAACGGAAAAGACCTGACAGGCTGGAAGCACGTCGGACCAGGATATATGACAGTTGATAGCGGCCTAATCCAAACCCACGGGGGCATGGGCTTGCTTTACTGGACCGGCGGAAAGGTTGGCAATTGCACCATTCGGGTTGTTTTCAGAATGCGTGACGAAAATGACAATTCGGGTATTTTTATCTGCAGTCCCTATGCAGCCGGACTCCCGTCAAAACTCCGTACCGAATATGAAGCAAAATGGTATAAAGAAAATGCCCCGGCGCCAGGAAAGGAACCCCTGTACGACGAAGTTTTTTATCGCGGTCATGATTATGACGACA
>CAZJQN010000020.1:36986-37330 GCA_964548125.1 uncultured Bacteroidales bacterium | reverse complement strand
TCCACTTTATTGTCATCCGTTTCCGGTTTATTGGTCACTGTCATTTGAAGAGACGGACTGCAACATCCTTGAACGGCATAAATCCGTATACCGAAGTCAGGGTTTCCCTGTTCTTTCAAAATATTTCCAAATGCATCTATGGCTTTTTGTGTAATTTTCATTTTAACAAGATTTAATGCAACGATTTAAAATATTTGAGGAAAGCCTCATGGTTTTATTTTCTGATAAATTTTAGTGAGGGTTTCCTGGTAAATTTTCCTGATTGTTTCATGGTGTTGGCCGAAGGGATGGAAGGGGATAAGATCGAGGACGTCTTCATAGTTGAGATTTGAATTCAAAAGGGT
>CAZJQN010000020.1:33423-36976 GCA_964548125.1 uncultured Bacteroidales bacterium | reverse complement strand
CATGTTTTTATTTTCTGCTAAATTTTAGTGCGGGTTTCCTGGTAGATTTTCCTGATTGTTTAATGATGCTGCCCAAAAGGATGGAACCTGTTCTAATATATTGACGATTCCAAAACCGACGAGTCCTTTCCCTGTTTTCAAGCCATCGGGCAAGGGTTTAAATCCAAAAGCCGCGTCAGCGGCCGGACAGGCAATCCCATCAGCATCGAGTACAATGTGTTTTCCCCTTCGGGCTTTCATTAAAGCCTGGCAATAGCGATGATTATGCACTCTCTGAACATCTGAAGGGATTTCCTCTTCTTTGAAATAAAATTTTACTCCGGTTATAAATGATGAAAGTTCCAGTATTTCTTCTGTTTTTTTCGTTAAAGTCTTCAGATCTATCATGATGATTGTTTCTTGATTCTCGCTTATCGAATGAATATTATCTTTCTTCGGTCAAAAGGGGGGAACAATCAGGTTTTGGATTGTTCTCATAGCTGATTAAATCGATAAACTGAAGGAATTGTTGTTTCATCTGATTCACTGTGTCAAGGTTAAGGTGATACTGGAAGGAAGTGCCTGCAGGCGCGCCTGAAATCAGTCCCGCTTCTTTAAGGCGTGCCATATGTTGCGAAACAGTAGATTTGCATAAAGGCAAACGGTGTGAAATATTCCCGGCCGGACAGCTTTTAAATTGCGACAGATGCAATAAAATCTGCAGCCGGGCAGGATGAGAAAGCGCATCGAAAAGTGGTGCGAGTTCTTTAAACAGCCTGGAATAGGTTTCATTTTTCATTTTACTAAATTTTGAGGGTTTGCAAGCAAATGGGCAAGGGTATGTTTCACCGGAAGTTTGCCCTGCAAAACAAGTTTCCCGTTGATTACCAGCCCAGGAGTAAGCATAACACCATATTTCCCAAATTCATTCAGGTCGGTAATCTTTTTAATGCTTGCCTCAAGCTGGTTTTCGGCAATAACTTCACGGCAAAGATTTTCCAGGCGGATGCAGTTAGGGCAATTATTGCCGATTATGATAATTTCAGTCATGGTTGATGTATTAAAGGCTTCCGAAAATAAGACCGGTTATAGTTGCCATAATGACCACCAAAACCACATAAACAACAGTTTTCTGGGTTCCGATCACACCTCTGATAACCAGCATATTGGGTAATGAAAGAGAAGGGCCAGCCAGCAGGAGGGCCAGAGCAGGGCCTTTCCCCATCCCCGATGCAAGCAAGCCCTGAATGATGGGAACTTCGGTAAGCGTGGCAAAGTACATAAAAGCTCCCACTATTGAGGCAAACAAGTTGGAAAAGACCGAGTTTCCTCCCACTAAGGCTGAAATCCACTCATTGGGAATAATGCCGGCAAGCTTGGTGTTGTCGTGTGTTGAGCCCAGCAGAAAACCAGCTATGATCACTCCCAACGCCAGAAGAGGAAGAATTTGTTTGGCAAAATCCCATGTAGCGAGGGTCCATTGTTTGTTTTCTTCATCGTTTTTATCGATCAGGGTAATCAGGCTCAAAGCTGCAACCCCAGCCACCATTGGCACGAGAGGCGAAGAAGAGGCAAATGCTGAAAGGGCTACCACAAGAATTGCCCCCAATACGTATAGCCAGTTAATACGCAGGATGTAAATTAATGAAAAGGCCAGCAATAAAGCAAAAACAGAAGTAATGTACCATTTGTTTGTCCATATCATGTACCAGGTGCTCTGTGTGTCACCCGATGCCGGTTTGCCCCAATTGGCAAATACGAGAATCAGTACAAGAGTGAAAAAATGAAATGCCGTTTGCCACATGGGCCGTTTTTCAGGGGGAACCATTATGTTCATCTGCTCTTCGCGCTTTGCTTTTTCTTCCTTATGATAAATGAGTGACATTGTAATGCCAATTACCACACTAAACAACACAGCCCCAATAGTACGGGCTAATCCCATCTCAAATCCTAGAATTCTTGCTGTAAGAATGATGGCAAGTATGTTAATGGCCGGGCCGCTGTACAGGAATGCAATAGCAGGGCCCAATCCAGCGCCCCTTTTATGAATACTTGAAAAAAGAGGAAGAATAGTGCAGGAACAGACGGCAAGAATTGTTCCTGATACCGCTGCAACCGTGTAAGCAACCCATTTTTTTGCCTGTGCCCCGAAGTACCTGATAACGGCTGCCTGACTTACAAATACCGAAATGACTCCGGCAATGAAAAAAGCTGGCAGCAAGCACAGAATAACATGTTCGCGAGCATACCATTTCACAAGATCAAATGTGGCAGCAATTGCTGTGTTAAAACGGGCGCTGTCTGTCGGAAGAAAGAAAGCCGCCAGAAAAAGAACGATCATCCATCCAAGTACCTTTATTTCCTTCTTAATTTCCATAACCAACTAATAGATTTAATTGTTATTAAAAAAATTACTGTTCGTAAAAAAACGAACACCTATAATAAAAAAATATCACAGGTAAACCCTGATGATATAATATATCCCGATACCTATGAAAACAATAGCTATAAACCTCCTGAACCAGACCTCAAAAGTTTTTACATTGTTATATACAGTACCTATGCCTGAAACTGCATAAGCAAGAATCCAGGCAAAAATGATAACCGGAATGCCTGTGGCAAGGGCAAATAAAACAGGAAGGTAAAGTCCTGAAGCACTTGCCACTGTCATTGGTATCAGCATGCCAAAATACAATACTCCGCTATAGGGACAGAATGCAAGGGCGAATACAATGCCGAGAAGCAGGGCATCAATATACCGCCATTTTGATTTGCTTTGCAGGCGGGCACCCAGGTTTCCGGTTCCGGGCAGGGTAATTCTTATGAAATCCAGTAAAAAAATCCCTATGAGCAGAAGTAACGGACCTATGAATTTGTCCCCGTATTTCTGGAAAAATGAAGAAAACTTCATTTGATCAGCTCCCAGATAAATAAGAAAGGCAAGAAGTGTATAGGTAATACCTCGTCCTAGAGTATAGAACAGGCCATTATAAAAAATACGGTTTCGGTTTTCGATGTCCTTGCTGATAAATCCGATAGCCGTGATATTGGTTGCCAGCGGGCAGGGACTGATGGCTGTCATCAGTCCCAGCACCAACGCTGTAATCCATGCTGCTGATCCGCCTTCAATTAAGCTAGTCAGAAATTCGTTCATTGTTTCTGATGATTAGCGGGATGCAAGCAGGTTGTCAATTTTTTCTTTCATGATTGCTTTTAGCTTTTCTGGCTGATGCATTGCGTACATAAAGCCGTAAGGAGTTAGGTCAATTTTGGTTCCTCCTTTAACAATCAGAAGCATTTGTCCGCCTACTCCCAGCTTCTTAGCAAGGGGCAGGTTTGCTTCATCGTCCAGGTTTACTGATTGGAAAGAAATTTTTCCCTGTTTAACCAGTTCCGGGTAGAGGGTTTCAATGTTCTCTCTTGCTTTTGCCTCAACTGTACGGCAGGTTATACACCGGGCTGTAAAGTGAAAATAATAGGCTTCTATTTTATCAACGGAATTATCTGTTGTCGGATTGGCTTTGGCCGAAGGCTGTGCATTACATCCCGCATATAACAGGAAGCTTGCTAAAGA
>CAZJQN010000020.1:0-33323 GCA_964548125.1 uncultured Bacteroidales bacterium | reverse complement strand
TTGCTTCTTCCCATGACTGGCGGTTCAGGCAGTAGCGGATACGGGGACCTTCGATTTCGCCCTGAATCAGGCCGGCTTCTTTCAGTTCTTTAAGATGCTGGGAAAGGGTGGATTTTGCAATGGGAAGTACTTCTGAAAGATTTCCGCTGTAACAGCATGACTGACTGCCTAACAGGTTCAGGATATATATTCTTACCGGATGGCCAAGAGCCTTGGCATACCGTGCAATTCTTTTCTGTTGATCGGTTATAATCCCGGAAGGCATTCTATGTTCGGTATTTTGCGAACAAAAGTAAATAAATATTCTGAATTTGATTGAAATGAAGAAAAGGAGGAACAGGGTACTTAAATATGGTATACTTTTACAGCCTGTTGTGAGAGACTTTCTTTATACTGCAATTTATGAAAAACGGTAACAGGGCATTACGTTTTGTGATTTTATTAGGTTTGGTAAGCCTTTTCTCTGATATGACTTACGAAGCGGCCCGAAGCATCAATGGTCCGTTCCTGGAGGTTTTAGGGGCGAATGCATTTACTGTTGGTTTGGTTGCCGGATTCGGTGAGTTGCTGGGATATGGGCTTCGGCTTTTGTCAGGTTGGATAGCTGACAGGACAAGGAAATACTGGCTGATTGTATTTGTAGGATATGCATTGAATCTTTTTTCTGTGCCCTTGCTTGCTCTGGCAGGTTACTGGCAGGTTGCTGTAATCCTTATGATTCTGGAACGAGTTGGTAAAGCAGTGCGATCACCCTCGCGCGATGCTCTGCTTTCGTTTGCAACCCAGCAAACTGGAAGAGGATGGGGATATGGCCTGCATGAAGCAATGGACCAGATCGGAGCAACAATCGGCCCTCTGCTGGTGAGCGCTGCTCTTTTTTACCGGCAGGAGCACTATACATTTGCATATGCATTGTTGATTATACCTGCAATTATTGCCATTGCAATTCTTATTACAAGCCGTTACCTGTATCCCTTCCCGGAAAAACTGGAAGTAAAAAAAATGACCCTTGAAACAGGTTCATTGCGTAAGACATACTGGGTTTATTTAGGAGTTGTGGTGCTGGTTGCTGCCGGATATGCCGATTTTCCCCTTATCGCGTTTCATTTTAAGTCAAAAAATCTGATGGCTGACTCATACATTCCGTTGATGTATGCGCTGGCTATGGCAACTGATGCTTTATCGGCACTTGTTTTCGGACGATGGTTTGATCGCAGGGGCATCAGAGTGTTGATTCCCGCCATTCTACTCTCACTTTTATTTGCACCATTTGTTTTTATGGGTAATATCCCCTTTGCCATTGCAGGAATGGCTCTTTGGGGAATTGGAATGGGAGTACAGGAGTCGGTTATGAAAGCCCAGATAGCCGTTCTGGTTCCACCTGAACGTCGCGGCGCTGCATTCGGTACGTTTCATGCAGCTTATGGTCTGTTCTGGTTTGGCGGAAGTGCGCTTATGGGATATCTGTACAATGTTTCCCTCCCGGTTCTTGTATCGTTTTCACTTGCAACCCAGTTGTTTTCAATGCTCTTTCTTATTCGTATAGTAAAGAATACCACGAAATAAGATTTGCATTTTTTTTGCATTTGTTATTACTGTAGGTTCATATTCTTCTGAAAGGGGAAATAGTATGAAACTGACAGTTCATCGAAAGGATACAATATTATATCCAGACAATCGTAAAGTCATAGGACGGTTTTTTTATCTGGGCGACGAACGCGCCAGGAAACTTATTATCCGCATTCTCGCCATGAATGAAGAGGAGGTTCGCCTCCTTCTGGGGCAGATACTGCGCGAGTTTACCACCCGTCACCGTAGCATAACCACGATTCTTATGCGGCATTATCAGAAAGTGGCACATCTTGTACAGGAACTCAACCATAACGAAACGGTGTCGGAGTATCGGCGGCTTCTTATCGGATGTTATTTTACCATGGAATACGCTATTGAATCGGCCGCTCTATTTAACCCTTCCATTGTGGAAGATCCGGACCAGACCAACCTGGAAGAAGGACAGAAGCGTGTAATTATCAGCCTGCGTGCAACGGGTGAGGGCCACATTTCTTCACTGGTTTTCCGACGAGCCATTATTGACAGGAACAACGATATCATTATTCAGGATCCGGGATTTCTGGTAGATGAAGCCGAAGTTGTGCGTGACCATTTGTATCAGAAAAAACGATTTGTAAGCAAACTTATGGAAATGGAAGTTCCGGCTGATATCTATTCTTTGGTTTTTGATCGGTTACCTGATGAGTTTACTTATGATCAGATCAGGGAATGCACTCTTTCTCTGATTAATGGGAACAATCAGCTTCCGCTGAATAAAAGGGTGGCCGTGGAAGAAATTCTCTGGCTGGCTGATTCTTACACCCGGATCCGTTTTTCACTCGATACGGATCTTTCTGAGCGGGTAATTTTCCCAATTTCGCGATACGAAAAGAACGGAATTGAAGATGCCCGCTTCGTTAAATTTACTGACGATAGCGGCGAAACAGTTTATTATGGCACCTATACTGCCTACGACGGGTTTACCATTTTGCCAAAACTGATTGAAACGGAGGATTTTTGTACGTTCCGGATTTTCCCTCTCCACGGTAAATATGCTATTGACAAGAATCTGGCATTATTTCCCCGAAAAATCGGAGGGAAATATGCCATGGTCAGTCGGATTGACGGTCAGAACAACTACATCATGTTTTCGAAAAACCTGTATCGCTGGAGCCATGCCGAACTTCTTCAGGAACCGGCTTATCCCTGGGAATTTGTTCAGGTAGGCAATGCCGGAAGCCCGATTGAGACCCCTCAGGGATGGCTGCTTATTACACACGGAGTAGGACCCATGCGCAAATATTGTCTTGGCGCCTCCCTGCTCGATCTGGAAGATCCCAGGAAAGTGATAGGAAGACTTAAGGACCCCCTCTTGTTGCCTGCCGAAAATGAACGAACCGGATATGTACCCAATGTGGTGTATTCCTGTGGTGCCATCGTTCATAACGAGGAACTCATCATACCTTACGCCATGAGCGATTATGCTTCGGCTTTTGCCAGCGTGAATCTGAATGACCTGCTGGGAGAGATTCTCCGGAACCGGCAATAATTGTTACCGAACAAAGTGCCAACAATTATCCTGGTTCTTGAATGGTGCGCATCACATCATGGGTATACAGAACGGGATGCATCTGGAACCTTTTTCCGTTTCCGTTTATGGATTAGGTTTTTCATCTGAAGTCTTTGATTTATTTTTTCTATTTGGTTTAATATGACAAAATGACTTATTAATTTTTATTGAAGAGACATAATGACATATTAATATTTTTCTTTAATTTTAATGTGCAGAAAAACAATGTTTTGCAATTCTAATCATCTTTCTGGTTCCTAATTTGAAATGATAAGGGAAAAAGAATAAAGGAGAAAGACATATGCAACTTGATAAATTTACCATTAAAGCGCAGGAAGCTATACAGCATGCTCAGCAGCTGGCCATGGAGAACCAGAACCAGGCCATTGAATGCGGGCATTTGCTGAAAGGACTTTTCGACGTTGATGAAAACGTGCTTCCGTTTATTTTCAAGAAACTGTCAGTAAACCCGCAGGCAGTTGAGAAGGCTGTTGACAGCATTATTGCGGGATACCCTAAAGTCAGTGGTGGAGAGCAGTATCTTTCACGTGCTGCCGCTGATGCTTTGACCAAGGCCCAGAGTGCGATCAAAGAGTTTGGTGATGAATACGTCGCCCTTGAGCACATTTTGCTGGGTCTTATGCGGGTAAGTGACCCGGTAGCCAGTTTGCTTAAGGATTCCGGACTCACTGAAAAGGAAGTCAAAGCCGCTTTGAATGAATTAAGGAAAGGTAGCAGGGTTACATCACATAGCGCTGAAGAAACATATAACGCGCTCAGCAAATATGCAATCAATCTGAATGAGCGGGCGCGCAGTGGGAAGCTCGACCCTGTAATTGGCCGTGATGAAGAAATACGCCGGGTACTTCAGATTCTGGCCCGCCGTACCAAAAACAATCCCATTCTGGTGGGTGAACCCGGCGTAGGGAAAACGGCCATTGCTGAAGGTATAGCTTTCCGTATCGTCAAGGGAGATGTTCCCGAAGATCTCAAATCGAAAGAAATTTATTCGCTCGATATGGGGGCTCTCATCGCTGGTGCCAAATACAAGGGTGAGTTTGAAGAACGCCTTAAGGCAGTAGTGAAGGAAGTTGTGGGGTCAGAAGGACGGATCATTCTGTTCATTGATGAAATACACACCCTTGTGGGAGCAGGAGGAGGTGGTGAAAGTGCCATGGATGCCGCAAATATACTTAAACCTGCTCTGGCCAGGGGCGAATTGAGAGCTATTGGTGCAACCACTCTGAATGAGTTTCAGAAATACTTCGAAAAAGACAAAGCTCTTGAACGTCGCTTTCAGAAAGTGTATGTGGACGAACCTTCTGAGGAAGATGCTATTTCCATTCTTCGGGGTATCAAGGAGCGGTATGAAAACTATCATAAAATCCGCATTCGCGATGAAGCTATTGTTGCAGCTGTTCAACTCTCAGTGCGGTACATCACTGATCGCTATCTGCCAGATAAAGCTATTGACCTGATTGATGAAGCTGCTGCCCACCTGAGACTGGAAATGAATTCAAAACCCGAGGAAATTGATACTCTGGACCGGAAAATTCAGCAGTTGGAAATTGAGCGTGAAGCTTTCAAGAGGGAAAAGGATAAGGTTAAGCTGGAACAGGTGGCAAAACAGCTTGCCGAGCTGGAGGAAGAACGTAAACAGCTTATGGCATTATGGGAGGATGAAAAGAAAATCGTTTCACGCATACAAACAATCAAACAGGATCTTGAGAATTATCGTTTTCAGGCTGAACGTGCCGAGCGGGAAGGTGATTACGGGAAGGTGGCGGAAATACGCTACGGTATCATTCCCAGACTGGAAAATGACCTGAAGCAGACGATAGCTAAACTTCAGGAATTTGAGAAGGAAGGAAAGCGCCTGGTAAGGGAAGAAATTACGGCTGAAGACATTGCTGAAATCGTTTCGCGGTGGACAGGAATTCCCGTTACCCGCATGTTGCAGAGTGAGAAGGAAAAACTTCTGCATATCGAGGAAGAACTTCACAAACGGGTGGTGGGACAGGATGAAGCAATCCGCGCTGTTGCGGCAGCTATCAGGCGAAGCCGCACCGGGCTGGCCGATATGCATCGCCCGATTGGTTCTTTTCTGTTCATGGGTACAACGGGTGTAGGTAAAACCGAACTTGCCAGGGCACTGGCTGAGTATCTGTTTAACGACGAAAGCCTTATGACCCGGATTGATATGAGCGAATACCAGGAAAGGCATGCCGTTTCGCGTCTTGTTGGTGCTCCTCCGGGATATGTGGGATACGAAGAAGGCGGACAGCTTACTGAAGCCGTGCGTCGTAAACCCTATTCTGTTATTTTGCTGGATGAAATTGAAAAGGCGCACCCCGATACATTCAATATCCTTCTTCAGGTGCTGGAAGATGGTCGGCTCACCGATAACAAGGGTCGTGTTGCCAATTTCAAGAACACGATCATTATTATGACGTCCAATATCGGGTCAGACCTGATACGGGACAACTTTGAACATGCCAGGGAAAGCAATCTGGAGGAAGTATATGAACGGACACGCAACCAGGTATTCGAACTCCTTAAGCGAAGCCTTCGTCCCGAATTCCTGAACCGTATTGATGAACTCATTATGTTCAGGCCTTTAAGCAAGGATGATATTGAAGGAATTGTCTATATTCAGCTTCGCAATCTGGCAAAAATTCTGGCACGGCAGGAAATTACTTTCCATGCAACCCCGGCCTGTATTGAATTTCTTAAAACCGAAGGATATGATCCGCAGTTTGGGGCAAGGCCGCTGAAACGTCTTATTCAGAAGAAACTCATGGATGAATTTGCACTGGCGATGCTGGAAGACAAAATTCATCCGGGATCGCATGTAGTGCTCGATGTGGCTGACAGAAAAATTGTTTTTCGGTCAGCTCTCAATGAGGATGAAAAAAAGGCTATTGCTTAATATAGCAGGGTCTGCCGGGTTTAGTTCCGGCGGACCCTGTTTTTGTTTTTAACTTTTAGGGAGGAAGTGATATGAAAGGAAATTTTGAACAACTTGTTCGATCAGAAGTACCTGTACTGGTTGATTTTTATGCCGAGTGGTGCCAGCCCTGCAAAATTCAGTCACCTGTTCTTCTGGAGCTTGCGAGGGAAGAGAATGGCCGCATACGGGTCATAAAAATTGATGTGGATAAAAACCCCCTGATAGCACAACGTTACCAGATACAAGGTGTACCCACTCTCATATTGTTTCGTAATGGTCAGGTACTCTGGCGGCAATCGGGAGTTACTCCCAAACATGTACTCAGAAAAGTACTGAGTGAATTTTTGATCAGTTAGCAACGGGTTTTTTCAGGGAGAAACGGAGCCATAAGAAGCCTGTCGCACCTGCAAGAAGAGAACCTATAAAAATGGAAAGCTTCGCAGTATGCACTGTATCTTGTTGCTGGAAGGCAAGTAGTGTAATAAATATTGACATGGTAAATCCTATTCCCCCCAGGAATCCTATTCCAATAATATGTTTCCAGTTTAATTCGGATGGCAGTTTGCTCAAACCCAATAGTACTGTCATATAAGAAAACAAAGTAATTCCAAGTGGTTTGCCAATAAGCAAGCCCAGGATAATACCCAGACTGATGTTTCCTGAAAGGTTATCCGCCATTGAAGGAGAAAGCGGAATGGCTGTATCGGCTAATGCAAAAAGTGGTAAAACAATATAGGCAACCGGTTTATGAAGAAAATGCTGTAATCGGGTTGAAGGTGATTCAGAATCTCCTGTTCGAAAGGGAATTGCAAAAGCCAGAAGTATTCCTGTAATGGTAGGATGGACTCCTGATGAATACATGAAATGCCAGATAAATATACCTCCAATGAGGTAAGGGATAAGATTCATGATTTTCATCCTATTAAACAATAGCAGGAGAAGAAATATCGCGAGAGCTGCCAGTAAATTGGACAGAACGAGCGAATTGGTATAAAAGATGGCAATTATGACAATAGCTCCCAAATCGTCAATTACTGCAAAAGCTGTTAGAAAAATCTTTAACGAAACAGGTACCCGGTTACCAAGAAGTGAGAGAACTGCGAGGGCAAAAGCAATGTCAGTAGCAGTTGGTATACCTGAGCCAGATTGCGAAGGGGTTCCAAAATTCAGAAGTGTGTATATACCAGCCGGAACAACCATGCCTCCTATTGCTGCAACCATAGGAAGAATGGCAACACGAAGATTGGAAAGTTCTCCTCTATATATTTCTCTTTCAAGTTCCAGTCCGATCAAAAGGAAAAACAAGGTCATGATTCCGTCGTTGATCCAGTGTACCAGGTCATGACCGGCAATCGATAAATGCCAGAAGTTCAGGTATGTGTCTTTCAGCCATGAGTTCACCAGACTCATCGAAATAATAGCGCTTGCTATCAGCAGCAAACCACCAGTTTTTTCACTGTTAAAAAATTCTTTGTAAAGTTTGGTTAACAGCATGGTATCTGTAAGAATGGTTTAAAGTTAGATTTAATACAAGGGAAAAAAAAGGAAGGTATGCAGGTGGAAAATGAAAATTCACCGTTCTAAAGGACCTGATCTTATGAAAGAAATTCTTATGTACATGGAAGTTTTTGCATTTTCATTTAGAACAACTTTATGTGTGAAATGTTCAGGCGAATGAAGAAAAAGCAATTATTTCCGCAGGTACAGGTGCTCCTTTTCCTGAGCTGCCAGCACCGTTAGATGGGAAATCCAGTAAGCCAGAGAACTTTCGGCACCCTGGTTTCGGTTGAGGCCCTGTACTTCCAGTCCGTCACAGCATCCTTTTGTTTCGTGGTCAAACAATGGCAGACGGAGGGAATTTTCGCCCAGGAACCAGAGGTAGCAAGCAAAGAGCCTTTCGATGTATTTTCGATCACGGGTAACCTGAAAAACCTGATAATACAGAAGAACCATCGCCATTACATCAACGGACTGCTGGTCAAATTCCGGAACATTTCCTCCTCTGGCAAACCAGTCCTTGTTTCCAACTGGGGTAAAATAGCCATGTCGGAATGTAACCGTTTCGAGGAACCGGGTTGATTCCATAGCGATATCCAGCATTTCCTGATCACCGCATATTTCGTATGAACAAAATAAAGCCAGGGGAAGCACAGCATTATCATAGGTCATTTTTTCTTCAAACCAATGCCAGTCATCTTTATGGTTCTGTCGATAAAGGTCGGTTAACCGGTTTGTTAACCGGCGCATAATCTGGACCATTCCTTCATCATGAGGGGCATCCTTAAGATAATAGGAAATACCAATGATGGTGTTAGCAATCCCTCTGGGTGAACCGAGTGTTTCAAAATGCTGTACAGAGCGGAAAAAAATTTCGCGTCCCATTTGTTTAAAAGCATCGTTGGGAGCAAAACGGATGAGGTACCCCAGTGCCCAGATGGTACGGCCAAAAGAATCTTCCGATCCATATTCATCAAGGAACTGCCGGCTGAAACTCAGCAGATTCCTGAAGTTGCCGTCCTCACGCTGCATATAGTTAATAAAGCTCAGATACACAGGCATCATTTCAAGGGCATCCTTGTCGCGGTTCTGCCTCCAGGCCATCAAAGCCATCAGCAAGGCTCTTGCGTTATCATCAAGGCAATAACCTTCTTTTAAATTAGGAATGCCATATTTTGCATGCTGAACAATACCTGTATCGTCGGTAAGTCGTTTAATATGGCTGATATCATAATCGGGCAGTAGAGGAAGGTCAATGGGCTGTGCTTCTGTTTCATGAACCTTCTGCCAGTTGTCGAAAACATATTCCGCCAGATACAGATACTGCTTTGCAATACGTGGCCAATGCAGTTTTTTCCCGTACTCAAATGCTTTTTCGCGCAAGGCAACCAGTTTTTCGTCATCCTGAAGGAGTTCCAGAAGGATGGAACTTAACTGCTGGGAGTTTCTGAATTCAAAAAGTTTCCCACGCCCGTTTCCAAGCAGTTCTTTGGCATGCCAGTAGGGGGTTGATATCACTGCGCAACCGGCACCGATAGCATAGGTTAATGTTCCACTGGTAATCTGGGCTTCGGAAAGATAGGGTGTGATGTAGATGTCTGCAGCAGAAAGGTATTCAAAAAGTCTATCTTCGCTTACAAATTCATTGACAAAGTATACATGGTTTTCAAGGTTGTAGTTCTTAACAAGCCTCTGGAGAGAGTTTCTGTATTCTTCTCCACTATGTTTTAAAACGTTTGGATGGGTTGCCCCCAGTACGATGTAGAGAAAATTATCGTAGTGTTTCCGAACTTCAGGTAAACTATGAAGTACAGTCTCTATGCCTTTGTTCCGGCTAAGCAGTCCGAAAGTTAAGAGAACTTTTTTCCCATCGAGTCCAAAACGTGATTTTGCTTTTCTTCGGGATACGATTTCCAGTTCGGGCACTCCGTGTTCAATGACAATGATTTTTTCTTTCGGGACATGATAAATTTCTGTTAGAAAATCAACTGCGAGTCGGCTCATAACAACAATCCGAGCTGCTTTTCGGCTGATTTCTTCCACGATAAGTTTTTGTGTATAGGAAGGATCTTTCAGCACGGTGTGAAAAGTAACAATAAGAGGAATTTTCAGCCGGTGCAGGAGAGGCAGAATATATACTCCGTCATCCCCTCCGAATATGCCGAATTCATGTTCCAGAATGCAGATGCTGGCATCGGAAAAGTTGATGGAGTTGGCGGCTTTTACATAATCATTTTGTTGGTTTTGCCTGATAATAATTTGTACCTCCTGAGGGTATTCATATTCAGCATCATCTTCGGTAACGGCCGCTATCATAATCCGGTCGGAAATTTTTTTGTCGCCTGTATTTTGAATGATACCCTTTGCCAGGTTGTGGGTAAATGTTCCTATTCCGCAACGCCGCGGAGGATAAGTGCCAATAATAGCGATTTTCATGGTCAAATATTATTTGAACATGTTTTCCATTTGTCTAATCAAAAATTTTGAGCCCTTACATGAAGCACAAAACATTATGCTTTCATGGCAGGCATTTTCATCAACCGCTAATGACGGTGTGCTTTATGCTGATAAATTTGCCTGAGTTTTTGAAAAAGTGTTGTTTCTTCTTCCGTCAGTCCTGTTGGAATGATGACATGCAGCTTCACGTACAGATCTCCAAACTGACCAGGATGACCATATACAGGCATTCCCTTTCCGGCCAGTCTCAGCATTTTCCCATTCTGAGATCCTTTGGGTATTGTTATGCTCAGTTTACCATCCAGCGTATTCAGTTCTATCTTTCCTCCCAGAACAGCTGTATAGAGGTCAATTCTGGCCTCAGTAAAAAGGTCATGTTCTTTCAGTTCGAACATAGGGTCAGGTTTTACCCGGATGGTAACATAAATATCGCCCCCATGATAGCCAGGCTGGTTCACGTAACTTCCCCTGATGCGTAGTACCTGACCGTCATATGCCCCGGGTTTTGTGGTTATCCTCAGTTTTTGGCCATCCACATTCAGAATGCGCGATGTACCATGATAGGCTTCCTGGAGAGAAATTTCCATTTCAGCCTGTAAGTCGCGGGCTGTTGATCTTTTTCTTTGTTTTTCAAACGGTTCGGCATATCCCCCGAAACCACCGAAAAAGGCTTTAAAGAAGTCAGAAAAGCCACCCCTTGTGCCTCCGAACAAATCGCCCAGATCCCCTTCGAAATAATATGTATGGCCGCCAGGTTCATTTCCCATGAACTGGCTCCAGTCAAAATCTCCTGCTCCCGCATGCTGATATTGGTGCCAGCGGGCTCCAAGCTGATCGTACTTCTTCCTTTTTTCCGGGTCGCCCAGCACTTCATATGCCTCACTGATTTCTTTAAATTTCTCCTCAGCCTGCTTGTTCCCCGGATTCTTGTCGGGATGATATTTTACGGCCAGCTTCCTGTATGCCTTCTTTATTTCATCCTGGGTAGCTGATTTATCAACCCCCAGAATAGCATAATAGTCTTTAAATTCCATATTCTTCAGGTTTTTCCGGCAGGATCATCCGATTTGTGGTTTGTGCAATAAATCGGTTGGAAGAGGGCATAAAATGACTCTGTCAAAATTTCCGACTGATGATCGGCCGTCGGAATGGATACCGCAATTTATTCCAATCTCTCCCGGTGATCATGCCTTGACGACGAATTTACAAAATATGAGCCAAAGAAAACCAGGGCAGGATATAAGACAAAATGACAGCTTTGAAATGCTGAAATAACAATGATCTAATTGAATTATTCTCCGGCTATTTTTACACTTATTCCTTTTTCAGCTCTCCAGCCTGTAATATCGGTTAAACTAATGAAA
The DNA here is from genome assembly GCA_964548125.1 of uncultured Bacteroidales bacterium. Lineage (GTDB taxonomy): Bacteria > Bacteroidota > Bacteroidia > Bacteroidales > JAAYUG01 > JAAYUG01. Next base: position 21,934 of record CAZJQN010000020.1, on the reverse strand, counting down.
ATATGGTAATCTCCATTGTCAACATCAGGAGGAATGGTTATGGTAAGGTCTGCTTCGTATTCCTTCAATCCATAAGGTATATTGTGACCTTCAACCAAGCTAAAGGGGTTCGCTGGTATCTTTACAGGATCGAGAGGGCAATCATTTACATCAGTACTATGAGAATGGTGATCGAAATTATTATGAATATTTATGGAAAAAGAACCTAAACCAGCATTATCAGTGAAGTGCGCCCTGAAGTGAAAGGATTGTCCTGCAAATATTGTATCACAATTTTTCGGAAAAGCTTCTGCATAGGAAATGTCTATGACAGGTTTTTCCATATCCTTGTCCCCACGTTCACATCTTACGTTAACAATGAGAAGGAGGAAGAAAACCATTACTATCTGATTGAACAATTTTTCTGGTATTTTTTTCATTTTTTTGGTTTTTATCTTTTCTAGAATATTTGGTTGTAAAGTTCAGTAGCAAAAGGTTGCATACGCAGCCGCTTTCGACTACTGAACTTTTTAGAACCATATTACAGAAACACACCGAGATTTCATTCATTACTTATCATGATCATCAGCGTGATAATCTTCACCGGGAGCCAATACTATGTCTTTTTCAGCTGAGGTTGTATTTCCTGAACGATCTGCAACTGTGAGATGAAAATGGTAATTACCTGTTGCAGCAAGCGCAGGAACATGTATTGCATGATGGTGAACGGTGTAATTTTTTACGCCATCAATTTCGCGAAAGGTTGAATCAAACTCCCATTGTATTAAATCAAGTGCATAGCTTTTAAGCCCCTCCATTTCAGGGTGAATTGCCACCCGGTAATTACTCAGTAAATCGTTGTCGGTGGCTTCAAATTCTAAATGAACCGGATATCCGGCAAAAATGGTATCACTATGGCCTACTTCGAGGTTTGAAATGGCAGGCTTCTGATTGTCTTTGTCTTCACATGAGATGAAAGTAAAAGAAGTGATGAGTATTAACATTGAAAGGAAATGCTTTGTTTTCATAAGCTTAATTATTAAAAATTCGACAGAATAGTTTAGTTATTGATTGGGATATGGATGTGTATTGTACCATTTCTCCCTGGTTCCGGTACTCCTATTTTCCGGTAGTAGCTTGTATGCTGGAAATATTTTGTATTCAGGAGATTTTGAATCTGTAAATCAGTTTCAATACGTAATTTCCTTAATATAAGATTAGTTCCTGCTGAGAGATTCAGGGTAAAATACCCTGGTGTTTTTATTTCAGGAGGAACAATGTTATTCTGAGCAGCAGCAAACACTGCATCGGCCGATAAGTAGCTTTCATAAAATACCTTTTTATTGTTTGGTTTTATTTGCAGGCTAATTAAGCAAGAAGCAGGCGGATTGAACGGCAGGCCAAAGCCTTCTTTAGGGCCTGATAATTGTTTTGAGTAAACATATTCGGCAATAAAGCCTGCTTTCAAGTGGCGGCTGAATGCATAATGAAGATGTACTTCTCCTCCCGTACGCAAAACTTCAGCCTGTGTGTATTCAAAAATCTGGTTTCCTGCTCCATAGAGGTAATCATGGTGAAAAGTGGGATTTAGAAAGATGAAATTGGGAAAATAGTTAATAAAAGGTGTCATTTCAATAGCAAAGAGGGGTAGAGAAATTTCGATACCAAGATCAGCTTGCCAGGAAGTTTCAGCACGTATTGACGAATCCCCTTTTTCAAAACTAAAGTGATGATAGTTTACTCCATTGGAAGCCATTTCCTGTGCCAGAGGCATCCGGAATCCTTTTCCGATGTTCACTTTATAACGGACATGTTCTCTGTTAGCAACCACTCCGATACTGCCCGAAATACTCCGGAATGTTCGTGCTAATTGGGGCACTCTAAGTATATGAATATAGGATGTGTCGTTGTATGCAGAAACCACCGGTGTGGGAAACCAGTCATAATAGGCGCGGGTATGCAGCAGTCCGGCATCGTATCGAATGCCACCGGTAATCTGCATCTGTTCTGAAAGTTTTTCTTTTGCCATGATAAAACCACCCATGGTTGTTTGATGGAATGAAGGGATAATCATGCTCCACCCACCAATGGAATTATCCTGGATCTCTCCATTGAAGCCGAAGGTCAGTGATAATTTATTGCTAGAGGAGTAGAATACATAAGTTCGTCCGGTTAACACATTTTTGTTGAACTTTCGTTCAAGATCCTCAGGGAAAGGCATGTTTTCGGGATACTGTGGAGGCATAAATCCATGGCTCACATAGGGGCTCCATTCGTAACGGAGATTGTTCTGGTAACCGAAGACCATTTCCATTCGTATTTTTTCATTCGCATATTCGCCTGAGAGAATTAACTTGTTGTGATGAACTTCCTGCCATGGATACTGAATATCACGACTTGATTGGTCATGAAGTTGTGTATCCACATTCCTTGGTTCCAGACCATGGGCATTGGCAAAGAAACCTGCACGGGTATTGATGCTACTAATCATCATGTGACCTTTGAAATGATCGGTGACCGTTCCTGTTGTGAAATGAAAATCGACTTCTCTACCAGCAGTATTCCTGAGAGAGTGTCTCAAGAGTGCTACTCGGTAAGAGTAAATGTCAATGCTGTCAGAAGGGATAATATAATCGCCATAACTGGTTGCTGTAATCCGGCCTGAAAAATAGATCGCCTTCCTGCGGGCTGTTAGTGAAGTTGACATACCTGCAAACCTGTTGTTAGAACGTCCTGTAATGTCAATCGATCCGGCAACAGTGTTTTGTTCTGGAATTTTATTGGTACGAATGAGAAGTATTCCAGTAATAGCATCAGAACCATACATAAGAGATGCAGGTCCTTTAATGACTTCAATCTGTTCTGCTGCGTACTGATCGATTTCCAGACCGTGGTCTTCTCCCCATTGCTGCGCTTCATGCTTGATATCATTCTCCATAACAACAATGCGGTTGAAACCTAATCCACGAATGACAGGTTTTGACTGTCCGCTTCCAATTTTAATTGATGTGACTCCAGGCAGTCTTTGCAGTGATTCCATCAGGCTGCCTCCTATATTACGACGTATATACTGCTGATTTACTGTTTCCAGATTGAGTGGTTTCTGCTGTCTGCGTATGTCAGCATATCGGCTTGAAATGACCACTTCTGCAAGATTTTCCATCGCTGGCCTTAGGCGGAATGTGCGGAAAATATCACTTTCTATATATGTTGTATCTCTGAAACGATTATAACCTAAGTAAACTATTTCTATTATGTATTTCCCCGGAGGAATGTTTCTGATAATAAAAAAACCTGCGGTATCAGTGATTGTATGAAAATTACCAGGAATTATCAGAATACTAGCGCCCAAGAGCCCTGCTCCATTTTCATCAATTACTTTGCCTCCAAATGAAAGGACTGTCTGTCCTTCCAACTGAGCAGACAACAAAAAAAGCAAAATATTTATTGAGAATCTGGTAGGATATATTGTAAATGCCATATTTACTAAATATGCTCCTTTTAGATAGAAGTATTTTGTGCCATCAAATTCCTGACTTCCTGTCTTTTGGCAACATGTATGCTTTAGCCGCAAAAAGGACGAGATGGTTAACAAAACATAGCACGAGGAGGAGCTCTAAGAAAAATATGGTTACCCGGAAAACTGGAGTGATATGAAATACCGGTCGATTCAGAGTAGTTAACAGGGTAAAAGTAAGGACTATGGGATAGTCTCTCGATGCTTTCTTCGAGAATACTAAACTGAAATTGAAGAACAGGACAGTTGCTTTTATGCTCAAAGGCAAGGTAAACATGTTGTGAAAAATGGGATTTATAAGGCTGATTCCGGTGGTGCCTCAGCACGTGAATAGCCTTATAGCCTTGCGGAAATAACAGCAAGGTTGCAAGTAAGATCGCTGAATATTTTCTGATATACTTCGTCATTCTATGCAATTATGGCAAAGTCCCTTAACTACTATTTCAGCTTCTTCAGTAAAGAAATTTTTCGGAACACGCACGGGAATTTTTACAGGTTCTTCAAGACAAATAAGGTTTCCGCACTTGCGGCAAAAAAAATGGGCATGCGTATCTATGTTACTTTCAAATTTTTTTATCTCATAACATACATCACGACTATCAATGGTAATTTTTCTGAGAATACCTTTCTTTTCAAATACTTTGAGAGTGCGGTACACAGTTGCTCTGCTGTAACGATTTTCCAGCAAAGATGTCAGCTCCCTGTAAGAAATGGTACCTGTTACATTCAGCAGGGCTGAAAGTATATCTTTCCGGCAGGAGGTCAAGGATAAGTGATTTTTCTTTAAAAGAACTGATGTACTTGTAGTCATATAAAATGCAACAATGTTGCAAATATAATTTAATTCTAATTATAATGCCAGATTATTCAGCTTCCCCGGAAATGTGACCAGGAGGCTGGCAAAATTTGTAGGTTGAGAGTTAATCAGGTATTATTTCACAACCTGTAATGCCTGTTCAGCTGCCTTCAGGGTAGGTTCGGCCGAAAGCGGACTTCCAACGGCACCCTGCATCCAAAGCTGAGGAATAAGCCGACCCTGACTGTAAATTCGCATAATTTCCGTTGCAAAATCTTTCCCTGAGAGGTATTGCTCAATCTGGAAGTCAATAAGGTGCCCGATCGGATAGGCGCTCAGGTACAGCGGGTTCTCTATCATATGGCTGTAAATGGCAAGAATGGGTTCGTCTTTTGAGCCAAAAACATCGGCGTAGTATTTGTTCCAAACATCTTTTGCAATTGAAATCACTGCATTTTTTAATTCATCTGCTGATGCCTCCGGATGGCTGTAAAGCCATTTCCAAACATTCATGTCGACCAGCGAAACACCCATAATTTCATAACAGGCCCAGGCATTGTCAAGGGCCATCATATGTTCCTTCAGAGGATTTTTTTCCTGTAGACCCAGCAAACTGAGGTCACGCTTCTGGAAAATGAAAGCTAAGGCTTCCGTAAAAGCTGTGTTCGGAACACCATAAAGAGGGAAATAGTCAACCATTTCGGTTGTTATGGTTTGTTCCACATTATGGCCGAATTCATGGGTGGCAATATTGTAGCCCTTATAGTCCATTCCGCTGGAACCGATACGCGTCCGAAGCAATGAAACATCACCCTTCATTTCTGTTCCCCAGGCATGACCAGATCCGCGTGCGGGTTCAACCTTAATACGGGAAGCAATAAACAGGGCTTTTTCTTTTGGAAAACCAAGTTTTAAAAGCCATTCGGGCAGCGCTTTTTCAACAGCCATGGCATCAGGATACCGTTTTCTTGTGATGGCAGTAAGTTCTGACTCCGAAATACTGCTTCTTGACTTAAAACCATCGTACCAGATATCGAAGGGCTGAAGCGGGCGTCCCAACCGACTGCTGATGAGCTTTCCCATTTCCCGGAGTACCGGAGAAGATACAAAATCAATAAAGAGCTTTTCAACTACTTCCTGAGGGATTTCATATTCCTGTTCAAATTTTCTCTGAATGAACGTCGGATAGAAAGGAGTGTAAGGATCGATGGCTTTCATTGCCAGGAAGTTATTCAGCAGCATCTGGTAACGCTGTTGCCCCTCAGGGGTTGAGGCAACAGTTTTTCCATCCTTAAGGAGGGTGTTGGTATAGGGGTTCCACTGAAAATTGTTCTTGTCGATCATTTCAACGGGGATGCTCTGGTCGATAATGCGTTTCATTACCTGGTAAATCATTTTCTGCTTTTCCAGCCCGTTTTTGGTGTCGGCATAATGCGATTTCAGTTCATCCCTCAGGCCCCAGTGCGAGATGAGCCGAAGATCACTTGGGAAAAGTGTTTTTCCGTCATCATTGACCAGATTACCAAGGTAAATATTGTAATTAGCTATATAATTTTCTGAAATGGTAAGTTTACTGGTAGCATTTTGCTGTACATCAGCCGGTATGCGTGCAGTAAACATGTCGCCCAGCCGGGCATATGCCCATTCAAGACGGCTCCATTGCGGGCCGAGTTCTGTTTTTTCACGGAGAGAATAAAACGGGAAGTTCAGTATAGTAACAAAAGCGATCTTATTGGCAAAGAAGTCGTCGGTAAAATGGGCTGAAGGATTATAAGCCCCGAAGAGTTCATCGATGATGCCCGGTTCTTCTTCAGTAATAAGGTGCAATGGTTTTAAAAGTTCTTTATTGATTTTGGAATAGTAACCGCGCAGAATTTCAAAACCACGGCACAGCTTTCTGAAAAGTTGTTCACGGGCAGTTGGGTCACCCTGGTAATTGGCCAGGCAAAACGATTGGAATTCAGTTTCAGTTCCATCAGTGTTCATCCAGAGCGAAGCCGTCTGCCTGACACCCTTGTCAATTAAATTCTTTTGATCTTCGCCGTAGCGGTTTGTAAGGGAGTCAATCGTTGCAAGAATGGTTTTTTCGGTAATGATGGAACCTTTTTGCATGGAGGTTTGTTTTTGGGTACATGCCTGTAAACCTATCAGTATGATGGCAAACATGCAAAGAGAAATATGTTTCATATTCTGAAATATTTGGTGTAAAGTTAATCAGCGGAGTGGATTCAAGATATGCCGGAAAACATCTAAGAGAGACGGAAAATAATGCGTTTCCATTAAAAAAAGCCCAAAATAGGTGGGGACAACCATTGACACTGTTTAAGGCACAATGATGTGATTCTTGGTAGATATGTTCCTTATTAAGACTTACCTGCTTGTTTTCTTTTTCAGAAGGCAGACAAAATCAGTATTCCGGAGTTCTTTTGGCACATATAGCAGAATACCTGGCATGTAATTGAGGTTTTCTTTCCCTTTTATTTTTTGGCCTGTTACCGGGTTGTAAAAGGTGTACTCATAACGGGCAGAATCAGGCACAGTTATTCGAAGTTCTGTCCGATGATTTCCATATACAAGAATTGTGCTGAGGCTTTCATCGGCAAGGCACCATGCCATATTTCGGGTAAGGTGATTAGCAGGCTCCATTGAATAAAAAGGGAGCGATCGTAAAATATCAAGGGCAACCTTTGATTGTTTCCAGAGGTTTTCCCGTGTACGCCAGTTTTGGCAATCAAGATCACCGCATCCGGTTTTATAACCGAAATAATATTCCACACCTGCACCGCCTGCCATCAGGTTACCCCAGAGAACGTTGCGGCGGATTGTATCATGCCGGGAATCGGTTGCATCGGTCCAAACCCCGGTAGCAAAATAGCCTTGCTCGTCATTGGAAACAACCCACGGGTGGTTTCCGGTTGCTGATTTTTCTATCCAGTAGCGGCTCTGATTATAAACGTAGTCATCTCCTTTTAACACGCTTTCAAGTTGTAATGATATGCAGGACAGGGATGGTTCACCCAAGAATTGTGAAAACAGGTTCTCACGATGCTGGTCATTGGCGGAAGTGTGCATGGCGATGGGTGTATTCCACGGATCAATACTGTCAATGTAGTGCATAAACAAACGAAGCTGTTCAGCGCAGAGGGCTTTCCCCCTGCTGGTTTCTTTTTCTTGATCTTCGGCAATTTCTTCGCCCAGGTTAAAAGTAATTCCGGGAAGGTCTGCAAAGCGGGCTACCATTTCGCGATAGAACAGCTTGCGACTCGTGGCAAAGGCATTGGAACCCTGCAAACCTTCATCAGCCTCAAAAAGTTGTTCATTTTCCGTTTCGCTGAGAAAGAAATGAATATGAATGCCTCTCCTGTTCATGTGTTCAAATACGATTCGCCATTGATCGAGTTTGGAGCAGTCGAAGCGGTACCTTTCATCCGGTCCGGTATAGGGCCATATATCCTTTCCGTCTCCATGGAGGGTGAGAACGATAAGATAAACGGAATTCATTCCCATAGATGAAATATAATTGACAGCACCTATAATTCCTTTACCTTTTCCTCCCTGCCAGGATGGATCGCCTGTTTGCCAGTCATTTGCATGATCTTCCCAGGTTTTGGTATAATCAGTTTCTCCTTGCGAGAAGGTTCCGTCAAAATCGCGGCATGCAAGAAAGTTTTCCGGGCTTCCGGGGCCGGCTTTCAGAAAGTAAGTACCATTGCTAAATTGATAATAGCGATGGCCGGCGTATTGAAGTTTCCCCATTGCCCTGAAATCAGGAGGATTTTTATCCGTTTCAGTGATGCGGATGGTACCGGTTACTCCGTCAAAGAAGCATGGTTTACCTGATGAAGCATCTTCTACGGCAACGTTTTTCCCTTTGCGGAATGAAACGGAATACTGCCATTCACCAGTATCAGGTGGAAGAAAATGTGCTTTCCAGATGTTACCTGCATCTTTTCCGGTTTCAGCAGCATTCCCGTCGGCCGCATAATATCCCGGAACAACCAGTGTAATATTCTTATGTGTGAAGGTGACATCAAACCTGTAATTCAGAAAGGGATTGTCCTTACTCTGTTCACTTACCACTGGTCCTTTAAAAACCAGCACTACAGGATGCCATCTTTTCAGTTCTCCTGTAATTTCAACTTGAGTTTTTTTATTGCATTGAATGGTAATCAGACTAACAATACCAACTACGAGAATGAAGGGAAAATAGTTAGAAATTTTTTTCATAAAAAATGAATTCAACAGGTGGTAAGTTCAGCCAATATATAAAAATTCACTTTATCTATAGATAGAAGGCATGAAGTAGATTGTTAATTTTTGCAGCTACCACATTGAATGCATTTAGTGAAAAGAAAAATTCTGTTATGCATACTTGTACGTACAAGTTTTATTATTTTTGCAACTACACCAGAGTATAATGTCCGAAGCTTTATTATACCGGAAACTTTATGAAAATTTAAAAGGGGATATCCTCTCAGGTAAATTTCGGGAAGGAGATCTTCTTCCGTCGGAAAATGTCCTCAAAGAGGAGTGGCATGTTACCCGTTCTACCATAAGGCGTGCTATGCTGGAACTGGAAAAGGAGGGTTACATTACAAGGAAACAAGGGAAAGGAAGTATAGTTCTTCCCCGCAGGCGACATACGCTTGGTTTACTATCGGTAAAAGGTTTTTCGCAGGTAGTTGGTGAAACAAAAAAATCTATTAAAACAATTCTCTTAGAAAAACCGATTCAGACATCCTTTCCCAAGGATTTTTTTTATCCTCTTTCCGATGTTGAAATCAAGGCAGGATGTGTTTTTTTGAAAAGGATCCGCTGTGTGGGTGAGGAACCAGTCATGCTAGAAAAAACGTATATACCCAATATCGGACTGAATGATCTGGTCAGCATGCCTTTTATAAACGGTTCCCTTTTTGAAACCCTCGGTCGTGTTTATCAGATAGAAATCAAGCATGCCGAACCGGATTTGCGGGCTGTGCTGGCAGACCGGGCTGAAAGCAAATGGCTCAGGGTACCAGTAGGGACCCCTTTGTTACATATTTATTTTCGTTTCACTACCAGCCGTGAACATGTTACTATTTACAGTTCATTGCTATGTAATACTAATCGATATTCTATAGGAATTAACCATTAAAAATGAAAAACTATGAGCAAGGTATCTGAACTGGCAAAAATGATTGATCATTCCATTTTGCATCCTACTTTCACTGATGCTGATCTGGAAGAGCAATGCAATGTTGCGATGAAATACAATGTGGCTTCTGTATGTGTTAAGCCCTATGCTGTAAAAAGGGCCGCTGAGATACTTAAGGGTACTGATGTTAAGACCGGCTGTGTGATTGGTTTCCCCCACGGCAACAGCTGTATCGAGGTAAAGGTTTTTGAAACTGAAAAAGCCTGTAAGGATGGTGCGGTAGAGATTGATATGGTAATTAACATTGGCAAAGCCCTTGGAGGTGATTGGGAATATGTGGAGCAGGAAATTAAGGCTGTGACAGATACCTGTCACAAGCATGGTGCCATTGTGAAGGTAATATTTGAAACAGATTATATTACCAGGACGGAGGATAAAATACGGTTGTGTGAGATTTGCACCAGGGTAGGAGCCGATTTTGTAAAAACGTCCACAGGTTATGGATTTGTGAAACAACCTGACGGAGATTACAACTATAAAGGTGCTACTGTGGCCGACATTGAACTGATGCGCAAGTACTGCGGGCCAAACGTTCAGGTGAAAGCCGCAGGAGGTGTGCGTACTTTAGACGATTTGCTGGCAGTAAAAGCTGCAGGGGCCACACGGTCGGGCGCTACGGCCACCGCTGTTATGCTGGAAGAAGCGAAAAAACGTTTTGGTGATTCATAATCTTCAATATGAATTTTGGAGAAAACGCGGAGAAATATTATTTTCAAGCTGATTAAATTTTAAATATTCCAGCATTATGAAAATGTACTATCTGCCCGTAGTTTCTCTATTGTTTTTGTGTCATGTCACTTTGAGGGCGCAGTTTTCGGGCGGCAGCGGTATTCAGTCTGATCCCTATCAGATTGCTACTCTTGATGACCTGAAAACCCTCTCAGAATCTTCAATATACTGGGACAAGCATTTTATTCAGATTGCCGATATTGATGCATCAGCTACTTCCGGATGGAATAATGGCAGGGGAGCTATTCCCATTGGAAATGATACGACGAAGTTTACGGGAACTTATGATGGGGGGAATTATATTATCAGAGATCTCTATATAAACAGGGATTCAACTGACTATGTTGGTTTGTTTGGATATACAGGATCACCCGGAATCATAAAAAATGTTCAGTTAGTGAATGGTAATGTAACAGGGAAATCCCATGTTGGTATGTTGGTAGGCAGGAATTTATTGGCGAAAATTGAGAATTGCCGTTCGGGGGGAGTAGTTTACGGGAAGGATCCTTTGTATTCGCGGTGCGGAGGACTGATCGGAGGCAATGCCGGACAGATCATTAAATGCTCGTCGACTGCTGATGTAGTTGCCACAAGTGCTCATGCCGGTGGTTTGGCTGGCATGCACACAAATATAATGGAAAAATGTTACGCAACAGGCAATATATCTGGCACAGGGACAGTTGGTGGTCTGGTTGGTTCGACAACAGGTACAATTAAAGAATGTTACTCTCTGGGTCAGGTTACTGGTGCCAATCGTACTGGAGGTTTTGCAGGAGAAATAGGCCTTAATGCAAATGTGTCCAATTGTTATACATCAAGTAACCTTGTTAACCAGGCATATGCAGGTGGGTTTGCAGGCTACATAAGCGGCAGCAATGCAAAGGTTGATAAATGCTATGCAACCGGAACTTTTTCGAACAAAACAGGATATGCCAATATCGGAGGATTTGCCGGAGCCATTAATGCACAGGCTTCGGTAACAAGTTCTTTCTGGGATACTGAGGTTTCGGGAATTACAACAAGCGCCGCCGGTGAAGGAAAAACAACAGCTGAATTAAAAAGTGTGGCAACATTTGTAAATGAGGGTTGGGATCTTGTTTGTGAATCGGCAAACGGAACTTCCGATATATGGGCGCTCACTGAAGACGGAAACAACGGATATCCTTTTCTTGCCTGGCAGGGACTGGTATATGATACAGAAGCCCCTGTTATTGTAAGTTTTCCTGAAGATAAAACGTTATATGTTCAGACGGATTGCCAGGCGGTGCTGGCTGATTACCGAAGCAGTGTAACGGCTAGTGATAATTGCACCTCCGATTCGAAGCTAGTTGTTTTACAGAGTCCCGAACCAAACACTTTGCTTGGCTTAGGGCAAAATCTGATCACGATCTCAGTAAAAGACATGTCGGGAAATGAATCAGTTAATACGTTTACCGTTACAGTGACAGATACTGTGCAGCCTGTGGTAGTATGTCCTGAGAACCAGGAACGTATTCTTCCATCGGGGGAAAATGTATATACTGTTTTAGCGGATGAATTCAATCCGGTATCAGTTACTGACAATTGTAGCCTGCAGGCTTTGGTAAACAATGTCAATGGTCTTTCAACACTTGAAGGGATCAGTCTGAATCCAGGTACTACAAGGATAAACTGGACGGCAACGGACGTGAGCGGAAATCAGACCACATGTTCTTTTGATGTTACCGTGAGCTATGCTGCAAAGATGGAAACTCATAATGAACCTGCCATACGCGTTTATCCAAATCCGGTTACATCATTTGTAGAAGTTGAAGTTAAGAATTCCAATGATAATTTTTATGCAGAGCTTGTTGACGCGAGTGGTCGTGTGGTATACAATGCAAGCTTTAGAGGGAAAATCCGTGTTTCTGTCAGTGAATTAAGCTGTGGATTATATCTTCTGAAGGTTGGAAATAGCAAGGGTTATTTTCGCTGGAGAATTCTAAAGATAGAATAGGTATTTACATTTTGTTCGTCGGGGTGAGTGGACTCGAACCACCGGCCTCTACGTCCCGAACGTAGCGCGCTAACCAACTGCGCCACACCCCGAAAATGGTTTAGGTCTGCAAAGATACAAAAGTTCAACAAAATTCAGGCTTCATTTCACAAAATCCAACTGCAGGCTTTCCTGGAGAAGTTGATCCTTATCAACAGGAACCACCCCAACCTTTTCGCATACTATACCTCCGGCAAGATTTACGATTTTTGCTGTTTCCAGTGGAGAAAGTCCTGATGCAAAACAAAGGGCAGCCACACTTATGACGGTATCACCGGCTCCCGAGACATCAGCAATGTCTCTGACATGTGCCGGAATGTGGTGTGATTCATGCCCGTCGCTCAGAAAAACCCCTTGTTCCGAGAGAGTGAGCAGCAAATATTTATGGCCTGTCTTTTGCAGGAATGCTGAAGCTTCTCTCGAAATCCCCTCCTTGTCATTGCGAGAAATGTCTGCCTTAATACCTTCAGCGAATTCCCTGAAATTTGGTTTAAAAACAGTTGCATTTCGGTACAGCGCAAAATTGCGTTTTTTGGGATCAATCAGCACCGGAATGCCAGCTTCCTGAAAGAGTTTTGATGTTTCTTCAATAATGCGCGGCGTTATCACCCCCTTGTCATAATCCTGAAAAATGACGGCATCAATTTTTATACGCGAAACTAATCCGCGTACCGCTTCAAGAAGCAAGGTTTCTGTATGGGGCTGCAAATAGTGCGTGTCTTCCTCGTCAACTCTCAGCAAATGCTGGTTACTGCTGATTATACGGGTCTTCTGGGTGGTTTTTCGGTTGGGATCGTACAGTATTCCAGCAGTTTCCATCTTATGTTGTTTCAGAAGCTTGATGAAAGTCTTTCCTGCCGGGTCGTTACCTATTACTGAGCAGAGGAGGGCTGAAGCACCCAGGCTGCGGATATTCAGGGCTACGTTTGCTGCACCTCCCAGCCGGTCTTCCCTTTTAGTACATGTTACGATGGGGACCGGTGCTTCGGGCGATATGCGTTCCACCTTACCCCATAGGTAGGAATCGATCATAACATCACCGATAATCATAATACGAAGGCGAGAAAATCCTTCAAAAGCTTCCTTGATTGAATGGACTGTCACAATTCAGAATTTTGGGAGGCCAAAGATAGTAATTTGATGATTAATTTTGCTTCAGGTCAATACGGATCCACATCGGTAATAATCTCAACGCTCTTAAGAAAAGGAACCAACTTTGACTCTTCCAATATGGCATAAACCTTTTTTTTGTCTGCTTCCAGATTTTTTCCTCTTTCCAGTTTAATGAGGATATTTCTCAGGTACTTATTCTGGATTCTGCCAACCAATGGAAGATCAGGACCAGTGACTCTTCCCGGGAATGCTTCACGGAAGGTCTCTGCCAAATGAAGGGCAGCACGGGTAGTTTTGTCTTCTGAACTGTGCCTGACAGTAATACGGATAAGTCTTGAGAAGGGAGGATAATGGAATATGTTGCGTTCACGCAGTTCTTCCCTGAGCATGGCATGAAAATCATGCTTCATTAAAGCCTGAATGATCCTGTGGTCTGGTTGGGAGGTCTGAATAATCACCTTTCCCTGACGGTCTCTTCTTCCAGCCCGGCCGCTTACCTGTTCCATCAGCTGGAAAGCACGTTCAAAGGAACGGAAGTCTGGAAAGTTCAAAAGATGATCAGCATTGATGATGCCTACAACCTGCACGCGGTCAAAGTCGAGACCTTTTGTTATCATCTGGGTTCCTACCAATATATTTGTTATTCCCTGTTCAAATTCGTTCAGAATGCGTTCGTAAGATGCACGGGAGCGGGTTGAATCCAGATCCAGTCTGGCAATTTTTGCCCCGGGAAACAAAAGGGAAATTTCTTCTTCAATTTTCTCTGTACCTGATCCCATTGTTCGAAGATCGGTACTGCCGCATTGCCGGCATTGCATATTACCGGGGTACACGGTACCACAATAATGACAGGCAAGCTGATTTAGATGTTTGTGATATACCAGGCTTACATCGCAATGCCTGCACACAGGCACCCAGCCGCATTCGTGACATTGCAGATAGGGAGCGAAACCACGCCGGTTCTGGAAGAGAATTATTTGTTCCTTCTGATTGAGTGCATGTTTGATTTCTTCTGAAAGACGGTCAGAAAACAACATCCTGGGAGGCCTTTTTTTTCGTTCAATGCGCATATCTACCACTTCAATGGCAGGAAGTTTAATATTGCCATATCGTTCTTTCAGTTCCACAAGCGCATATTTCCCAATCCGGCAGTTGAAGATGGACTCAACCGACGGGGTTGCTGATCCGAGCAAAACTCTGGCACTATGAAGATTGGCCAGTACAATAGCTGTATCGCGGGCATGGTATCGGGGCGCAGGGTCGAACTGCTTGTAAGTATTTTCGTGCTCCTCGTCAACAATCACCAGACCAAGATTGGTAAATGGCAGAAAAACGGATGAACGCACACCCAGTATGATGGCAGGACCAGGTGTTTTACCCTGTTCAGGCAGAAGTTTATTCCAGGTTGCAATTCTCTCAGCATCGCTGAACCGGGAATGATAAACTTGTACTAGATTGCCAAAGACTTTTTGCAGTCGTTTGATAATTTGCGAGGTAAGAGCTATTTCAGGAAGTAGGTACAAAACCTGTTTTCCCTGACGGACAAATTCGGATATGAGGTGAATATATATTTCTGTTTTACCGCTGGAAGTGACTCCATGCAATAGCACTGTTTCGGTCTTTTCAAAGAGATTTTTTATTTCTTCAAGGCACTTCTGCTGAGCTTCTTCTAGAGTTGTTGAAATAATAGGTTTCGTATGAATTTCTTTTTCTGCTCGGGCTTCAAGATATTCAGTAACAAGAATATTCCTTTCTACAAGATTCCGTAAGATGGTTGATGTAATTCCGGCAATGCGTAAAAACTCCTCGCGTGCTATCAGGAATTTTTCAGGGGATGGTTCTTTTTCAGCCAGCCGATAAAAACATTCAACTGCCTGTAATTGACGAGGCGCTTTTTTTAGTTTTTCGTGGAGAAGGGTATGTGATGTCGAATCAGTCCAGTTGGGGTGAAGTCGTAGAAATGCTTTCAGAGGCGGATTATATCCTTCTTTCAGACTTTCGCTGGCTGAAACTGCTCCTTTATTGAGCAGATTCTTCAGGGGCTGATATATTGTGTTTTTCTGAAGTTGTTTTTGAATATCGGTAATTCGAAGGCCTTTTTTCTTTTGAAGAAGGGTGTAAATTTCTAACTCGGTAGATGACAGATCATCAGTATTTATATATTCTTCCCGTGCAAACATCCGGGTCTCACTCTCGAGTTTCAATCCGGAGGGAAGAGCTGCCTTGCTAACTTCTCCAAGCGTGCACATGTAATAATCGGCAATCCATTGCCAGAAGGAGATTTGAAAGGGAACCACTACAGGTGATTCGTCCAGAATATCCATCAGGGGCTTTACGTTGGGTACCTCAGGAATTGTATCAGTAACTGATGCAACAATTCCGCTCAGGATCCTGCGTGCACCAAAGGGAACCAGGGCCCGTACTCCGGGTTTAATTCTGTTTTCCCAACCAGAGGGAACTGTATAAGTAAATGTTCCCGGCAGGGGAAGGGGCAGGATAATTTCGGCGTACAGCGGAAGATTCTGCATAGTGGTGGAATGGGCATACAAATATACCCAAACCACCTTTAATATTTGGCTATATAGCTAAAATCCCCTCAATGAGGCAAACAGGAATGTCTATTCAATAAGTGATTAACCAATCAGAATTTCAGCTACTTCAAGTAGCTGGGGATCGACAGTTTTATGCAGTTTGATGGTTTTGCTCAGAGGAACATGCACAATCTGATCGTTGTCAATACCAACCATAATGCTGGTCTGGTCATCGAGCAGGGCTTCCACGGCAGCAACACCCAGTCTGCTGGCAGTAACACGGTCATGTGTTGTCGGGCTTCCACCTCTCTGAATGTGACCAAGAATGGTGACACGTATGTCGAATTGCGGGAATGCGGCTTGAACTTTTTTAGACACAGGAATTGCTCCACCTTCATCTTCACCTTCGGCCACCAGAATTATACTAGATTTCTTTTGCTGGCCGCGCATGGAAAGATAATTCATTAATTTATCAATTTGTCCCGGAACTTCAGGAATCAGGATAGCTTCCGCCCCACATGCAATTCCGCTCATGAGAGCAAGAAAGCCTGCTTCGCGGCCCATTACTTCCACAAAGAAAATTCGATTATGCGAGCTGGCAGTATCTTTGATCTTGTCAACTGCTTCTACTACAGTGTTCAGTGCAGTGTCGTAACCGATGGTGTATTCCGTTCCATACAGGTCATTATCTATGGTACCCGGGATTCCGATGACAGGAAAGTTATGTTCACGGGAAAAGATGCTAGCCCCGGCAAATGATCCGTCACCGCCGATTACAATCAGGCTGTCAATATCATATTTTTTCAAATTTTCCCTGGCCTGAACACGTCCTTCCGGTGTGCGGAAGGCCACCGACCTGGCGGTCTGAAGGATGGTTCCTCCTTTTTGAATAATTCCGCTCACATCCGAAGAACTCATCTTTTTTATTTCACCGTTTATCAAGCCTTCGTAGCCCCGCATAATACCGTATACTTCGATATTGTGGTGTAATGCTGCACGGGTAACGGCCCGGATGGCAGCATTCATTCCTGGTGCATCCCCTCCTGAGGTAAGCACTCCGATTCTTTTCACTTCTCTCATAATCTCAATCTATATTAAACAAAATCGTTGCAAAAGTATAAAACGTTTAATTACAATGTATTAAATAAACATTATTTTTCCAACTCTGTTAAACGTTGTTTGACTTCTTCCATAAGCCACTGCGGTGTGGAAGTAGCACCGCTTATTCCCACTGAAAATGCTCCTTCAAACCATTCTTTTTTCAGTTCATCGGCGTGGGACACAAAATAGGTTTTTGGATTTTCTTCTTTACAACAGGAATAAAGAAAATTCCCGTTTGAACTATTTGCTCCGCTGACAAAAACAACAACATCAAACCGGCGGGCAAATGCCCTGATTTTTTCTTCTCTTCCTGAAACATAGCGGCAAAGTGTATTGAATACACGGAGCATTTTGTCCGGATTCTGTCCAGCGTGGCTGTATCTTTTTCTGATTTCGTCAGCAACCATGCGGAATTTTACAGGTTGCATAGTTGTTTGGGCAAAAAGCCAGAGTGGCCGGCGGTAGTCAATTGCATCCAGATCAGCTGTTTCAGATATGATCATGGCAGTATTTTCAGTTTGTCCAAGAAGTCCAATGGTTTCGGGATGACCAGGCTTTCCGTATATAACTATTTGTCCGTTGACAGCAAGAGCTTCTCTGTACGCCTTTTTGATTTTTTTCTGAACGCCGGCAACAATTGGACAGGTGGCATCTATCAGATTCAGATCGCAAAGCTGAGCCGTTTCATAGGTAGAAGGTGGTTCACCATGAGCCCGGAGTAAAATAACATTTCTCTTCATATTTGGCAGATCGGTGTGGGTAACCGATCCAATACCTTTGTTTTTCAACCTCTGTACTTCTTCAGGGTTATGGACGATATCTCCCAGGCTAACAACAGGACCTTTCTTTGCTGCTTCTTCAGCCATCCGGATTGCCCGGGTAACTCCGAAACAGAAGCCTGCATCCGGATCGATAGTTATTTCCATTGGTTTGCACCTCGAATTAAAGCCTGCAAAGATAATACAATCTGATTACCTTCCGAACCGTTCCTGCAATACCCTCTCGAACCATTCCATTTGTTGTTCCACAGTCATATTCGAATTATCAAGAAGAAGTGCATCGGGAGCTTTCTTCAAGGGACTTACCGACCGGGTTGAATCAATTCTGTCGCGTTCGAGAATATTTTCCAGAACTTCATTAAAGCTGATATCAATTCCTTTTTCCCGGAGTTCTTTAAATCGTCGCTGTGCTCTTATCTCCGGCGAGGCTGTGAGGAAGATTTTAATGTCAGCCTGGGGAAATACAACAGTACCTATGTCGCGCCCGTCCATAACAATACCGCCTTTTTCTCCTAGTTTTCTTTGTATTTCGACCATCCGTGAACGAACTTCAGGAATTTTGCTGATGATGCTCACTTTCCCTGCTACTTCTGGCTCGCGTATCGCTTCTTCAACAAACTCTCCGTTGAGTAGTATTTCGTTTTCTTGCCGTGCGGGGTTGTATTCAAATGAGATATCAATTTGAGGAAGCAATCTGATCAGATTTGCCGTATCTTGATTTTCGTTCTGACAATGAAGTTTTCGGATGCAGAACAGAGTAACAGCCCTGTACATAGCCCCGCTGTCAATATATCTATATTTGAGCCTTTTTGCAATCGCCTTGGCAAAAGTACTTTTGCCGCAGGAAGAATGGCCGTCAACAGCGATAATGAGATGATCGGGAATGGGTTGCATTACAAATTCAGTGATTTGTTGATTTATCGAGAAAACCGAATTCGGAAAAATTGGTACTAAGTGAGAAAAAATTTGTACCGCCTGCCAGATGCCATGCTGCCCGTCCGTAACTGATATTGAACTTGTTGATGCGGAGTCCGAAGCCCCATGAGAATCCGACAGTACCTGGATGCGTATCAATCATCATTTCTTTTCTTCTCTGGTAGTTGTAACCAAGCCGGAAAAAAAAACTGCGGGATGGGACAAATTCTACTCCCAGAATTATATGCCGCATGACCTGATCGGCAAGTTTTTCTGCCGGATTCTTTCTTATGGTTTTGCCGGTAATGGGATCAATATCATTCGGATCATCAGGATTATTATAGGTGAGATCAAAGCGCTGAAGCTGCTGAAGGGTGATGAGGAAACGGAGGGGAGCATATTGCAGCTTTTGGGCGACTCCTGCCAGGATTTCAAATGGAAGTGGTTCTTTTGATTCCGTATAATATCCTTTAAACTGCAGTCCCATGTTACGTAATACTAATCCAGCTGTGAACAATCGGTTTGGAGAGATATAGGATGCACCAAGATCTGCAGCAACTCCGAACGCCTGATACCTCTCGAGCGATGAGTACACCGGCTTGAAAGTGATACCGACATTCCAGCATGTGTCGAAAGTCTTCGAATACGTGAAATAAAGTGCATATTCTGCAGCCCTGAATTGGCCTGTTATCTGTCCTGTTTCATCGGCAGCTGTAAACGTACCATAATTGATATATTGGATTCCACCTGCAAATGTGCCTATTTTTGGAACTGTTCTGGCATAGGCAACGTTTCCATAACTAATTCCGGAAAAGAGCGTGGCGTAATTGAGTGCCAGGTTATTGTGTATTTCTTCCGTAAGGAGGGAAGGATTAAAATACGCCAGATTAAGGTCTCCATCGGCCAGTGCTACATTTTTTCCACCAAGAGCACTAATTCTTGCTGAACTGGTAAGATTCAGAAAATTCCATGTGAAAGTTCCTCCAATCTGGCCTGAGATTTCTCCGGTAAGCAGGAAAAAACCCGCAAAGATTATGTAACCAAATTTTCTCAAATGAAAAGTTTTCGATACCACTATTAACGACAAAAATACAGAAGAAGTATGAATTATCAGCGGAATTAAGAAAATCGGATTCAAGGTGGTCACATTTTCGCTTCATTAGCTTATCATTGCGATAATCCGAGATTCGTCTACCTTTGCACTGAAAAGTAGAAATTCTATATGTATGACAGATAAGGCAAAAGAGCCAATCTTATTCATAATCAATCCAATAGCCGGAATTCGCAGCAAGACCAACCTTGAAAATTCCATTCGTCGGCATTTGAATACAAAGAAGTATGAACCTGAATTCAGGTACACAGAATATAAGGGCCATGGAACAAAGCTGGCACGCAAGGCAATTAAAAAGGGCATAAAGAAGGTTATTGCGGTAGGAGGTGACGGAACAGTGAATGAAGTTGGAGCGGCCCTTGTCGGTAAAGATGCTGCTCTTGGTATTATTCCGGTTGGTTCAGGAAACGGATTGGCACGGCATTTAAAAATCCCTGTAAGAGTTAAGGAAGCTGTTAATGTGATTAACCATAGTAAGGTTATTAGTATTGATTATGGTTTGGTCAACAATATTCCTTTTTTCTGTACCTGTGGTGTTGGCTTTGATGCTTTTGTTGGTATGCGCTTTGCCGAAAGCGAGCAAAGAGGATTTATTACATATGTTAAAACTACTCTTTCGGAATATGTACATTATAAACCTAAAAAATACCAGCTAAAAGCCGGAAAAACCAAAATCGCCAACAGGGCATTTCTGGTAACGTTTGCCAATGCTGCTCAATGGGGAAACAATGCATACATTTCGCCCCATGCTGATATTCAGGATGGGAAACTGGATATCTGCATTCTTGCACCGTTTCCCAGGTTCCGGGCACTGAATATAGGTTATCGTCTGTTCAGCCGAAAATTGCACAAAAGTCCCTACCTGAAAGTTCTCAGGACCGACAAAGCTGTACTGAAAAGAAAAAAGGCAGGGGCTGTCCATTATGATGGTGAACCAGCCGTAATGAAGAAAAAAATTACTATTCAGGCCATGCACAGAGGATTGAATGTTATGGTGCACGAGCTGTCGAAGTTGAAATGAGATTCTGTTCTTATTCTTGCGAGCGAAAAACCATCAGAAATCGTGAAATCCTGCTGCGCGAGATTTGCGACAAAACAATGCCGGCTATAACAATGAACATTCCTGTCAGTTTTACGGCGCTTAACTGCTCTCCAAGAAGAAGCCATGAAAATAATGCCGTAAAAACCGGAATAGCATTCGTAAATATATTGGCTTTTGAAGCACCTATTGTGGCAACTGCGTTGACAAAGAAAATAAAAGCAAGAACCGATGCAAAAAAAGTGAGATAAACAACCGGCAACATGTTCTTCCAGGTGATAGCATCTATTTCAAGTCTGGGAAATTCAAAAAACCAAAATAATGGAAAGAACAGAATAGCGCCCACTCCATTTTGCCAGGCCACAATGGTAAAGGGATTGAATCGTTCCGTAAGTTGTTTAACCAATAGTGAATATCCAACAGCTGAAAAAACGGCCAGAAAAATAAGAAGAACGCCGAGAAGTGATGAACTGCCATGAGATGTGTTTGCCTTAACCACAATCAATACGCCGGCAAGGGAAACAATGATGCCAATTATATTAAGAATAGAAATTTTTTCTTTAAAAAAATAATATGCAGCAACAGGCGTGAAAAGGGGAATAGTGGCAATAATAATGGATGCAAGGGTAGACGAAACACGCTGCATTCCAAAGCTTTCACCAATAAAATAAAGAAATGGCTCAAATAAGGCAACAAGAAACAGCAATGGTAAATCTTTGCGGGATATATGCTGTAACTTTTTCATGGTTGCAGCCAGGAGAAAGAGGAATGCCGATGAAAGAGAAAGCCTGAAAAAAACTACGGTAAGAGGGAGAAAATGCTGGTATGCCATTTTATACCAGACAAAGGAAAAACCCCAGAACAGCATTGCTGCTACCAGCAAAACATACATCAAAAGTCTGCGTGACACTTTGAAAAAATTTGCGGCAAAAGTAATGAATTTATCAGGAGCGTAAATGATTTACCTCACATTACGCATCATAACTGTGCAATGTGCCCTGCGGGCCGCTTTCACTGCGTTTCAGCGGGATTTGCCCGGATGCCTGCACTAAATGCCAACTCACTGCGCATCAGTTCGCTTGCTCTCCTGATGCGCAATCCGGGCTTAACGCAGGT